>QHTY01000244.1 GCA_003220985.1 Gemmatimonadota bacterium
TCATCACTGGTCCTGGACCCGAACGGGCGGGTTCCGCCGCGCGTTCGGGGAAGTGCGCAAGGCCTACCGCGTGGCGGACGAGCACTGGGTGGATTTCGAGCGACGTCGTATTGCGACGACGTTGACCGACTATGTCAGCGCCTACGCCGCGACGCATCCGCAGGAAGACTTTGCCGAGACCTTCCGCTTCTACGTCGCACGCCGCGGCAGGCTACGAGAGCTGTTCAGCGAGTTCGGGAGGAAGCGCAAAGGCGTGCGCCTATACGAGAAGTTTTTCGTGTTACACGATTTCGTACGGAGTCTCAGGGGGTGGAAGTAGGGGCGCAGCATGCTGCGCCCCTACCTTTTTTCTCATCCGGCGAAACAGTACCCGCAGCCCTTCTCCTGCGCGCGCGCAACCGCCAGCACGCCGGAGGGCACGACCTGAACACCCGGTAACAGCCCGGCGACCCAATCCGCCTTCACCGCGGCCGCATCCATGCCCATCTTCTGCGCGACCACGCCGCTGTACACCGAGAGCGCGACGTTGCAGCAACCGACCTGAGCACCGGTCGCGAGCAGCGCCTCGATACCGGTGCCCGGTAGTGGCAGGGGCAGCACTTTCGCAAAGACGTTGCGCACCGCCGGCGCGTCGCCGTCCTTGATATTGAACACCTCACCCAGCTTGTACTTCGCCCACAGCGCGTCGTGCATGGCGATCGGAATCGCCGCATGACGCAGCACGATGACCGCGGAGTTGTCCGCGTCTTTCGTGCCGTAGTTCTCGTTGTTGCCGTTGAGCCAGACGCGCGGCCAGACCACCGGCATGCCGCTGTTCGGTTCGGGCGCGTCGAAGATCATCTTGTGCTTGCCGTTGATCCGGTTCAGCCACGTCTCGAACGACGCGTCGGCGCCGGTGGTCGGTTCGGGACGCGGCTGCCCTTCCAGTCTCAGCGGGGTCAGTCCCGCGACTCCCGCGGCCGCCGTGGCGGCAAGACGACCGAGAAATCCACGCCTGTACATGCGAAGCCTCCTAGTGGTGAGACCGTGTGGGATAGGCGACATCGGGTGGTGGATCGCCGCGTGGCCAATCGTTCTCCTTGCCCCGATAATCGGGTCGCGGGTGCGCGTTGACGTACGCGGCGATATTGAACGCCTGGCTATCGGACAGCGTGCCCGGCGCATCGAACGGCATGTTGCGGCTGATGAATTCGGCGGCGGTGCGGCGCCGATGTTGTACGACTCGGCACCCCACACCGGCGGAGCTCCAGGCGTTCCCTCTCCGGCGGTGCCGTGACATTTCGCGCAGGATGCCGCAAAGACGCGCGCGCCGGCCGCCCTGTCCGCGGTGAACGCGGCCCACTTTTGGAGTCGCGTGTTCGGTGCGGGAGGGGCGACCGCGACGTCGCGGGACAAGAACGCCAGATAGGTCACAATGTCTCGCATGTCCGCGCCCGCCGGGTCGAGCGCCGTCCCATTCATGCTGCGACGAAAGCAGTCGTTGATGCGATACTCGATGGTCTCGACCATCCCGCTGCGCGCGCGATACTGCGGATAACGCGCGAATACGCCGATCCACGTCCCATTTTCACGGCGGCCTTCGTCGAGATGGCAGCTCGTGCAGCGGAGCTTGTTGGCGACATGGGTGGGGAGACTGTCACGGGTCGCCGTCAGCAGCGCACGCCGCACCGCGTCGCCATACGGTACGGCAGGAATGAGCGAGTCCGCCGGACCAGCCGGCCCGCGTGCCTGGGGGGCGTGGGGGGGGGCGGGACGGGAGGATTCGGCTCGAGCACATCCAATTAGGCAGATGATGCAGAGAACGACAGACGTGGGGCGCACCCGGCGAGATAATACCGGCCATTTCACGCGGCGGCAACCTTTCGCGGATTGGCGCTATCCAACCCGGCGCCTCCTCTCACCCAGGATGTCTCATGATTGTGCCGCTGCTTGCTTCCCTGCTGCTCGTCGCGCAAGGCCGCCCGCCCCTCGACTCCGCGACCGTCGCGCGGGTATTGAACCAGCTCCGCACCAGCGACTCGACCGTCTGTGCGCTCGCCGCTGAAGCGCTGACCAACTATGGGGGATTCTGGGGGCATTCTTTCGGTCAACCGGGCCTGGCCATGCCGCAACCGATGCCGACGCCCATGCCGATGCCGGGCGGTGGTGGCGGCGGTGGAGTCCACTTCGCCATGCACGGGAGGTCCCGCGACGTGGACCCTGCCGTGCTGCGCGCCTTCCGCGCCGTGATTCGCGACGACAATCGCTGCATTCGCAACATCGCCGCACGCGTCCTCGGCAATCACCATGACTCCGGTACCTACGACTTGTTTCTCGCATTGCTGCGCGATGCGCGCGCGGACCTCCGCGAAACCGGCGCACTCGGGCTCGGGGAGCTCGAGGATTCGCGCGCGATCAGTCCGCTCAGCGACGCCATGAGTCGCGATGACAGCCCGGCAGTGCGGATGACCGCGGCCTGGGCACTCGGCGAAATCGAAGAGAAAGTCGCGATCGAGCCCTTGTCGCGCGCGCTGAACGATCGCGCGCTGGAAGTGCGCCGGACGGCGGCATGGGCACTGGGCGAGATCGAGGATGCGCGCGCGGTGCGGCCGTTGAGCACCGCGCTCGATGATCAGACCGTGGAGGTGCGGCTCACCGCGGTCTGGGCGCTGGGCGAAATCGAGGACGCCTCCGCGGTGCCGGTGCTCGCGACGGCCGCGAAGGACCGCGATCCGCGTGTGCGGCAGCAGGCTGCGTGGGCGTTGGGGGAAATCGAGAGTGCGCAGGGCATCAGCACGCTCGAAACGTTGCTGCGCGATCCCGTCGCCGACGTGCGCAAGACGGCCATCTGGGCGCTGGGCGAGATCGAAGACGGCGGTGCGGTTCCCGCTCTCGCGACGGCGCTCAAGGACTCCGATCCGGACGTGCGCGCGTTGAGCGCGTGGGCCCTGGGGGAGATCGAGGACGGCTCGGCAGTCGAGCCCTTGCTGGTGGCGCTGAAGGACAGCGACGAGGATGTCCGCGCGACCGCCGCCTGGGCGCTGGGAGAAATCGAAAGCCCGCGCGCCTTGGACGGATTGACCGCGGCGCAGCGGGACGAGGTGGGTTCGGTTCGTCGCGCGGCGACGTGGGCGCTGCGGCAGATCGACGACAATGACGACAACCACAACGTCCACGTGCACGTGCGCCCGCGCGTGAAGGTCAAGCCTTGATGCGGCTTCGCTCGACGATCTGAAAGTAATCCCGCAGCTCCTCGGCTTCCCGCACATCGTCCCAGCAGAGGAGCTGTTTCATTCGCGCCGCCACCTTGGTGACGACCGACTGGGCATGGTCGGGGATTTCATAGAACAGGTGTAGCCGCCGGACGAGCACGTCCTGCACACGAACCGCCATCTCCCGCTCGACGGCGTATGCGACCTCGGCCCAGATCTCCGGCCGGCCGCCGATGATCGACTCCCCAAGCCGGCGGTCGCGGTCGACCAGATTGAGCACCGCGGCCGCCTCGCTGCCGTAACTCGCCACGAGGTGTCGAGCCGTTCCCTCGGCGGCGCCGCGCGCACGCGCGGCCTCGACGAGAACGTCGAGGTCTCGGGATTCGCCGCCCGGCAACGGCAGCTGGTCGGTCGGGGCACGCGGCGGGAGCGGGCGTCCATCCAGCGCGTGCAGTCGGGCCGCGACGCGATCGACCACATCGCGTGCCATGACGCGATAGGTCGTCAGCTTGCCGCCGGCGATCGAAATGAGGCCGTGCTCGCTTTCGAATACCTTGTGCTCGCGCGACACCTGCGATGGGCTCGCGTGGTCCTCGCGGAGCAAGGGTCGCAGGCCCACCCATGCCGAAACCACATCATTCGGCGCGAGATGGGCGTCCGGAAACGCCGCGTTGGCGGAACGCAGCAAATACGTGACATCTGCCGGCGTCACGCGCAGCGCGTCCGGGGACGCATCGGCGTCCGTGTCCGTCGTCCCGATGTAGGAGAGATCGCCCCAAGGCAGCACGAACATCACGCGACCGTCGATTGGCGAGAACAACGTCACCGCGTGCTCGTTCGCGAGACGGCGGCGGGCGACGGTGACATGCGCACCCTTGGTGAGCCGCAAGATCGCGGGTGCCAGCGGGTCGTCGAGCCGGCGCAGCTGATCGGACCACGGTCCGGTGGCGTTGACCACCACCTGCGCGCGTATGGTTGCGGTTTCTCCGGTGAGCGCGTCGCGCACGACGGCGGCACGGATGCGTCCGTCGGCCTTGAGCAGCCCCGTCGTCTCGACATAGTTCGCCGCGAGCGCCCCCGCGCGCATTGCGCCGCGCACGGTGGCGATGACCAGGCGTGCGTCGTCGGTTTGCGCGTCGTAATACAGCGCGGCCCCGATCAGGCCGCGATCGCGCAGCCCGGGCTCGACGCGCCGCACCTTCTTTGCGCGCAGCCAGCGATGCCACCGCACGTTGCGGAACGCGGAAAGCAGGTCGTAGAGCCACATGCCCGCGCGCAGCTTCCACGCGGGGATGCGACCGCCCCGATACACCGGGAAGAGAAACGCGAGTGGCCGCACCAGGTGCGGCGCAATCGTGAGGAGCACCCGCCGTTCGTGGCTCGCCTCGAACACCAGACGGAACGCGCCCTGCTCGAGGTAGCGAATGCCGCCGTGGATCAGCCGTGAGGAATGCGACGACGTTCCCGCCCCGAAATCGGCTTTATCGATCAGCGCCGTGCGGAACCCGCGCGATGCGGCATCGCGCGCAATCCCTGCCCCCGTGATGCCGCCGCCAATGATGAGCACATCCACGGGCGTCTCGACCATGGAGGCCAAGGCTGCGGCTCGCGTTTGCTCCAACTCCCCTCCACTTGGGGCTGGTGGTAGGTTTCGATTCCCAGGAAGAGGGGAAGAATCTAATGCCGAGTCTCAACGGTCGTCGCGTGGCAGTGATCGCCGGCGTCCGTACGCCGTTTGCCAAAGCCGGCACCGTGCTGAAGGATGTGCGTGCCGTGGACCTCGCGCGCTACGCGGGGCGCGAGCTGCTCGAGCGCACCAATCTGGACGGCACCGAGGTCGACGAAGTCATCTTCGGTCAGGTCGTGCCGTCGGCGCTCGTGCCGAATATCGGCCGCGAAGTGAGCCTATTGCCGCAGTTTCCCAAGGAGATCCCCGCCTATTCACTGAACCGCGCGTGCGCCTCGGCCAATCAGGCGATCACCGCCGCGCAGGATCAGATCGCGCTGGGGCACGCGAACGTGATCATCGCGGGGGGCGCCGAAGCGCTGTCGGACATTCCCATTCTGGCCTCGCGGCGACTCGCCGACATCCTGGTGGAAGCGAGCAAGGCCAAGTCCCTCCCCGCGCGCGTCAAGACGTTCGCTAAGCTTCGCCCGAGAGACTTGGTACCGGTGGCGCCCGCGATCGCGGAGCCGTCGACCGGGATGTCGATGGGCCAGTCGGCCGAGAAAATGGCGAAAGAGAATCACATCTCGCGTGAAGCGCAGGACCGCTGGGCGTTGCGCAGTCACCAGCTCGCCGCGCAGGGCACCACCGATGGCCGCCTGACCGCCGAGATCGTGCCGTGGCTCCCCACACGTTCCGGTGAAGCCATCGTGCAGCAGGACAATGGAATTCGCACCGATACCTCGCTCGAGCAGATGGCGAAACTCAAACCCGTGTTCGATCGCCGCTACGGCAGTGTCACTGCGGCGAACTCTTCGCCGCTGACCGATGGGGCCTCGGCCGTGCTCCTGATGAGCGACGAGAAGGCGCGCGCGCTCGGGTACGAGCCGCTCACGTACATTCGCTCGTACGCGGTCGCCGCCGTGGATCCGGGGTGGCAACTACTCCAGGCGCCGATTTGGGCCGTCCCCAAGGCACTCGAGCGCGCCGGCATCCAGTGGAAGGACCTCGGCTTGATCGAGATTCACGAAGCCTTCGCGTCGCAGGTGCTCTCAAATCTTCAGGGCTTCGCGGCCAAAGCCTGGGAGATCAACGAGGACATCATCAACGTCATGGGCGGCTCGATCGCGATCGGCCATCCGTTCGGCGCGACCGGTGGGCGGCTCGTCACCACGCTCTCCAATGAGATGCGCCGGCGCGACGTACAGTTCGGCCTGATCTCGGTGTGCGCGCAGGGCGGGATGGCATTCGCGATGGTGTTGGAGCGCCGCTGATGGCCACGATCGCTCCCTCCCCCGCCGCGCGTACCGCGCCAGCCCTCACCTGGGATGTCGCGGACGGCATCGCGACCGTCGTGCTCGACCTCAAGGCCCAGCCCGTCAACGTGATCTCGCGGGCGGTGAAAGACGAATTCATCGCCTGCTTCGCCGCGCTGGGCGACGATCCAAGTGTCAAAGCCGTGGCGTTCTTCTCGGGTAAGACGGACACCTTCATCGCCGGCGCCGATATCGAGGAGTTCGTCACGCTCAGCTCGGCTGCCGAAGCCGAGCGGCTGTCGGCCGACGGCCAGGATATGCTCGATCGCGTGGCGCGCTTTCCCAAGCCGGTCGCCGTCGGCATTCACGGCTCCTGTCTGGGCGGCGGTTTCGAGTTCGCGCTTGCCTCTCATTACCGCGTCGCCACCGACCACCCGAAGACGCAGATCGGCTTGCCCGAAGTGCAGCTCGGCATCTTGCCTGCCGCCGGTGGCTGCCAGCGGCTGCCCCGGCTCGTCGGCGCGCGTGCCGCACTCGACATGATTCTCGCCGGCAAGAGCGAGCGTGCTGCCAGGGCGTTCCGCCTGGGGATGGTGGATGAGCTGGTGCCCCCGGCTATCCTCGCCGACATCACGCTGGCCGCCGCGAAACGCATGGCAGGCGGGTGGCGCCCGAAACGCAAACGCCCCGGCGGCTTCGTCGGATTCCTGCTCGATGGCAATCCGCTCGGCCGGCGCCTCGTGTTCCGCAGCGCGCGGAAACAAGTGCTCGAGCGGACCGGCGGAAACTATCCCGCACCGCTCGCCGCGCTCGAGGCGGTCGAGTACGGACTGAAGCACGGCATCACCGAAGGATTGAAGCGTGAAGCCCAGTTGTTCGGGCAGCTGGCAGTGACCGATGTCTCCCGCAAACTCGTGCAGATCTTTTTCGCGACGAATCAGCTCAAGAAGGATCCCGGCGGCTTGGCATTGTCGGTTCAGGTTTCATGGGCGCCGGCATCGCTGGCACCGCAGTGTCTCAGGCCGAGGTCGACGTGCGGATGAAGGACGCCGACCTGACCCGCGTGGGCCAGGGCATTCTCGCCGCGCGCGCGATTCTCGATGATCGGCTAAAGCGGCGACGGATCACGAAATACGAGTACGCGCGGCTCGTCGCGTTGCTCTCAGGTGGTGACACCTACGCGGGCTTCGGCCGCGCGGAGCTCACGATCGAGGCAGTGTTCGAAGAGCTGGGAGTGAAACAACAGGTGCTGCGGGAAGTCGAACCCCTCCTGCCATCCAACGGCGTCTTTGCGTCGAATACCTCGACGATCCCGATCACGCGCATCGCGGAAGCGGCGCGCGCGCCCGAGCGGGTCATCGGCATGCACTTCTTCTCACCGGTCGCGAAGATGCCGCTGGTCGAAGTCATCCCGGGCGCCCGCACGGAGCCGCAGACCGTGAGTACCGCGGTCGCATTCGGCCGGCGGATGGGCAAGACCGTGATCGTGGTGAAGGACAGCCCGGGATTCTGGGTGAACCGGATCCTTGCTCCCTACCCGAACGAAGTTGGCCATCTCCTGGCCGAGGGCGCGTCGATCGAAGACATCGACAGCATGGCCGTGCGTTTCGGATTTCCGGTGGGGCCAGTCACGCTGCTCGACGAGGTCGGCCTCGATGTCGCCGTCAAGGTAGCGGGGGTGATGCAGGAAGCGTACGGCGAGCACATCGTGCCGGTCCCCGGGGAAGGCATCGCCGCTCTGGTGAAGGCCGGCCGCCTCGGGCGCAAATCGGGCCGGGGATTCTACTTCTATAAGGCCGGCAAGAAGCGCGGCGTGGACGAGAGTGTCTACGGTCTGCTCGGCGTCCATCCCAACGGCGGACCGCGCCCCGCGGAGATCCTGCAGCGGTTGGTGCTCGGCATGGTCAATGAGGCGGCGCGGGCCCTGGGCGAGGGCGTGGTCCGCAATCCGCGAGACGGCGACATCGGCGCGATCTTCGGCTTCGGTTTTCCGCCCTTCCGCGGCGGCCCGCTGCGATACGCGGATGACCTCGGTGCCGAGCGCGTCGTCGGCGATCTCGAGCGTCTCGCCGAGCGGCACGGTGTCCGCTTCGCGGCATCTGAGGTATTGCGGGAGCATGCTCGCCGGGGAACCAAGTTCTACGCCTGATGCTGCGCGCGGCCTTCCTGTGGTTGAGCGAGCAGCCCAGCATCTTTCGGTTCGTTCGGCGGAACGGACTCGCGCGCAAACTGGCATCCCGGTTCGTCGCGGGCGAAACGGTCGACGATGCCATCACGACGTTGCGCGACGTGAGCAGCAGCCACCTCTCCGCTTCGCTCGACTTGCTCGGCGAGTCGGTGCGACATGCCGATGAGGCGCAGCGCGCCTGCCGGACCTATCTCGATCTCCTCGATCGGATTCGCGCTGCCCATGCCAACGCCAATGTCTCGGTCAAGCTCACGCAGATGGGACTCGACATCGACGAGCAGCTATGCATCGGCAACATGCGCGGCATCATCGGCAAGGCGAAGCAATACGATTCGTTTGTGCGGATCGACATGGAGCAGTCGAGTTACACTGCGAAGACTATCGCGCTCTTCAAAGACATCTTCTATCCCGAGTTTGGGAATGCCGTGGGCGTGGTGCTGCAATCGTACCTGCGGCGCACCGCGGCCGATGTGGACACGATGATCCGCCTGGGCGCGCGGGTGCGCCTCTGCAAGGGGGCGTACCAGGAGCCGGAGGACGTCGCCTTCCCCGACAAACGTGACGTCGATGCCAACTTCATCGACTGCATGGAGCAGCTCATGGAGCGCGGCAATTATCCGGGCATCGCGACGCACGATCTCAAGATCATCGACCACGCGAAGGCATTCGCCAAGCGGCGCAAGATTCCGGTCGACCGCTTCGAATTCCAGATGCTGTACGGCGTGCGCCGCGACCTGCAATTCCGGTTGCGACGCGAAGGCTACAACATGCGGGTGTACGTTCCGTTCGGAACGCACTGGTATCCCTATTTGATGCGCCGCCTGGCCGAGCGCCCCGCCAACATCGCGTTCATCACTACCAACATTCTCAAAGAGTGGACGACACGACACTAGGCGGATACCAGCAAATACATGGTCGGCCGCCCGCATTCGGTGCGGCGGACGGCCAGGCGTATTCGGTCGACACGTTCACCGATGACTCCGCGGAAGCAGGACGCTACGGTGCTGCGCTGCTCTTCGTGCGGTGGGGTGAAGGTGAGCGCCCGGCCGGACATCTGGAAACGGACTACATCGCGTTCGGCGCGACGCCGGATGACGCGCTGGCACCGGTGCTGGCGCTCACGCTGGAACAGGTGAAGGCGTATCTCGATCAATGCGTCGCCCGGAGCACAGCGTGACGCTCACGCACGGCGTAGTCCTTGCGCGGACGGCCGGAGGGTATCGGGTTCACACCGATGCGGGCGAAATCACCGCCACGTTGCGCGGCAAGCTGAAGTACCAGGATTCCGATCGCGTCGTCCCCGGCGACGTCGTGGTCCTCGAGGGATCGACGATTGCGGAGATCCGTCCGCGCCGGTCGGTACTCGCGCGTCGAGCGGCGCAGGGCAGCAGTGGTGCGGGTCCGCGGCGCTCGCAGCCGGTCGCGGCGAACGTGGATCAGGTGATCGTGGTGACCTCCGCCCGTGATCCGGAGCCGAGCCCCCGGATGATCGACCGGTTCCTCGTCATTGCCGAGGCGAACGGCCTTCCGGCGGCGGTGGTCCTGAACAAGATCGAGCTCGGCCGCACGATCGAGGAGACCCTGGCGCGCCGGTTCAAGACCGCCGGCTATCAACTGCTGGGAACGTCGGTGAAGGCGGATGAGGGCCTCCCCGCGCTGCGCGATTTACTGCGCGGCCGGCACTCAGTCTTTACGGGCGCGTCGGGCGCCGGGAAGTCGAGCCTGCTCAATGCCCTCGAGCCGGGCCTCAAGTTGCGGGTCGGCGCGATCAGCGAGAAGTGGCGGACCGGCAAGCACACCACCACGGCCGCAGAGCTGGTGCCTGTTGCCGGCGTCGGTTATGTCGTGGATACCCCCGGCCTCCGCGAAATCGGTGCCTGGGGCATCGACCCCAACGCGCTCGGCGCCTGCTTTCCGGAGTTCCGCCCCTATCTCGATCAATGCCGTTTCGACAACTGCCGCCACCTCGCCGAACCGGGCTGCGCGGTGCGCGCCGCGCCGGCGGGCGCCATCGATCCGGATCGCCTGGTGTCGTACGAGCGGATC
>QHTY01000245.1 GCA_003220985.1 Gemmatimonadota bacterium
GAGCGGATTCCGCAACGCGATCCTGCGCTTCCCAGGGCGGCGGCTCACGATCGTAGTGCTGACCAATCGCTCCAGCGGCGAGCCGCTCGCCATCGCCGAGCGCATCGCCGACCGGCTGCTGTTTCGCTAGCGCTCGATCCGGTACCCGAACCTCCGCACCGTGACGATGTGGCGCGGGTGGGCGGGGTGGTGGCCACTCGGGCACGGCCGTCAGAATCGTGCGAACTTCACCTGCCTGTAACGTCACGCCTCTACGCGCGCCCCCGCGGCGCGTCCACATTGTGAGCCGGGAGGTTACTCATGCGCTACGCGCTACTCGGTCTCACGCTGCTCGCTACTGCGGCCGACAGAACATCCGACCGCGAGGCTCTGGTCGCGGCTGACCGTTCGCTGTCCGACAAGACGGCGGCAGCGGGTTTGACGAGAGGGTTTTTCCCCGCGCTGACGGACGACGCGATCTATCTGTATCCCGGCGCCCCGCTGCTGCGCGGCAGCAGTCAGATTCGATCGTTTCTTGCGAGCAGTGATTCCCTCCTGAAGCCGGCGTGGTCGCCCGCGTTCGCCGACGTCTCGGCGGATGGGCGTCTCGGCTACTCCTATGGTTGGACGAGGGCCGGCGGAACGCGCGGCAAGTATCTCGCCTGCTGGCGGAAAACCGGCGGCACTTGGCGGATCACGGCGTACGCGATGACCAAGCCGATCGCCGTGCCCGACTCGGTCTCGCCCCACCCTCCCACGGGTACGCTCAGTGCCCAGGTGCGCGGCCGCGCGAATGCCGCTGAACTGATGCATGCCGACTCGGCGTTCGCCGCGCTGTCCGTGACGAGCGGCGCGAAGCCGGCGTTTCTCAGCTACGCGGCGGACAACGCGGTCTCGTTCGGGGGAGGCGCACAGCTGACCGAAGGACGGGAGGCAATCGGCGCCGCATTCGACGGCTTTCCGGCAGGCGCAGTGCTCGAGTGGCGGCCGGTCGCCGCATACATCGCACCGTCAGGAGATCTCGGGTGCACGGTGGGNNCTCCAGCCTGAACCACTACAGCAAATATCTGACGATTTGGCGCCGGCAGGCGGATGGCGGCTGGAAGTTCGTTGCGGATGGCGGGAACGTGCGACCAGCGCCGGCTAGCGGTACCCCGCCGCCTGAAGACTGAACAGCTCCGCGTAGAGGCCACCGCGGGCCACCAGCTCCTCGTGCGTACCGTCGTCGACGAGCTCGCCGCCCTTTAAGACCTAGATCCGGTCGGCCATCCGCACCGTCGAAAAGCGGTGCGAGATCAAAACGGCCATCCGCCCCTTCGTCAGCTCGGCGAACCGGAGAAAGACTTCGTACTCGGCGCGCGCGTCGAGCGCGGCCGTCGGTTCATCGAGAATCAGGACCTGCGCCTCGCGCATGTATGCGCGCGCGAGCGCGACCTTCTGCCACTCGCCGCCCGACAACTCAACGCCGTTGTCAAATCGCTTCCCCAGCATCTGATCGTATCCTTGGGGCACGCGCTGCACGACCGAGTCCGCCAGGCTGCGCTGCGCCGCCTGGCGAATGCGCGCGTCGTCGCTCAAGGCATCGATTTGACTGACCCCGATGTTCTCGCGCAGAATGAAGTCGTAGCGGACAAAGTCCTGGAAGATGATGCCGATGTTCTGGCGGAGGCTGTCCAGGTCGTAGTCGCGCAGGTCGATGCCGTCGAGCACGATGTGACCCTCGTCCGGGTCGTACAGACGAGCCAGCAGCTTCACGAGCGTCGTCTTTCCCGCACCATTTTCGCCCACCAAAGCGATCCGCTCATGCGGCTGAAACGAGAACGTCAGATGACGTACTGCCCAACGCTGCGACCCCGGATACCGGAAGCCGACGTTCTCGAATCGGAATCCGGTTTGCATCGGTCGCGGGACCGGCTTGGCTCCGTTCCGTGAAACAACCGTCGGCTGCACATCAAAGAATGTGAACAAGTCGCTGAGGTAGAGGCTCTGCTCGTAAATGGACGAGAGCGCGATGAGGACGCTTTGGATCAAGCCGCGGCTCTGGCGAAAGGAGCCCGCGAGAAACGTCAGCGTGCCGATCGTGAAGTCGCCCATCACGGTGCGATAGATGATCACGGCATAGGCGCCGTAGTAACCCAACGTCCCCAGTGTGACGAGCAGCGTCGAGACGATGTTGCGCCGGATCGAAAGCTTTTTGTTCTCCTGATAGAACCTGTCCGACAGGTCGGCGTACCGCCCGACCAAGAAATCCGACAGGCCGAACAGCTTCACTTCTTTGGCCGATTCGTCGGACGCCCCCATATACCGGAGGTAGTCGAGGAGCCGGCGTTCGGGCGTCCACTTGAACAGGAGTGAGTAGCCGAGCGAGGCGAAGTGCGCTTCGCCGAGAAAGGCCGGCAGCACGGCAACGGTCAGGAGGAGGAGCAGCCACGGCAGCTGGACGAGCAGCACGCTCGCGAGTGAGATGAGCGTGATGAGATCCTGCGCCGTCCCCAGCAGCAGCGTGAACAGGCCGATGCGTCCGACGGTCTGGCGGCGCGCGCGCTCCAGATGATCGTAGATCTCGGCGTCTTCGAATTGGGCGAGATCGAGCGTGGCGGCGTGACGCATCAACCGGACGCTGAGCCGGTTCGCAAACAGGTCGCCGAGCAGACTCTCGAGCAGGGCCGAGAGCCGCGCCAGTCCCTCGCCCACGACCGCAATGCCGAGCTCCAATCCGACCAACAACGCGAGGGGCGACCAGTCCGGTAAGCCGCCCGCATGGACGGTTGCGACGCCCGCGATAACCGCGTCGATGATGAGCTTGCCGACCCAAAGAACGGCGACCGGGATGAATGACCGGATGACCCTGAGCAGCAGGATGCAGATGGTGTAGCCGCGGTGCGTTTGAAACACGAGCCGCACCAGCGGGAGGACGTGTTTCAGCGCGGCGAGCCGCTCACCCCAGGTGGGAGCCGCGTCGGGGCCGGCGCCCTGAGCGACGCGGGCAGCACGATATAGTCGCCGTTTGCCCATGGGCATTAACTTGGCTTCCGGAGAGACGTCAGACCAGACACATGCTTTCCATAGTTGCCACCCTCTGTGTGCTGACCGCGCAGGCTCCCGGTGTCGCACCCGCTCTGACGCCGCGCGATTCGGCGTTCCATGCGCTGAATCGGCTGGCGTACGGCGCTCGCCCCGGCGAAGCCGACAGCGTCGCCAAGGTCGGGGTGATGCGCTGGATCGAGCAGCAGCTCGATGCGGATCACATTCCCGATTCCCGTCTCGCGGCGCGCGAGCGGGAATTCAAGATCCTCGACTACGATCGCGCGGACCTCGCGGGGCGCTATCGCGATGCGGTGCAGGAGCGCCAACGCCTGCAGCGCGAGGCGGCCGCGACCGGCGATTCGTCCCGCATGCGTGGCGCGAGACCGATGCAAGAGTTCCGCGAGCTCGGCGGCGAGCTGCAGCAGCTCGCGATCGTCCGCGCGGCCATCTCGGAGCGCCAGCTGCGCGAGGTGATGGTCGACTTCTGGACGAACCACTTCAACGTCTTTGTGGGCAAGGGAGCCGACCGGTTTCTGTTGCCTTCCTATATCGAGGAAACGATCCGGCCACGGGCGCTCGGCCGCTTCGAAGACTTGCTCATCGCGACGGCGCGCAGCCCCGCCATGCTGTTCTATCTGGATAATGCGCAGAGCGTGGCGCCGGGGTCCTCTCCCCCTGGCCCCCTCTCCGCCTTGCGGAGAGGGGGAACGGGGGTGAGGCGAGGCATCAACGAGAATTACGCCCGCGAGCTGATGGAGCTGCACACACTCGGCGTGGACGGCGGGTACACGCAGCAGGACGTCATCAACGTCGCGCGCATGTTCACCGGATGGAGCATCGAGCAGCCCGATCGCGGCGCGGGGTTCGTGTTCCACGATTGGGCACACGACCAGGGAGACAAGGTCGTGCTCGGGCAGAAATTCAAGAGCGACGGCGAGGACGAAGGAATCCGGCTGCTCAAGTTTCTCGCCAACCAGCACGCGACGATGCACCACGTGAGCGCGAAGCTGTGCGCGCGATTCGTGGCGGACGAGCCGCCGGATGGTTGCGTGGATGCGGCGGTGGCGGCGTGGCAAAAGACGCATGGCGACATTCGCGCGGTGCTGCGTGCGATCGTTACGTCGCCCGACTTCTGGACACCGCAGGTCGTCCGCGCGAAGGTGAAGACGCCGTTCGAGTTCGTCGTGAGCGCCGTCCGCGCGGCCGGCGTCGAGCCCGACGACACGCCGCGCCTGGCGCAGATGGTCGCGCGACTCGGCGAGCCGCTCTATCAACAGCCGGCGCCGACCGGCTATGCGGAGACCGAGGCGCACTGGGTGAACAGCGGCGCCCTGCTCGCCCGAATGAACGCCGGCCTAGTGATTGCGAAGGAGTGCACGAGTATTCCAATGATCGACGATCACGCCCAGCTGGTCGACCAGATCGACCAGCGGTTGATGGCGGGAACGATGTCCCCTCACACCAAGACGGTGATTCTGGAGCAGCTCACGGATATCGCTGACCCGCAGCAGGCAAAGACCCTCGCCGTGGGCTTGGCCCTCGGTGGGCCGGACTTTCAAAAACAATGACGGTAAGAGACGGTAAGAGACGGTAAAGGACGGTAAGGGTCTATGACGATATCGCGTCGCATCTTTGTAAAAGACTCGGCACTTGCATTGGTCAGTTTTGGACTTGACCCGTTGTTTCTCCCGCGGGCCGTGTTCAGCCCTTACCGTCGCTTATCGTCCCTTACCGTCCCTTACCGTCCAGAATTGGTGTGCCTCTTCCAACGCGGCGCCGTCGACGGCCTCAACATGATCGTGCCCCACGGCGAGGGCGCCTACTACCAGGAGCGCCCGCGTATCGCGATCCCCGCGAACGACGTCGTGGATCTCGACGGCCATTTCGGCCTGCACCCCAGCCTCGCGCCGCTGAAGGAGCTGTGGGACAACAAGAGCCTGGCCGCGATTCACGCCGTCGGCTCGCCCGACTCGACGCGCAGTCACTTCGATGCCCAGGACTACATGGAAACCGGCACGCCCGGCGTGAAAAGCACGGCGGACGGCTGGGCGAATCGCTATTGCCAGCACGATCGGGAGCATGCGGACACGCCGTTTCGGGCTGTCGGCTTCGGACCGCAGTTGCCGCGCATTCTTGCGGGCAGCGCGCCATCGCTCGCCATCGACGATCTCCAGGCGTTTGGATTACGCGTCCCGCAGGAGGCCGCGCGGGATCGTCTGACGCGTGCCTTCGAAGAGCTCTACGACGGCGCGGGGACAGGTCTCCTGGCGTCTTCATCGCGTGAGGGATTCGAGGCGGTACAGATGCTGAAGCGCGCCAACCCGACGCAATACGTTCCCGCGGGCGGCGTCGAGTACCCGCCGGGCCGGCTCGGAAAGACGCTGCTGCAGATTGCGCAGCTGATCAAAGCGGATGTGGGAGTGGAGATCGCCTTCGCCGACTGCAGCGGCTGGGACACGCATGTGAACCAGGGCTCGAGCGACGGCCAGTTATCGACGCGGCTGCGTGAGCTCGGGCTGGCCCTTGCCGCCTTCAACAAGGATCTCGGCGAACGCATGAGCAACATCGTCGTGCTGACGATGTCGGAGTTCGGCCGCACGATCCGCGAGAACGGCAACAGCGGCACCGATCACGGCCACGCGACCGCGATGCTCGCGCTGGGCGGGCCGGTGAACGGCGGGCGCGTACTGGGTCGCTGGCCGGGACTCGGCGTCGAACAGCGGTTCGAGGGACGCGACGTCGCCGTCACGACCGACTTCCGTGACCTGTTCGGTGAGATTCTGGCGCGGCACCTAGGGGCGACGGACCTCGGCGCAGTCTTCCCCGGCTACGTGCCCAGCCCAACGCGCTTCGTGGGAGCGATTCGCGGGTAGTAGCGCGTCAACACAACACAGGCGACTATCACTCAGGCATTCGCCGCTGCGTCCAACCGGATGACGCCGTCGCCAGCCCCATCTCGGATCGTTAGCCAGTCGGTGCGCACGCGGTCCCACTCCTGGATCACGAGCCCCTGATCCTCGAACAAGGCGCGGATCTGGCTCGGGCCATACCCCGCGATTTCCTCGAGAATCGGCACGAGCACCGATAGGGCGTCGTCACTGATGACCGTGCGCTTGGCGATCTGCGCGATCTCGCGCGCTTCCGACGCGGCGATGGTGAAACCCTCACCGCGGTTGACGTGCAACATCACCGGAATGTCCGACTGCCCATCGCCGACGTATATCACCTGATCGCGCGGCACCACGTGCCGCGCGCGGATCTCCTCGACAGCGGCGACCTTGCCGTAGCCCGCCGCCACGCGGA
>QHTY01000330.1 GCA_003220985.1 Gemmatimonadota bacterium
CAGCTTCGGGCCTCTGGTCGGCAGCTGCATGACGCCGTGCGGGAGGGTGCTACCATCCGGCTACGCCCCGTTCTTATGACAGCGCTGGTGGCGAGCGTGGGATTCATTCCGATGGCGATCTCGACAGGCGCCGGCGCCGAGGTGCAACGCCCGCTCGCCACGGTGGTCATTGGAGGTCTGGTAACGTCGACGTTGCTTACGCTGCTGGTCTTGCCGACACTGTACAGTTGGGTGGAAACGAGGGGGATGAAGCGGGGCTGACCTGTTAAGGGTTCAAAACACGAGCACCCGTTCCGCCCAGCCGTTCCAATCGGCGAGCTCTTCGAGTGAGCTGCGGCGGGCGGCCTGGGCGAGCTCGGCGTCGCGGATGCCCCGCGCATCCATGCAGCTCGCGCACACGCCGACCTCGCCGCCCGCCTGGGCCACAACGCGCAGCATCCGCTCGAGATTGTAGAAACCCTGTGGTACCGTCTGACCGGATTTGCCGCACGCGGCCGCGTCGCCCATGAGAAAGACGCGGACCTCCTCGCCGTCCCGCTTCGCCAACGCCCCGGCGAGCCGGAGTCCATTGTAGCTGCGCTCCGACCCGTACGGGGGATCGTTGAGGATGACGAGCGTTTTCAGCGGTTGCCCGCCGGCCGCTTGGTGCGTGGGTCGTCGGCCGCGTTCACGTACGTGATGCTCCACGGACCGACGCTGTGCAGCTGGAACGTCACGCCCTCGGGACCTGCCCATGCGGAGTGCACCATCTTGGCGGGCATCGCGGCGAAGCTGACCGCGTTCAGCGCCGTACCGCCGGTGTAGGTCGCCTGCTCTCCCATCCCGACGTTGAGCGTGCCGGAGAGCACCGTGACGTGCTCGATCACCGAGTGGAAATGGGGCGGGATCCGATAATTCGCGGGAAACCTGAGCCGAAAGGTCAGGGGAACGGCCTCGGCGGGATTCCCTTCGAGCAGCACGAACTCGGCACCGGGCGGCAGCGACGGCGGACCGGGGGCCCACGCCAGTGTGGCCGCGTGCGCGACGATGACCTGGGACGTTGGGGCAGGCGCCGCCCGGGTCTGGGCCGCGAGGGCCGCGGGAACGACGGCCAGAACAGCGAGCGCGATGGTGGAACGGAGCGACATGGCAGTCTCCAAGTGTGGTTGGGTACCTAATCCTCGCCTCCCCCTCCCACTCGACATAGGACAAATACGACGTTTTAATATGTCACATCGGTTAAACCCTATGTCAAAACCGGGCCTCACGCTCCATCGCCTCGATCTATTCCTCGCCGTCCTGGACGCGGGCGGAGTAGCCCGGGCTGCGCACGCGCGCCGCCTGAGCCAGCCTGCGGTCTCGGAGCACCTACGCGGGCTCGAAGCGTTCTTCGGCGTGCTGCTGTTCGAGCGAGCCGGGCGCGGGGTCCGGCCAACCGCCGCCGCCCGCCTCGTCGAGCCGTTCGTCCGCCAGGCGCTCGGGTTGGTGAAGAGCGCCGAGCAGGCGGCCATCGAGCTGCGGGGATTGCGGGCGGGAGCGGTGGCGGTAGGTGCGAGCACGACCCCGGGCACCTATCTACTCCCCGAAATCCTAGGACGATTTCATAAGGCGCACCCGCAGATCGCGCTCACGCTCCGGATTGGGGACACGCGCGAAGTCGAGCAGTGGGTCGCCGCGGGTGCGATGGAGCTCGGCGTGATCGGCGCGGCGCCGCTCAGCCCGGGAATCACCAGCGAGCCGTGGGTGAAGGACGAGCTGGTGGCCATCGTCGCGCGCCGGCATCCGCTCGCGCGCCGGCGCACGCTTGTGGGCGCTGCGCTCGCGGATCAGCCGTACATCGCGAGAGAAGAGGGGTCGAGCACGCGCGCCGTGGCCGAGCAGTCCCTCGCCGATCTAGGCGTGACGTTGCGGCCGGTGATGGAGCTCGGGAGCACGGAGGCGGTGCGGGAAGCCGTGGCCGCCGGGCTCGGCGTGTCCGTCGTCTCGCGACACGCCGTGCGAGCGCGCGATCCACGGGTGGTCGCGATCCGCCTTCAGGGCCGTCAGTGGGTGCGGGACCTGCTCGTGATTCGGCGCCAGGGCGCGCCGCTGAGTCCGGCCGCGGCCCGACTACGGGAGCTACTGCTGGCTAGTCACTGAGTGGTGTAGCTGTAGTACCGCGTAGCTCTCGATTCGTAATCCTGCACGGCCAGCGCACACCAACGCTGGCCGTTGTGTTTTCAACGAGTTCCGTTGCCGGACCGCTGGTTAACGCTCGTGAGAGACGAAGAAGCTGGCACCACCGTTGACACCACCCGACGTGTGCACGAGCGTCTGGCCTGTGACCGATGCTCTGTCCGCCCTCAGCGCGGCTCTCGCCGACCGCTACCGCCTCGAGCGCGAGCTCGGCCACGGCGGGATGGCCACCGTCTACCTCGCCCAGGACCTGAAGCACGACCGCGCCGTCGCGCTCAAGGTCCTGAAGCCTGAACTTGCCCACGCACTCGGTCCCGAGCGCTTCCTGCGAGAAATCCAGGTCACCGCGCAGCTCGATCACCCCCACATCCTACCATTGC
>QHTY01000001.1 GCA_003220985.1 Gemmatimonadota bacterium
GGACTCGCTGCTCATCCGGTTGCGGGATCCTGCGATGCGCGCGCGCCTGCATCGCGAAATGTTGAATCCCGCGGGCGGCGAAGTGTTCTATTCCGCCGCCGGCGGCGCCGACGGGATTCTCATTACCGGCACTTTCCAGGATTCCTTGCGCTACATGCAAGGCAAGACGGTGGCGCAGATCGCGGCGGCCCGACATCGCGATCCGATCGAGACCGTTTTCGACATCGTCCTCGCCGAAAAAGGACATCGCACCGACGCGGTGTACGCGATCATGGATGAGCCGGACGTGCAGGCGGCGATGAAGCAGTGGTGGGTCGCCGTGAACACCGACTTCGGCGGCGTCGCGCCGGACGGCCCGTTCGGCACGCAGTCGGCGCACCCGCGCGCCTACGGCTCGTTCCCGCGCATCCTCGGCCACTACTCGCGCGACCTGAAGCTGTTCCCGCTCGAGTTCGCGGTGCGCAAGATGACGTCACTCGCGGCGCAGCGCGTGGGCCTGGCGGACCGCGGGCTCGTCAAGCCGGGCATGTACGCCGATATCGCGGTCTTCAATCCCATGACAGTGATCGATCGCGCGACGTTTGAGCAGCCGCACCAGACGTCCGTCGGGATCGACTACGTCTTCGTAAACGGCCAGCGAGTACTGAACAAGGGGCAGCTCAGCAACGCGCGTCCGGGCCGGGGACTGAGGGGGCCGGGCTACCGCGGGACGCGCTAGCGTGACGTTCGGGCGACTGCTCGTCGCCTGGCTGCCGGTGGCGGCGCTCTTCACGCTCGCGCCGCCGATCGGCTATCGCTGGGACCTGCCGCCCGACAATCGGGCTCTCGTGTGGTCGTGGAATCGCTGGGAAATTGGCTGGCGGTGGGTCGAAGCCCTGGTGCTCACGCTCTTCGCTTCGTTGTGGTTCGACTCCCTCGGCGCCGGCGGATGGTGGCTGCTGTTTTTCTTGGTTGGATTGCTCGTTGCATTTCCGCGACGCCTCGTGATGTGGCGGCATGTCGACCCCCTGCGACGGCGCCACCTGCTGGTCCACGCGTGGTTCGACGTGGCTCGCTATGTCATCGCGGGAGCCCTGTTCGCCTGGCGGCTGTCCTAGCTAGCTTCGACTTGTAAGGATTCCTCCCCACCACACGTTCTCTATCTAAGAGACCGGTGTGCCAGTACTAGAGCCGTCGATTCCACTCAAGCATGAACGCTCCGCCATTGCGGCCCGTCCCTGGAGGAGCTGCCCGCACTGAGAGCGTCTGACTGCGCGGTTGCGGCAGCAGGGTGTTGCCATCGTGGCGATCACCGATGAGCGCGTCTCGGACGACCTGCGGCGCTTCCTGGCCGACCAGAAGCTCACATTTCCCGTCTACGCCGACACGTGGCGGCAGGCGAGCCGCGCCTTCAGCCAGTGGGGGACACCCTCCTACTTCGTCCTCGACGCTGATGGGCTCGTGCGCTTCGAGTACCGTGAGCTGAACCAGATTCCCGCGGAGGTTGCCGTCCTGCAGTAGTTCCCTCCATCTTCCGCGCACGATGTCCACACAAGCCATCGTGCGCCTCACGAGCTACTCGCACGGCGCCGGCTGAGCCTGCAAGCTCGGCCCTGCCGAGTTGGCGCAGGTCTTGCGCCACGTGCCGACGCTCACCGATCCACGCATCCTGGTCGATGCTTCGACGCGGGACGACGCCGCGGTGTACCAGTTGACCCCGGACCGCGCGATCGTCGCCACAGTCGACTTCTTCACGCCGGTCGTGGACGACGCGTACGACTTCGGACGAATCGCCGCCGCCAACGCGTTCTCCGACGTTTACGCGATGGGCGCGACGCCCCTGCTCGCGCTGAATCTCGTCGGCTGGCCGCGCGACAAACTGCCCTACGAGCTGTTGGGCGACGTGCTGCGCGGCGGCTCGGACATCGCGAAAGAAGCGGGCGCGTTTGTCCTCGGCGGCCACTCCGTAGACGACCCCGAGCCCAAGTACGGGATGGTCGTGATCGGCGAAGTGCATCCCAACCGGGTCGTCACGCTGGCGCGCGCGCGCGCGGGTGACGTGCTCGTCCTGACCAAGCCGATCGGGACGGGGGTGCTCACGACCGCCTTGAAGCGAGATCTTCTCACCGCGGCCGATCTCGCGCCCGCAGTCAAGTCAATGACGACGCTGAATGCCGGCGCGGCGCGCGCGATGCGCGCGACGGGCGGCGGCGTCCACGCCGCAACCGACGTCACCGGTTTCGGCTTGCTCGGCCACCTGCACAACATGCTGAACGCCAGCGGGCTGTCGGCCGAGCTCGATGCGGCGTCCGTCCCGCTCTTGCCGAAGGCGGTCGAGCTCGCCGCAGGCGGTGCGATACCGGGCGGCACCACGCGCAACCGCGAGGCGCTCGCGCCGCACGTGAAGTTCGCTCCGGCGGTTCCGGAACCGGTCCGCGTGCTGCTGTTCGACGCGCAGACATCGGGCGGGCTCCTGATCGCTGTGGACGCCGATCGCGTGAACACACTGCTCGCCGCGCTGGAGCGCGAGGGGACGCCCGCCGCCGCGCGCATCGGCGGGCTCGCCCGGGGCGTGCCCGGCGCGATTTCGGTGAACTGAATGCGCGTTCCGCCGATCCCTGAGTTCCGCTCCCTCACTCCCGATGCCCTGGACGCGCTGGAGCGCGCCGTGCGGGAGCATCGCCGGGTAGCGCTGCGGCGCCGCGGCACCGAATATGTCGTGGTGGCCCAGCGTCTCGAGACGAGCGGGCGGGACGACGTGCTGGCGGGACGGCTGCCCATGACGGGCGAGCTGCTCACGTTCCGGTTGCGCGATCTGGAAAGCTTCGCGGTACTCCCCTAACCCGTGTTCACGCGCCTGCTCGTGGGTCTCGATGGCAGCCCCAGTGCCGATGAAGCATTGGAGCAGGCGGTGCACCTCGCCCTGCGCTTCAAGTCCAAGGTCCTGGTCGCCCATATAAAGGAGACACATGGCCTGAGCAAGCGCATCTCCGATTCGGGTGTGCTGCTGCAGCGGGCGCAGGAGCGCGTCGCCGACGCCGGCCTCACGGTGCAGACGGTCCTCAGGCATGGCGAGCCGGATGTCGAGCTGGCGACCCTGGCGCGCGACGTGGACACGGTCCTGGTGGGCCGGCGCGGCCGTTCCTCACCCGCCGACGTGTTGGGCAAGACCGTCACCTCGCTGATTCGGATCGCCGAGCGATCGGTCATCGTGTGCGGCAGCACGCCTTCCCCGATGAACGCGTGCGCGATCGCCTACGACGGCCGCGAGACCGCGCAGCGGGCCCTGGCGCTCGTCGCGCGCTTCGCCAGCGTCACGCATAGTACGGTGCACGTCATTCACGCGACCATCGATCCGGCCGTGGGTACGATGGTGGTCGGGGAAGCGGAGGCGCTGCTCTCGCTGCAGGGCGTCACGTTCGTTACGCACCTCGAGCGCGGCACGCCCGGCGAGGCGGTCGCGCGGGTGATTCAGCAGACGCAGTGCGATGCGCTCTTCGCCGGCGCGCATGTCTCGGGTGAGGGCCGACGCAGTGCCGTGACGGTTTCACATGCGGAGGAGATCTTGCTGCACACCGATATACCCGTCGTGATTCAGCCATGACCGGCCGCTTCGTGTTGGTCCATGCGGACGAGAGTTGTCTCGGCAACGACTCGACGAAGGCGAGCCGGGGCGGCAACGCCGCGCTGATCGAGGCGCCGGCCGGGGACAGCGTGGCGCGCTGGGATTTCTACGAGTGTTCGCCGCAGACGACGAACAACAAGATGGCGCTCGCCGGCGCCATCGCGGCGCTCGAATGGATCCGGCGCCAGTGGACGCACGCGCACGTGCGCTTCGTGTCCGACTCGGAGTATCTCATCAAAGGAATGACGGAGTGGATCACGGGGTGGGAGGCGCGCGGGTGGCGGCGCAAGACGGGCGCGCTCGAAAACAGCGACTTATGGCAGAAACTGGCCCAGGTCGCCGCCGTGCATACCGTTGACTGGCGCTGGGTCCGCGGCCACAACGAGCACGTCAAAAACGAGTATGCGAACGCGCTCGCGATCCGCGCCGCCGAGCGACAGGATCGGTCCAACGGCCTGGTCCCGTCCGGCTTCGACACCTGGCTCGCGCAGCAGCGCGCCCGCGGCAAGTTTGTCGAGTTCGATCCCGACCAGGAGCTCCATGAGCGCGCCTAAGGACGGCGTTGCCGCCAACACGCATCCATCGAACCTCTCAGCTGACCGACCGCCGGGTTCCGTGGACCGGATACCGCTGTACGAGGTGTACATGCGTATGGCGGAAGAGCTCGCCAAACGGTCGACGTGCGTGCGCCTCCAGGTCGGCACCGTCGTCACCGATCAGCGGCTCGAGAACGTCCTGGCGATCGGCTATAACGGCAACGCGCGCGGGCTGCCGAACAAATGCGACTCCGCCGTGCCGGGCAATTGCGGCTGCATCCACTCCGAGATGAATGCGCTCGTGAAGGCTCCAGGCAACGTGCGTGACAAGGTCGTGTTCGTCAGCGCCTCCCCGTGCGTGATGTGCGCGAAGCTGATCATCAACTCCGGGGTGACGCACGTGTTCTATCGCAAGGCGTATCGCGATCCCTCGGGTGTCGAGGTGCTGCAGCAAGGCGGCGTTGTCCCGGTGCTGTATGATCGCTGGATGACTGCGTGGAGAAATGGCGCGTAGTGGACGAGCTCGATCGATTGTTTGGCTTGCTCGTCGCCGCGCTGGCGCGTGAGACGCGCGTCGCGGTCCCCTTCGCGGCGGCGGAAATCTACGAGCGGCTCGTCCCCTATCGCTCCAACCGCTCGCGCCTGAACGTCGCGACCCATCAGGATTACGAGATGGCGGTCCTGCGGCTCCTCGCGGGCGAGCGCGGC
>QHTY01000002.1 GCA_003220985.1 Gemmatimonadota bacterium
GTGCCGAGCTGGGAAACGAAACCGCGTTTGCCATTGGTGATGTGGGGCCAATACGACCGTTCGCTCTCCCGCCGGATTGCCCGCCCCAGGGCGATTCCCCAGGTCTGCACCGAGTCGTTCGGGAACCGAAGGCTGCGGAACGGGATCGCCATCCGCACTACATAGCCGGAGTCGGTCATTCGGCCCTCAGAACTCCACACGGCGTCGAAGCTCAGATCCTCGCTCTGGCCGTCGGTCAAGATGCCGTCCTGCTGGACGCCGAACGGGTTGACCGCGAACCGGTAGGCGCGCTTGCGATCGTGGAACGTGTCGAGGTAGACGATCACGTGGTCGTCGTGGCTGATGTCGTCCCGCCGCGCGACGTTGGCCCGCACCTTCGCGGGATCGTCCCTGCAAACGAACACCACATAGAGGTTCACGTCATCGTAGCTCAGGTACGCGGTGGTCCGTTCGCTCACCGGAATGCCGTCGCCGGGCTCGTGCTGGCGGAAGTCGGTGACCGCGGCGCTGTCGGCGCCGGCGGAACCGGCCAGAAAGGCTTCCAGACGCGGCGCCTCGGTCACGCGGTGAATCACGAACGTCGGCGCGGCCGGTCTGCCGACACGCGGTGTCGACGTCTGAGCGCGCAGCGGCGTGCCGCGCGCGACTATTGACAGCAGCGGCAGCAGCAGCGCGGCGCGGGATTGGATCATCATCACAGCGTCTTCCTCTGAGCGTCTCCGTCGAGCGCCAGGAACCAGCGCTCGACCTCCGCGAGCTCGGGAAATCCCCACGCCGCCCGTTCGCTGAGCAGCGCGACGGCCGGCCAGATCACGCGGTTGGCGTACCGCGCGCGCTCGGCGGTATCGAAGAGCAGCGCGAGGTCCTCCGGGGAGCCGAGCTCCCATCCCCCGCGCGCCGCGGCGTCCCGGTAGCAGTCCAGAATCCCGGGCCGCTGCTCCGCGGGAAAGCGGAACAGGAACGTCGAGAGGTCGTAGCTGAACGGCCCCACGCCCACGCGATCCCAGTCGACGAGGCGCAGCTCCGGCCGTGCAACTGTTCCCGTCACGAACACATTGATCGTCCACAAATCGCCGTGCAGCAGCGTGTCCGGACCTGCGGCCCGCTCGAACACCGCGGCCCGGCGTGCAGCGTCCGCGAGCAACGCCCGCAGGCGCGCGAGCAGGCGCTCCGGGAGCCCGGCGTGTGAGGTCGGTGGCTGGATGCCGGCGGCCTGGAGCGCGTCGAGCGCGGCGATCGCGTCACGCACGTTGGTCGCGAAGTATTCGAGGCCCAGGCCGGGGCCGAAGCGGCGGACGTCCGGCAGCACGCCATGACGCGCGGCGCGCCTGTGGATCTGTGCGATCTGTTGCGCGGCGGCCTCCACGCGCTCCGGTGCGGGCCGGGCGGCGAGCGTATCGTCGCCCAGGTCCTGGTAGATCTGCCACACGACCTCGCCGCGCCGGTCGGCCGCCGCGCCGAGCAGTCGCGGGCACGCGTGCTCCATGCGGAGGGCGGGGAGCCAACGCTGCGCCAGGAGCCGAGTGCGCTGAGCGACTGCGGGCTCGACGCGCTTGACAACAACCGAGCTCCACGGAGCGCGCGCGTCGAACTCCAGGCGGTACACCTTTGCCTTGAGCGGCTGCACGCTCGTCACTCGATCGGTGGGATCGGCGCCCTGAAGCAGGGCACGGATACACTGCCACAGCTCGGTCCACGCCGGCTCGCCGCGCGGATTCGCGACGTCTCGTGTTCCGGCCTGGGCGCGGGGGCGGGGCTCGACCAGGGTCACGCTGCGGTCCTCGCCTCGTGCCCGAGCGCCTGTTCCAGCACCCGGGCCACGACCCGCCGGGCGTCGAAGTGCTCCTCGACCAGCGCACGGGCCGCGCGCCCGTGGTGCTCGTAGTCGGCTTCGGCGGCGGCGAGGGCCCGCACGGCCTCGTCCATCGTCCGAAACCGGAACAACCCCTCGGCGTCCGGCAGGAGGCGGCTGGCACCGGTGTGCTGCACGATGGCGGGCTTGCCGCTCGCGAGATAGCACAGCGTGCGATCGCTCACCCAGGCGGTGTCGAGGGCGACGTACGCCGGCTTGGCACAACTGAACTCGCCGCGCGAGCCTTGCACGTACGCCCGGTACGCCTCCGGCGTCGCACTCACGTCCCACGCCTCCCGCAGCCTCCAGCCCTTGGGCTCCATCAGCTGGCGGTATTCCTCGTAGTGCACCGCGAGGCAGACCGCCACTTCGAGCTGCACAGGGCTTCGCGTGGGCAGGTCGAGATACTCGAGAAACGCGACACGTTTCTCGTTGCAGAACACGGTGCCGTTGAACTCGAATGTCCCGCCCCACCAGTGCGCCACGGTGGTGTACCGCGCGGCCCCGTTCGCCGCCAACGCCGGCCATTCGGGGAGATACACGGGCGGCGGTGTGTACAACCAGCGCACGCCGCCGTCCGGGAACGTCGCTTCCGGCGTACCTACGGTTTCACCGATCGTGAAGTACCGGTCGTGGGGCGCAGGACGCACGTCACCGGTCGCCATCCAGATCTGCAGTAGCCCGGGATCGGTGTCGATCAACGCCGCCCGTCGAAACCGGCGTACGACGACGGCGGGGAGCGAGTGCCACAGGTTGAGGAGGAGGTCGGCACTGGCGGCCGCGTCCAGGTCCAGGGAACCCTGCGCCACGTCGGCGGGCACGGCCCCACCGTTCATGGCGCAGAGTGCCAACGAGTCCGCGAGGCCAAAGGGCTCGAGGCGTGCCTTGAGGGCGGCGACGCACTCGCGGGGGTTTCCACCGCGCCGGCGGCGCCGCGCCGCCGGCGAGTCGTCGCGGTCATCCAGGTCGAGGGCCTCGAGCCAGATCACCCGGCAACCGAGGGCCTTGAGGCCAAGGGCCCAGTGGAGATAAACCCACAGGTGACCGCCCCCATTCGGGTAGGCCACGGTGTTGGCGGGCGCTAGGCAGACCGTGACGCTCACGACACGCTCTCCAGGGACCGGCCGAGCACGGCGTTCAAGGCGGGTTCCAGGACCCGCTCGGCGTTGAAATACGTCTCGGCGATGTCGCGGGCCGCGCGGCAGTGGCGCGCGTAGTCCCGGTTGATCTCGTCCACCCCCGCGGCGGCCTGCTCCACGGACGTGAAGCGGAACAGCCCCTCCCCGTGTGGCAGGTACGAGCTCGCACCGGTGTCCTGCACGACGGCCGGCTTGCCGCTGGCGAGATAGCACACCGTTCGGTCGCTCACCCAGGCGTTCTGGAACATCATGCAGGAGGGCTTGGCGGCGCTGAACTCGCCGCGCGAGCGCTGCACGTAGGCGCGATAGCTGTCCGGGTTCCCGGCGACGTCGCGAGAGTCCCGCAGGCGCCAGCCGTGCTGGACCAGACGAGCGCGGTCCGCCGCATCCGCGTCGGCCTGCTTGCGCCGCGCTTGCCCGTCGGGATGGCGATCGGTCAGGTACAAGGCGAGTTCGAGCGGCTGGCTCGTGTGTCGCGGCAACTCCAGGAACTCGAGAAAGGCAACGCGCTTCGTGTTGTCGACGAGGACGCTCTGACCGTCCTGGTCCATCTTCAACCAGCTGGCCGAGGACCAGCTCGAGACGGTCGTGAAGGCCTCGGCCCGGGGATCATGCGTGAACGGCCAGAGGTCCAGACAGACGGGCGGGCGGATGTGGATCCACGGCAGGCCGCAATCGGGGAAGCGCGCCTCCGGCGTCCCCACCGTATCGCCGGTCGTCAAGTAACAGTCGTGCGGCGGCACGGCGAGTTGACCGGTGCTGATCCAGAATTGCAGCAGCCCTGGATCGATGTCGACGAGCGCCGTGCGCCGGGCGCAGGCGAGGAGCCCGGGGTCCATCGCGTAATGGAAGTTCAGAACGAGATCCGCTCGGCGCAGCACGTCTTCGGCTTCCGCCCGGCTGCATCCAATGAAGTCCGGACCGGCGCGGTACAGGAGCGTCCGGCCCTCGAACCCGAACCGTTTCATCCGCTCCATGAACGTCGAGAGCATCGCGGCACCCCGCTCGGGATCGCGGGCCGGGCGGAGCTGCTCCAGCCAATAGACCTCACACCCCAGGCGGCGCAGGCCCAGGGCGTACTGCAGGTAAACCCAGAAATGGCCGCCGCCGTCGGGGAAACTGGCGACCTTGTAGACCGACATCACCACCGTGCTCATGCCGCTCCCTCGGGCGCCGCAACGGGGACCGCGAGCCCGGGGAGGTCACGGAAACCGATGAGCTGGATCTCGCGGGCGCGGATGCCGTCTCGCACGCGGGCGTCGCACAGCGTCCGCACCTCCACCTCTCGCTCGGCGACGTAGCTCGAGCGGAACTCGGGCTCGACATGGCCGGGGTGGCACGACAGCTCGGTCACGCCGTCCTGCACCTCTGTGTCCAGGAGGCGCAGCAGGCCCTCGACGCCGATCTGCTCGGGATGCGTGCGACCGCCCCATTGCCCGTAGAATTTCCCTAGATGGCGCGCCCCGGAGTGACCCCTCACCGGGACGCGTTCGCGACCGGCTTGGGCGAGCACGTGCGGCAGGATACCCGGATCGCGGTGCACGTCGTGGTGGGAATCCAGGTGGGTCGGCGTCTCCCCCGTCAGCTTGAGGAACCGCGCCAGCTGGCGCTCGCATACGGCGGCGACGCGTTCGGGGCCCGCCGCGTCCAGCTCCAGGTGCAGCCCGACACTCAGATTTGGGTGGTCACGCGCCAGCGCCGCCGCATCCTCGCTCGCCGGCCGGTCCACGAGCAGGCTCGTGCTAGTCAGAATCCCGCGCGCGTGCGCTTCGGCGATCCCGCGGTTGATGCCGCGGCTCGCGCCGAAGTCGTCTCCGTTGACGATGAGCCACCTCACGAGAGGCTCACACCCTGCAAGGCCCACGGGTCGGGCGGCTCCCACAGGGATTCCCCGCGGGCGGCGCGCTCCGCAGCCGCGTAGAAGTAGTTCGCCAAATGCGACGGAGCATCCGGCACGCCCTTGAAGCCGGGGATGCTGGACATGTCCACGACGTACAACTTCCCCTCGCTCTCGATGAAGTCGACGCCGTAGAGGTCGATCCCGAACGCGCGGCCACAGCGCAGCGTGATTTCTCGCTGCTCGGCGGTCGGTGTGAACGGCTCGCCGTACTTCTCCGCCTCCGTCCGGGCCGGGAAGACCTTTCGGACACCGAAGAGCCGCTCACCGATCACATAGATCTTCAAGTCACGCCCCTCGGGCGGGTGATAGCGCTGTGCGAGGATGGGGGGAGGCTTGTGCGCGGCGCGCGGCTCGGCGAACAGCTCGGT
>QHTY01000003.1 GCA_003220985.1 Gemmatimonadota bacterium
TCGAGCGCGGGAAGGTCGACGTCGAGGAGCAGTAGCGGCGGCTGCGTGCTGCCCCGCGTGTCGATTTTCTTGAGCAGGTCCAGCGCTTCGCGCCCGTTGCGAAAATGCAGGAAGCGATAGCCGCGCGCCTCGAGTCCAAAGGTGAGGAGCTCGGCGAGCGCCGGATCGTCTTCGACAACGATGACTTCGGGGACGTCGGTCTTTTCGCCCGGCGGCGATGGTTCAGGTTGCGGAGCGATCGTGCGTGGTGCGTCGTGCGTCGGACGATGGAGTTGGTGCGACGGCTTGTTTCGTAAACAGCGCGGAGGCTAACCGACGGACGTATCCGCGCGCTGCCTGGCCGCGATCCGCGACGCCATTCCCAGGGTGTTCGAGCCACTGCTTGGCGGCTTCCTCGAGCTCGGCGGCGACCACGGAGGCCTGCGGGAAACCGAAGGATCCGGCGGAACCGCGCAGACGATGGGCGTCGCGGCGCAGGTCCTCGATTGCGGCCGTGTCATCGCCCGCGGCGATCAGCCGTTCGGCCAGTTCTGCGATCGCCCCCAGCTGATCGCGGGCTCCTTGCAGGTACTCGTCACGTGCTCCGGGGGGCAGCCCGAAGTCGTCGACCTGGGGGGGGCTCACGGGCTCCAAGATATAACTAGCTTGACGTTCGACCTAATGACTGACCCTGCTGTAGGGTTGTGCGCCACCTGCCGGTGGGTTCGGCTGGTCACGAACCGGCGGGGGTCCGTCTTCTATCGGTGCTTGCGCGCCGACACGGATCCCCCCGATCCCCGCTTCGTCCGTTATCCGTCGTTACCGGTTTTGCAATGCCCCGGTTACGACCGGCGCGACACGCTTGCTCAACCCGAGCGCGATAACGACCAACGCTAGCGCATCGCAGACCTCGGCGACGATATGCGCGAAGAGAAAATTGGTCAGGCCGGCGTGATAGGTGATGTACGAAAGGTCCGCGAGGATGAAGAGCAGGAACCCGGATCCCCTGAAGGGGGAGGCCTGAAGGACGCGCAGGCCGTCCCCCTGCGTGGGTCTCAAGCGAATTCTGTGCCGACCCCCTCTGCGCCCTGGTTTGTGGTCGTTTGTGATGCTTCTCACTTGCAGATTGCCCAGCCGTCGTTCACTTTGTTGCCGCGCGCTCTATCTCCTTAGCAGAAAGGGCCTTGTGATGCAGCGGTTCGTCTTGAAGAATTTCGAGCGCATCCTGGTCCTTCTGCTCGTGGCCTCCATGCTCGCCATCAATTCACTGATCGAGCAGAAGTTCGCGTTCCTCAACTTCTATTATCTGCCCATCATCATGGCCGGCTTCTACGGCGGCCGGCGGTTTGCGGTGGGGTCCGGCCTGTTCGTCGTGACGCTCGTCCTCTATTTCCAGGCCACCGAGGGGATGGGAATGGAAGCCGGCCTGACTCAGGACGCGTTGTTGACGCTGGTCCCGTGGGGCGGCTTCCTGATTCTGACCGGCTATGTGGTCGGCGGCCTTGCCGAGCAGCGCGCTGCACGCCTTGCGGACCTCAAGAACGCATACCTCGCGACCTTGGAAGTTCTCACCTTCCACATCGAATCGGCTGAGACGAATCAGGAGGGACATTCGACCCGGGTTGCGGAGCTCGCCGCGGCCATGGGCGCGGAATTGAAGCTGTCGGACACCGAGCTCGAGAACCTGCGGATTGCGTCCCTGCTGCACGAGGTCGGGACCGTCGATCAGCGACTGCTGAAGCTGCTGTCGCGTTCGGTCACCGATGAGTCCGTCGCCGTCGCGCGTGCGCTGCGTGGCGCGGCCGAAATCATCGCCGAGTACTCGCATTACTACGAAATCGTCGGCGATGATTGGGACATCGAGGCGCTGCCGATGGCAATTACCGTGAAAGTGCTGGCGGTCGCCGATGCATTCGAAACACTGCAGATGGCGACGCCGGTGCGGCCGGCATTCACGCGCTGGAGCGCGTTGGAGGAAGTCGAGAAAGGCGCCGGCCGCACCTTCGCGCGCGAAGCGGTGCGCGCGCTACGAGTCGTGGCCGGCCGTCCGGAGGCGCTGCGCGCTAGCTAGCGCGAATCGGGTGGCGGTGCGTTGCGACCGCTCGCCACACCGCCCGCGACACCAACACCCAACGCCACGGCCGTTCCCACTCCGACGGCGGGGAGAAACATCACCGGCAGCAATGCAACCGCCGCAACCGTACCGGCGACCAGCGGCGCGGCGGGTTTCTGTATGGCGTCCACAAACCGCAGTCGACGCCGCACGAAGCTTCGTGTGACCGCAAAGCCGCCCACGAGCGCCGTCGCGGCAAGGCCGAGTCCCAGAAAGAACAACATGATGTCTCTCCTGTAGGTACCGCGCTGTACGCAACTTGCGCGAGCGGCGTTTCAGGCGCAATTGTGGGCGCGATGGCCAAGGGCCCCCAGTACAGCGACGCGACTGATGTCATTCGTCTGTTCCGCGTGGCAACGTGGTTCGGGCCCGCGTGTTTCATCATGCTGTCGTTCTTGTGGGGCTTCATGTGGAACAAGGGGTGGATCTCGGACGGCGTCTTTGTCGTCCTGCTGATCCTGAATGTCCCGATCACCGTCGCCGGAGTCTTCGTGATTCACCGCGCGGTCGGCGAGGTCTCGGTGTTCATGGTCAAGACGATGTTCGCGGACGGCGACATTCCGCCGCCGCCGACCTACCCGCGCCAGGATGTGTTGATTGCGCAGGGGAAGTATGCGGAGGCGGCGGACTGGTTTCGCGATCATCTGCGGATCGAGCCCGGCGACCACGAAGCGCGGCTCCGGCTTGCGCATCTGCTGGAGATGCGTCTCACAGGGTACGATGAAGCAGGAGCGACTCTATCTCGAAGTCCGCAACGCGCGGCCTGCCGCGAATGCGAGTGAGCAGCTGCGCGCGACCAACGGTTTGATCGATCTATACCGAAAGCTGGGGCGGACCGGCCGTCTCAAGGTCGAGCTGGCCCGCTTTGTCGACCGCTACCGGGGAACGCCGCTGGCCGCCGGCGCCGAGCGAGAGCTCAAGGAGTTGAAGGCAGCCGACCCTACCAGCGAATCGCCGCGCTCCCCCAGGTGAATCCCGATCCGAACGCCGTCAGCACGAGGATGTCGCCTTGCTTCAGGCGCCCGGCGGCCAGCGCTTCATCGAGGGCAATCGGGATCGAGGCAGCGGTCGTGTTGCCGTACTTCTGGATGTTGTTGTAGACCTGATCGTCCCGTAGCCCGGCGGCCTTCTGGACCATTTCGATGATGCGCAGGTTGGCCTGGTGGGGAACGAGGAGTTTGACGTCGGCGGGAGTGAGGCGGTTGGCTGCGAGCGCGATGGCGACGGACTCCGGCATCTTGAGCGAGGCGAACTTGAAGACATCGCGCCCGTCCATCACGGCGCGGTGCAGCCCCTGCTCCAGCATCTCCACGCTGACGTACGGATCGTGCGCGAGACCTGGCCCATCGACCCACAGCTTCTCGGCGTGGCGGCCGTCGGCAAAGATGTGCGTGGACAAGACGCCCCTGCCGTCGTCGTCAATCGGGCCGAGGACGGCCGCGCCGGCGCCGTCGCCGAACAGCACCGCGGTGTCGCGCCCGCGCGTCGTCTTGTCCAGCCCGCGGGAATGCACCTCGGCACCGACCAACAGGATGTTCTGGTACTGGCCGGTGCGGATCCAGGCGTCGGCGATCGAGAGTCCATAGATGAAGCCGCTGCATTGATTGCGCACGTCGACGGCCGGAATGTCGGTGAGACCAAGCTCGCGCTGCAGAAAGACGCCGTTGCCCGGCTCGAAGTGATCCGGCGTGCAGGTGCAATAGATGATGCAGTCGATATCACTCGCCGAGAGTCCCGCCTTCGCGAGCGCTTTTTGCGAGGCTTCGCGCGCGAGGCCGACGCCCGTCTCGCCGGTATCGACCCAGTAGCGCGTCTTGATGCCGCTGCGCTGCACGATCCACTCGTCCGACGTGTCCATCAGCTGCGCGAGATCGTCGTTGGTGACGAGGCGCGCGGGGACGTGAAAGCCCGTGGACAGAAATGCGGTGCGTGACATGTACGCTCTGGGTTGCGAGTGGCTATCGTGGTACCCAAGATTACCGCATGGATCTCACGGTGACTAGGCAACAGTACGAAGCGGTGCGCAATGTGAAGCACCTCCCCGACGTGTTGAAGAACGTCCTAGACAAGGCGAAACAAAACGCGGACGGCCACGTGCTGCACCTCACCTACGAAGAGGCGACGGCATTGAACGAGCTGGCAGCCTGGAACGTGCATTCCGACGCGGCGGGCAATGTCACGCCCGAGTCGCAGCTGTTCGACGATCTGGTCCGGGCGATACTTACACATCCTGAATACTGAGGGGGAATGATGGAAGGTCGGAATGTCGGAATGTTGGGACGATGGAAGATTGGACGTCGCTGGGTTCTCGGAATCATTCTCACATTCCAACTTTCCAACATTCCAACCGTTGTTGCTGCTCAAAAACGCGCCATCACCTTCGACGACTACATCGCCCTGAAGACCGTCAGCGATCCGCAGCTCTCGCCGGACGGCAAGTGGGTCGCATATACGGTTTCGACGCCATCGCTCCAGGACAATCGCAATGTCTCGCGCGTCTGGGTCGTCGAGGTCGCGACCGGCAAGTCGCGGCAGCTCACCGGCGGACCGGGCTCGGACCGCCAGCCGCGCTGGTCGCCTGACGGCAAGACGCTGGCGTTCATCTCGACGCGCGACAGCGGGGCACAGGTGTGGGTGCTGCCGATCGCCGGAGGCGACGCACGCAAGGTCTCGAGCCTCGCCGACGGCGCATCGGATCCGATCTGGCTGCCCGATGGATCGGGGTTGCTGGTCGTCAGCGACATCAAGTGGCCGCCGCATCAGGAGATCGATCAACGCAACGGCTCCTATCCGACGGAGGCCCGGATCTGGACAGAGCTCATGTGGCGCCATTGGGACGATTTTCGCGCCGGCAAACGGCAGCACCTGTTCCGCGTGGGGGTGGCGACCGGGACGGCCACAGACCTGACGCCCGTCGATCACGATGTGCCGACGATCGCGACGAGCGGTGATGGTGACGTCACGGTGTCACCCGATAGCAAAGACATCCTCGTTGCGATGCACGCCGACACGAGCGTCGCCGACAACACCAACGTCGACCTATATGCCGTCGACGGTCCTGTCCTCCGCAGGGTGACCACGAGTCCGGGCGCAGATAACACGCCGCGCTATTCGCCGGACAACCACTGGGCGTCCTACCTGTCCATGGAACGCGCGGGGTTCGAGGCGGATCGGGTGCGACTCATGTTGATGCGACGGAACGACGGAATGACGGAAGGTGCGAATGCGATCGACGCGACCGCAGGCTGGTCTCTTTCAGTCGGATCCTACTCGTGGTGTCCAAATTCCAAGTGTGTTTACGCCGTCGTCGAGGAGCGGGGTCGAGACAAGATCTATCGCATCGACATTCCGTCCTTCCGTCGTTCCGTCGTCGTCTCTAGTGGCGTCAACACGAGCGTCCAGGTGGCACCGGACGGCCGCACGCTCGTCTATCTGCACCAGACCAACACGCAACCGGCCGAAGTCTGGGTTCCGCGCTCGCGACGCTCGATCTGCCGCCGCTCGAAGAATTCGGCTTCGTCGGCGCGTTGGGCGATTCGGTGTTCGGGTGGACGCAGAAGCCGCCGGGCTTCGACCCCACGCGCCGATATCCGCTCGTCTACCTGATTCACGGTGGGCCACAGGGCGCGTGGACCGACAGCTGGGGTCCGCGCTGGAATAACCAGATGTTCGCCGCGCGCGGCTTCGTGGTCGCGGAGGTGAACTTCCACGGCTCAACCGGCTACGGCCAGAAATTCACCGACGCTATCTCACAGCACTGGGGCGACTATCCCTACCAAGATTTGATGAAGGGCGTGGACGTGGTCGC
>QHTY01000333.1:0-489 GCA_003220985.1 Gemmatimonadota bacterium
CTGCACGGGAGATGTGTGGCAACCGGTCACGAGTGCGACGATCACCAGCCCCGCGCCGCGGGTTCTCACGGCACGTGTCTCACGTCCAGCACGAGGCGCGCCGGTCCGGTGAGCTCCGAGACGCGATACTCGGACGGTGCGGCGATGCCGAGGACCCACGCGACCTGTCCCTCGAAATCGCAGACGAGCGTCAGCTCCCGGACGGCCGGCAGTCCGGGCGCGCGGTGACGCTCGGCGGGAGTGAGAGTGCCGTGCTCGTCGTGCGCCTGGGCGGGCTCGAAGCGCACGATGAGGCGCCCCGTTCCGGCGACCGCGACGGGATCGCCTGAGCCGCAGCGCTGCACCGGCTTCGTGGTGTACTCCACGCGGTAGCCGGGCACGCTGTCGCCCGTGAACTCAAACACGACGCGGTCGTAGCCGGGGCTTGCCCCCGTCCCAGTCTCGACGTGTTGGAGTACGGGACGCGCGACGCCGGGCCCGAAGGATCGG
>QHTY01000333.1:654-2219 GCA_003220985.1 Gemmatimonadota bacterium
CCGGCTCGGTGAAAGCGTGAGCCCTTAAGGGCTCGTGTAGTGGCCGAGCCGCGGCTTTAGCCGACGGATAAATCTCGCGTTCAAGTGATTCTTCTCGCGTTCCTTTGATACGCTCCAACTCACCTTCTCCTCCCATCGTATCGCCGCGAGGCGGCAGTGTGTGTGGGATCACTCGTCTTGGCCTTCGGGATTGCCAGGAGCGCTAGCCACGTGCTGGTGTGGCGAAACTGGTAAACGCAGTGATCTCTCACATCACTGGACGAAAGTCCTTGCGGGTTCGAATCCCGTCACCAGCACCCTCGCCTACCTATTGACTCGGCAGATTCTATTGCCGATGTTTTCTATCGTGAGAGGTCACCGCGTAGCCAGTTTCGCTACGTGCGAAAGCCGGGGAGCGAGAGCCCTCCGGCTTTCGTGTTTCCGTGCGTTGAAACGCCGGCTCGGCGAAGGCGTCAGCCCTTAAGGGCTCGTGTAGTGGCCGAGCCGCGGCTTCAGCCGACGGCTAAATTCAAACCCGTGGACGCCCCTTCCCTTTCGGAGATTCCATGTCGCAGACAATCCTCGTCACGGGCGCCTCGTCCGGCATCGGCCAGGCGACGGCACGGCTACTCGCTGAGCGCGGGTTCAAAGTTTTCGGCACGGCGCGCAAGCCTGAGAGCGCACAGTCGCAGGGAGTTACCATGGTCGCGCTCGACGTGCGCTCGGACGAGTCGGTCCGTTCCTGCGTCGCGCAAGTCGTGGCCAAGGCCGGACGCCTCGACGTGCTCGTCAACAACGCGGGGTACTCACTAACCAGTGCCGCAGAAGAGACGAGCGTCGAGGAAGCCAAGGCGCAGCTCGAGACGAATTTCTTCGGCGCCGTGCGAATGGTGAACGCGGTGCTGCCGGGGATGCGCGCGGCCGGCGCGGGCAAGGTCATCAATATCAGCTCGCTCGCCGGCAACACCGCCATTCCCTACAGCGCCTTCTACTCGGCGAGCAAGTTCGCGCTCGAGGGATATTCCGAGTCGCTGTGGTACGAGGTTCGCCCGTTTGGCATCAGCGTGAGCCTAGTCGAGCCCGGATTCGTCAACACCCCGATCGTCGAGGCTTCGCCCGCCGCCGCACGGCAGCTTCCCGCGTACGACGCGAGCCGCAAGAGTATGCTCGCGGCGTTTGGTCACGCCCTCAAGGCCGGCATCCCGCCTGAGCAGGTGGCGCGGCGCGTACTCCAGATCATCGCGCAGCCGAATCCGGGATTGCGCTACCGCGTGGGCGCGCAAGCGACCTGGTTGCCGCGGCTGCGGAATGTCGTGCCGTGGAACGTGTACGCGGCGGGGGTGCGGAAGACGTTCGCGGTGTAGGGGCGAGAGCTCTTCGGCTTTCGTGTTCCCACGCTAAAGCGTGGGCCAATCAGGACACTGCGCCTCAGGCGCAGTGATTCACCGGGCCCACTCTTCAGAGTGGGACAGCTCCCAGGCCGCCCCAGGCTCGAGCAGGCTGGGTTGCGCGAGCACCGGCTTCAGCAACGCCGCGGATTCAGTCGTGCGACCGAGCGCCTCGAGAATCCGCGCGCGGTGATAGTT
>QHTY01000333.1:2247-2849 GCA_003220985.1 Gemmatimonadota bacterium
CGAGGTCCCCGCGACGGAGCAGGACCCAACTCAGCACGTCGTAGCTCTCGACGGCAGGTCGCCGAGCGACGTCACGCCGCGCGATCGCCAATGCGGTATCGATCGTCACCGGGCTGCTTGCGTAATACAGCGCGAGCGGATGGGCGTACAGTGCCTCGGCATCGGGCGCGCGGGCGACGGCAAGAAACTGTCGCTCAAATCGCTCCGCCACAGCGGGCTCACCGAGCGCGCGGTGCACCTCGGCCAGCCGCAGGTACAGATCGGGATGCGCGTCCACCGCGATCCGACCGAACAGGTCGCGAGCCCTCCGCCAATCGCCCCGCGCAAACGCCAGATCGGCCAGGCCCTCGATGCCGGCCCGGTAGCCTGGCTGCACCTGGAGCGCCTGCTGGTAAAGCGCGGCAGCCGCCGGTTCACCTTCTCCGGCGCGCACGAGCTGAATCTTCGCGAGCTCGGTCAGGCACCACGCGAGCGCCTGCGGGCGCGCGGCGGCGCTGGCGAGCTGGACGCAAGCGTGGTCGAGCGCGTGATACGCGCCGTCCATGCGGCCCTGCATGGCGAGCATGTGCGCAGCCCGGAACTGGTATGGCAGCCGGCCGGGC
>QHTY01000334.1 GCA_003220985.1 Gemmatimonadota bacterium
CGTTGCGTCGGCGTGGCGGACCAGAATGGCAAAGGTGTTGTTGAAGCCAAACGGCGCCGTCCAGCGCAACTGAAATTGGCGCTCGTAAGCCGCCTTCACGAAGCGCAACACGCTGTCGGGATCGGCGATGGGCGGCTGCTTGAGGATTGCCGTGAACGCCGTGCCGGTGTACTCGACATACAGATCGATGGCGCCAGTCGTGATCGCTTGATGACAGACGAACGTGCCGCCGAGGTGCAGCCGCCGCTCCACAGGAATGCCCGTCCGCCGCTCGATCTGTTGCGCCACGATCTCGGCGAGCAAGTCCGATTCGGTGAAGTTCTTGGAGCCGACCACAATCCGTTGCGACCGACCGCAGGTGAGTGTCGCGGCCGCGAGCAGCAGCGGCACGAGCCGCTTCAGCGTGGCCGCCACACGAGCCTCCGCTCCGCGAGTCCGAGTAGTCCATCGGCGAGCAGCGCGAGCAGGGCGGCGGGGAGCGCGCCCGCCAGGATCAGCGTGTCATCGACCGTCGCGACGCCGCGAAAGATGTAGACGCCGAGTCCACCGGCACCGATTGCCGCGGCGATCGTCGCGACACCGACGCTCACGACGACGGCCACACGCACGCCGGCGAGAATGACGCCGGCCGCCAGCGGCAGCTCGACGAGCCGGAGCAACTCGCCGTCAGTCATTCCCATGCCCCGTCCTGCCTCGCGGACCGCGGGATCGACCCCCGTAATGCCGGCGTAGGTGTTGCGCACGATGGGAAGCAACGCATACAGCACCAGCGCGGTGATCGCGGTCCATGCACCGATGCCGAACACCGGAATCAGCAGGCCGAACAACGCGAGACTGGGAACTGTCTGCACGACGTTCGTCATGCCGAGGATCGGCTTCTGCCACGCCGGCCGCCGCGCGACGAGCACACCGAGTGGCAGTCCGATGAGCACAGCGACAACGGTCGAAATCGCCACCAGTCCCACGTGTTGGCGTAGGAGGAACAGCAGCTCGCCGAGATGGCGACCGTAAAAGTCGAGGAGCCTCACGCGGCGCTGTCCATGAATTGACGAACCTGGGGCATCGCGCTCGCGCGAAATTCGTCGGGCGTGCCGAGGAATATGAGCCGACCGCTCTCGAGGAGCGCGATGCGCGTAGCAAGCAGCAGGGCTTCGCGTACATCGTGGGTGACGAAGACGAGCGCCTTGCCGAGCCGGCCGACGAGTGTGCGGAATTCCCGCTGCATCTCGCCGCGTGTGACGGGGTCGAGCGCGCCGAACGGCTCATCGGCGAGCGCACGCGCTACGCCAACGCGCTGGCGTTGGCCACCGGAGAGTTGATGGGGGTATCGCGAGCCGAACATCGTCGCATCCAATCCAACGAGCGTCAGCAGCTCACGCACACGCTCCGCAACGCGAGTGGCCGGCCAGCGCTCGAGGCGCGGTAAGAGACCGACATTCTCCGCCACTGTAAAATGCGGGAACAGGCCGATTTCCTGAATGACATATCCAATGCGACGGCGCAGCCGCGTCACATCCTGGGTGGCCGCGTCGTCGCCATTAATGCGCACGACACCAGCCGTGGGCATGAGGAGGCGATTGATCAACCGGAGTGTCGTGCTCTTTCCCGAACCGCTGCGGCCGAGGAGGACGAGCGTCTCGCCGGCGCCCACGGCAAACGATACGTCGTCGACGAGCGCTCGGCCTTGCAGCTCGTACCGCAGGCCGCGCACGTCGAGGACCGCATTCACGATTGCGACGCGACCTGCAGTGCCTCGAACAGCGGCTCGGTGCCGTGGGGGCCATCGTACCGTCCGCCGTTGATAAAGAAGGTGGGTGTGCCGTTCACGCCGCTTTTCAAGCCGCTGAGCACGTCGTCGTTGACTCGCGACCGGTAGGTCCCGGCTTGCAGCGCATCGGTGACACGATCGGCATCGAGGCCGAGCTCGGTCGCGTACTCGATGAGATTGTGATCCTCGAGCGCGAACTGCCGCTCGAACAGCCGGTCGTGCATCTGCCAGAAGGCACCCTCCGCCCCGGCGGCCTCCGCCGCTTCTGCCGCATGCTGCGCGTTGGGATGCAGCTTGGTGAGCGGGAAGTTACGGAACACAAACCGCAGACTCTTGCCGAGCCGCCGCTGCAGCTCTTTGACCATCGGCCAGGCTTTACGGCACGATGCACACTCAAAGTCGCCGTATTCGACGAGCGTCACCGGCGCCGTTGCCGGGCCGGTGACGTGGTCTCGTTCTCCTACTGGTGGTGTGAGAGTGCCGCGCTCCGCCCGGACCTCGGACATCTAGCCGACTTCCGCTGCTACGTGGCGGCGCTCGCTCATGCCTGGAAACTAGTTCGCTTTCTGAGCGGCCGGAGCCTTTCGGCCGGCGAGCTGGACCGCGCCGCCGGCGACTCCGGCGAGCAGCGCGGCGAGCCCCCACACCGGGCCCGCATCCTGCAGACGCAGTGCGCCATCGACCGAGATCGGGCCGGCACCGATCATCGCAACGCTGACCGCCACAACCGCCAAGGTCAGGTTGTACTCATATCCCTGGTTGTGATTGAAGAAGCCGTGCTTGATGTGCACGGTGGCGATCGCGACAAACATCACGCTGGTGATCAGCATCGCCGCCAGGGGCGTCGCGAGGCCCAGCGCCAGCAGCAGGCCACCGCTGAGCTCCGCCAAACCGGCGAACAGCGCG
>QHTY01000004.1 GCA_003220985.1 Gemmatimonadota bacterium
CGCTCGTGCTGCAGGTGCTCGAGCAGGATCCGCGGCTCGAAGTCCTCATCGTAGACGATGGATCACCGGATGGCACGGGGCAGATCGCCGATGACATGGCGGGCGCCAATCCCCGCGTTCACGTGCTGCATCGTCAAGGCAAGCTGGGATTGGGGACGGCGTATATCACCGGCTTCAAGTGGGCGCTGGAGCGCGGATATGACTACGTCTTCGAGATGGATGCGGACTTCTCTCATGATCCTAAGCACCTCAAGGAGTTTCTCACGGCCATTCAAGATGCGGACGTCGTGCTCGGCTCGCGCTACCTGGATGGAAAGGTGACGATCGTCAATTGGCCGATGAGCCGCCTCATGCTATCGTACTTTGCCAACATCTATGCCCGCTGGTTCACGGGCGTCGGGCTCTGGGACCTGACGGGCGGCTTCAAGTGCTTTCGCAGGCGAGTCCTCGAATCCATTGATCTGTCGCAGGTCGGCTCCAACGGGTACGCCTTTCAAATCGAGATGAGTGTTCGCGCATGGCGAAAAGGGTTCAAGTTCCGCGAGATTCCGATCGTGTTCGTCGACCGAGCCGAGGGGCAGAGCAAGATGAATCGGGCCATCGTCCGGGAGGCCGTGTGGAAGGTGCCGCGCCTCCGGCTGATGGCCTGGTTCGGCCGGATCTGATCGGTCTTCCGGTCTACAAGATGACGGGATCGGGCAACGATTTCGTCATGCTCGATGCGCGTGTGTCGTCGCCGGCTGATTGGACGCCGCGGGACATGCAGGCGGTCTGCGCGCGCGGCACGGGGATCGGCGCAGACGGGATCGTGTTCGTGGGCCCCGGCTCACACGCCGGTGCGGCGCGAATGATCTACTACAACGCTGATGGATCCCACGCCGCCATGTGCGGCAATGCGGCGCTCTGCACCACCACGCTCGCGGCACATCTCGCCATTGGTCCCGCTGACGGCATTGAGCTCGAAACCGACGCGGGGACCTACCAGAGCCGCAGCCTCGACGGCAGTCGCGCCGAGCTCCATCTCGCGCCCGTGGACGCGCCTGCGGGCGTGCCCAGCCTCGCGCTCGCCACGGGCGAACGCCAAGCCGCGCTGAGCCGGGTGGGTGTGCCGCACCTCATCGTGCTGGTCGATGATGTCGATCAGGTCGCGCTGATGGATCGCGGGCGGGCCCTCCGGTTCGAGCCGGCGCTGGCGCCCGAGGGAGCCAACGTCAACTTCATTTCGGCTGACGTGAACGGCACCTGGCGAATGCGGACCTATGAGCGCGGGATCGAGGGCGAGACGTTGGCGTGCGGGACCGGTGCCGTCGGCGCCGGGTGCGCCATCCAGGAATGGGGATTGGGACGCCTACCCATCAACATTCAGAGCCGCAGCGGCCGTATCCTCGGCGTACGGGCCACGAAGTCAAAGACCGGGCGCTACGAAGATGTATGGCTTGCTGGAGAGGGGAGAATGGTGTTCAGAGGTGTGATCACTTGAGCAGCTTGTCCACATTCACACACAGGTCAACTTAACATAACATCTATTATACGCCCTTCGTGAGCTCGGCGAGCCGCACCTTAGCCTCAGTGGCGGCCGCCTCCTTGGAGAACTCCTGCACGATTCTGCGGTAGTCCGCCACTGCCCTGGTCGTATCACCCGCCGTCGTCCAAGCTCGTCCCGCGTCGGCCAAGAGCTGAGCCTTCAGAAAGTCGAGACGGGCCGCTGCTGACCCCTGCTCGTACGCTTCGGCAGCCTCCCGCGTGCGCCCCATGTTCTCGTACGCCGCTCCCAGAAGGCTGTAAGCCTGCGGCCGGTACGCCTTGCCGGCACCGCCAGCGTAGTCCTTGAGCACGGTGACGGCTTGCTGCGGTTGACCCTGCAGCAGGCGTACGTTGGCGAGCAGCAGCCGGCCTTCCTGCGCCGCGTTGGTGCCGGAGTAGTCCTCGATCACCTTAGCCAGCTCGCTCGCCGCGAGCGGCAGGTTCTGATTGTCGAACGCAAAGCGCGCCCCCGCCAGATTGCGGCTCGCGATCTCTTCGGCGCGCCGCTTTGTCGACAGCGTCCAAACAAACAACGCCGCAGCGATGACGATAATCGTGCCGGCCCACGATGCCAGCTGGCGATGCGCTCTGACCCAAGCGAGAGCCTGATCGGAAAACGGCGTTCGTTGAGCCGCTGCTGGTACTGCCGCTGGGTTAGGCTTCGAGCCGGGCTTGCCGGTGGGTGCCGTCGTCTGCGTCGCCATTACTTGAGTTCTATCCCTGATTCGGAGTAAATGTCCGATGTCCAATATCGAATGTCGAATTTCGAAAACTGATCATTCGACATTGGACATTCGACATTTGGTGTCGCATGCCCCTGGGGTGACTCGAACACCCGGCCAACGGTTTAGGAAACCGCTGCTCTATCCACCTGAGCTACAGGGGCTCACCCGGGGCCACCGGTGTCGTAAGCGGCGAAATCTACGTGAGTTAGGCGTAGTGCAGCAAGGCCTCGACGCGCCTACCCTGCAGTCGCTGGCGGCCCTTCAGGAAACCCAGCTCGATCAGAAAGCTGAATCCGGCGACCGCGGCGCCGGTCGCCCCCACCAACTGCGCGGCGGCGTTGGCCGTGCCGCCAGTCGCGAGCACATCGTCCACGACGAGCACACGGTCCCCCGGCTGGACGGCATCATGGTGCATCTCCAGCGCGTCGGTGCCGTACTCGAGGGTCGACGCGCTGCGTCGCCGCTGGGAGCTTGCCCGGCTTCCGAATAGGCACCAGCCCCGCCCCGAGCTCGAGTGCGATCGGCGCACCGAACAAGAAGCCGCGCGATTCGATCGAGACGACACGTGTAATCCGGGCGTCGCGGTACGGTTCCGCCATGAGGTGAATCGCCTGCGCGAACAACGTCGCGTCGAGCAGCACTGGAGTGACGTCCTTGAAGACGATCCCGGCCTTCGGGAAGTTCTTGACGTCGCGGATCGTGCGCTTGAGCTCCTCGACGAGCTGCGACTTATCTGATGTCAAAGGACCTCGGGATCTCCAGTTCAACTGGAACTTGAAGTCGTTGGACGTCGTCGACCCGCGCGTGCGAGGGGCCGCGACGGAGCTGCTCCTCGAGTTGCTCAAGTGCCGCGTCAGGTCCTTGAGAAACTACTTCAACCGATCCATCCGGAAGATTGCGCGCGAAGCCGCCCAACCTGAGGCGCTGCGCTTCACGCATGACAAACCACCTGAACCCCACGCCCTGAACGCTCCCCCGGATAATCCAGTGGCGGAGGCTCATTTTGGACGTCGACGGCGGAGGACATAAATCCCAATGACAATGAGCGTCACGGGTATCAAGACCAGCACCGCCCACGTCACGTAGCGGTGGATCTCTTCGTTCCGCAGCGCTCCTTCATGCCGGCCCAGGAAGTAACCGATCCAGGTGAGAATCGCACACCACACCGTGGCGCCGGCGGCCGTGTACAGGATGAATTTCGGCGGCGGCATGCGGTGTAGTCCCGCCGGGATCGAAATGAGGTGGCGGATCACCGGGAACAGCCGGCCGATGAGGGTACTGATCTCACCATGCTGGGCGAAGAACCGTTCGGAGCGAAGCAGGTTCTTCTCGCTAAGCAGCACGTAGCGGCCGTAGCGCTGGATCAAGGGGCGGCCGATCAACTGGGCGCCGTAGTAATTGGCGAGCGCGCCGATGACGCTCCCGACGACCCCGCAAATCAGGGCGACCGGGAAGCTCATTTGGCCCTTGGCTGCCCAGTACCCTGCCGGAGGCATCACCAACTCACTCGGTACGGGCAGGATCGAGGACTCCATCGCCATGAGCACCACGATCCCGGGGTAGCCGAGGTCGAGCAGTGTGTGGAGCAGCCCATCGATGAACCGCTCAAGCATCGAAGCCGTGCTCGCCGACCAGCGGGACGAAGCGGGCCTCGCCAATGGGTGCTGTGCGGATACCTTCAGCGGTGCGGCGAACCAGCGTGAGCGTCTGGGCGCCTTTGGCGCCCAGCGGGATGATCATGCGGCCGCCAGGCGCGAGCTGCTCTACGAGGGGCGGCGGGATCTCCGGGCCGCCTGCGGCCACCAGGATCGCGTGGTAGGGCGCGTAGGCGCTCCAGCCCAGTGTCCCGTCGCCCACGAGCACGGAGACGTTCGTAACGCCCGCCGCGCGCAGGGCCGCCTGCGCGCCTTCAGCCAGCGGGCGCATCCGCTCGATCGTAAAGACCTGCTCCGCGAGGGCCGCGAGCAACGCGGTCTGATATCCCGACCCCGTGCCGATCTCGAGAACGCGTTCCTTGCCGCCGAGGCCGAGGGTCTCGAGGTATCGGGCCTGTGTGAACGGCTGCGAGATCGTTTGCCCAATGCCGATCGGGAGGGCGGTGTCTTCATAGGCACGATGGCGCACCGCTTCGGGTACGAAGAGGTGGCGCGGCGTGGCCGCGAAGGCTCGGAGCACGGCAAGATCACGGATGCCTTGCGCGCGCAATTGCTCAACGAGTCGCGCGCGGTAGCCGCCGTAGGTGTCACGGCTGCCAGTCACTTGCCCAGGTCCCACTGCCGCACGACTTCGAGGAGCTTGTAATTCGTAAGGTCGACGTGCAGGGGTGTGAGGGAGATGTAGCCGTCCTTGAGGGCCTGGAAGTCCGAATCGGCGCCGCCGGACCACGTCACGCGTCCCCCGCCGATCCAGTGCACCTCCCGGCCCCATGGATCCTTCATCGTGGCGATCTCTTCGTGAAAGACACGGCTGCCGAGGTTCGTGACCTTCACCCCTTTCACCGCATCGCCGGGAATGGGAGGCAAGTTGATGTTGAGCAGGGTCTCCCCCGGGAAATTCTCGACCTGGACGATGCGTTGGATCAGGCGCTCGAGACCTGGACGATGGCTCTCGAGGTGCTCGAGATCGAAGCTGCCGTAGGAGATCGCGATGCTCGGAATCCCGGCCGCCAACCCCTCCATGGCAGCCGAGACGGTGCCGGAATAGAGCACATCCTCGCCCATGTTCGGGCCGTGGTTCACTCCCGACATGACCCAGTTCGGGCCTGCGGGCATGAGCGCGCCCAGGGCGAGCAGCACGCAGTCGGTGGGTGTGCCGTCCACCTGAAACGCGCCGTCGGACCGCCGATGCGCGCGGAGCGGCCGGTGCAGCGTGAGCGAATGCGACGTACCGCTCTGCTCGCGGTCAGGCGCGACGACGGTGACCTGCCCCACGGTCGAACAGACATCGGCGAGTAGCGCGATTCCCGGCGCCAGCACGCCGTCATCGTTGGACACGAGAATCCGCAGACGATTTTTCTCAGGGGCGGTCACATCGCTCCTCTGACGATGCGGCCGGCATGCCGCGCGAATGCGCCCGCCATGCGCCACGTGTCGGCCAACGATCGAAAGTGACTGCGCGGACCATAGAGCGTCGGTACTGCCACCGACGCCACGCGATAGCGGTCCCGCAGCGCGTCGAGCAGAAAGTTAGCCTCGTATTCGTAGCGGTCGCCGACGGGTTTGACGCGCTCGGCCACCTCACGGGTGAATGCGCGGAATCCGGTCTGGGCGTCATTCACGGGTTGCCCGCCAATACGCGACGCCAAGGCCGCCGAGAGCCAATTGGTGAAGCGGCGGGAGAACGGCATCAGGCCGTCGCGCTTGCGCGCGCCCAGGACGAGATCGGCGCTTCCCTCGGCCAGCGGCACGAGCAGACGCGGGATTTCCTCCGGGGGATGCTGCCCGTCCGCATCGAGTGTGACGATGACGCCGGCTCCGTTCGCGCACGCCCGGGCGACGCCCGCGCGCAACGCTACACCTTTGCCCCGGTTGCGGGGATGGGTGACGACAGTCGCCCCCCTCTCCCGTCCCTCGTCCCCCGTCCCATCGCTCGATCCGTCGTCCACCACGATCACCTGAGCTTCCGGGAGCGCCGCGCGCGTTCGCGCCACGACGTCGCCGATCGTGGCGGCAGCTTGAAAGGCGGGGATGACCACAGCCACCCGCAACTTTAGCTCCCTTCGAGAATCCCGAGGACAGACTTGAGCTCGGCCCGGAGCTCCTTGACCGTTTCGGTGGCGAGGGCGCGCCGCGCTTCCGGTTTGAGCTCGCCGGAGCGGCGATACTGCTCGATCTTCTGCCGGGCACCTTCGATGGTGTATTTCTCGGTGTACAGCAGATGTTTGACGAGCATGATCAGCTCGATCTCGCGCCGCTGGTACACGCGATTGCCCGAGCGGTTCTTGGCGGGATTCAGGAAGCGAAACTGACTCTCCCAGTACCGGAGCACGTGCGGCTTGAGATCGGTGAGGTGGCACACCTCGCCGATCGAGAAGAACTCCTGCACAGGCTGAGACGGCGTGCCGCTGCTCATCGCGTCTCCGCCTTCAGCTCACGCTCCATGAGGTCGCTAATCGCCTGCCGCGGCGGCTTGTTCTTGAAGAGGACGTTGGCCACTTCGCGCGCGATCGGCAGCTCGACGCCATGCCGCTCGCCCAGCGCGACCGCCGTACGGGTCGTGTTGACGCCCTCGACGACGGCGGGCTTCCCGGCGAGCGCCTGTTCGAGAGTCTTCCCCTGCCCCAACGCGACGCCGAGCGTGCGGTTGCGTGACAAGGCGCCGGTGGCGGTGAGGATGAGGTCTCCCATTCCGGCGAGGCCCGCAAACGTGATCGGCTGCGCACCCAGCTTCACGCCGAGGCGCGTCATTTCCGCGAGCCCGCGGGTGATCAGCGCCGCCCGGGTATTGAAGCCGAGCCCCAGCCCTTCGAGGATCCCGGCAGCGAGGGCAATCACGTTTTTTAGCGCGCCGGCGAGCTCGACGCCGACGACATCGGTATGAGAGTAGACGCGAAAGTAGGCGGTCGAGAAGACGCGCTGGGCGCGCTGGGCGACGCTATGGTCGGTTGCCGCAGCGACGACCGCGGTCGGCTGCTGCTGAAAGACCTCCCACGCAAATGAGGGCCCCGACAACACGGCGACGGGCACGCCGTGCGGCAACACCTCCGCCAGGATGCACGACGGGCGCTCAAGCCGGTCGGGATCCAGTCCCTTGGACGCGCTCACGACGAGCGGCTGAGACCGATCGAGGGACCTGGCGGCCTCCGCCATCACGGGCCGGACGGCATGCGACGGCGCGACCGACACGACGGTCTCGGCGCCACGGATCGCTGCTGCGAGGTCTCCTTCCGCCCGCAGTGCCGGCGCCAGTGAGGCGCCCGGCAGAAACATGTCGTTCACGTGGCGTTGGTTGACGCCGTCCACGACTTCAGCCTCGCGGGCCCAGAGCGTTACCTGGTCTCCCTTGCGAGCGAGCAGGTCCGCGAGGGCCGTGCCCCACGCGCCGCCACCGATGACTGCGACTTTCACGCTGGTCTGCCTCGCGTCCGAAATCGGTTCTCGGTCCCGCTCAGCAGCCGGGAGACGTTCCGCCGATGGGCGAAGATGATGAGCGCCACGAGCGCGACGCTCGCCCAGAAGACATAAGGCGAGCCCGGCTGCAGCAGGGCCACCGAGAGCGGGACGCTCAGGACCGCGATAATCGAGCTGAGCGACACGTAGCCGGTCAGCCAGAGACAGATGCCCCACACCGCCATCGCAATCAGCACGGCGAGGGGTGCGAGAGCGAGGAACATGCCTGCGGCCGTCGCCACGCCCTTACCGCCTTTGAAGCTCACGTAGGGCGAGAACATGTGTCCGAGCACCGCCGCCCCCCCGACTGCCACCGCAAGCCAGGCTGGGTGCGAAAACAGGAGCACCGGGGCAACGCCTTTGGCGATGTCGACCAGGGCAACTGGAATCGCGTACTT
>QHTY01000005.1 GCA_003220985.1 Gemmatimonadota bacterium
CGTCCTTCGGCATTGTCTTTGGGTTGGCATGGGCGGCGGCGGCGATTCGATCTCCCAGGCTCCGCCTGGCGGTCATTGCCGTGGCCGTCGCTGCAGGTGCTGCGCGGACCATCATCCGCATTCCGGCGTGGCACGACGATGAGACGCACTATCAGGCGCTCAAGCGCGAAGCGCCGCGCTCCTATCGCACGCTCTGGCTCGAGGGAAAGGACGAGTTCGCGGCCGGGCGGTGGGGATCTGGCGAGCAGCTCTTGCGGCAAGCAATCGCCTTCGCTCCGTCCCTCGCGGGTCCCCGTTATGACCTCGCCATGTTTTACATGCACGCCAAGCTCTGGCAACCCGCCATCGAGCAGTTGTCCGCGTTCGAGCCTGCGCGCGCCGCACTCCAGCAAGCGCTGCAGGCCGCCGGCGATTCGGTCCGCTAGATGTTCTTTTCTTCGAGAAGCTGGAGGAACTCGGTCGGAGTCTTGAGCTTGGCGAGTCGGGACGGAACGTCAGATTCCTTGGCAAACTGAGCGATCTTGCCTAGGACGGGCAGATATTGATTCGAGACCTCCAACGGCGGAGCAACGATCAAAAAGAAGTAATTGACGGGCTCATCGTCGATGGCTTTGAAATCGATTCCCGTGCCGCTGCGACCAAACGCGCACCGCAGGCGCGTGACCACGAGAGAGCGGCAATGGGGAATCGAGATATGCTGTCCGATGCCGGTCGACCCCAACGTCTCGCGTCGCTTCAGCATCTTGAACAGCATTCCCTGCGCCTTTTCATCGAGCTTGAGCAGCCCGACCAGCTCTTTGAGCACCGCGTCCTTCGCGGTGCTCTCGAGCTCGAGCTTGATGGCGTCTTCGGAAAAGAACTCGCGCAGGCGCATTTTCGCGGGCGAAAGGTAAAACTTGGTTGCTCCATGCGCAACGAGCTATTACGTTCCAGCGCATGAACTTCCCGTACTCGGTCAAACACGACTTCCCGCTGTTTCTGGCTCCTATGGCGGGCGTGTCGGAGTCCCCGTTCCGCCAGATCTGCCGGCGCTACGGGGCCGACGTCGTGGTGTCCGAGTTCATCTCCTCCGTCGGCATCTCGCTCGGCATCGAGCGCGTGCTCGCCGAGATGCGTTTCGAGCCTGTCGAACGGCCCATTGGCATCCAGATCTACGGCGCCGAGGCCGGCATCATGGCGAAGGCCGCCGGCATGATCACCGAGCTGTTTGAGCCCGATTTCGTGGACATCAACTTCGGCTGCCCGGTGAAGAAGGTCGTCCGCAACAACGGTGGTTCAGGCTGTCTCAAGGACATGGGGCTGGTGCAGGGCATCATTCGCGCGGTCCGGAGTGCGACCCATCTGCCGGTCACGGTGAAGATCCGGAGCGGTTGGGACGAGCAGCAGCGCGATCCCGTCGACATCGCGCTCCGCTGCCAGGACGCGGGGGCGCGCGCACTGACGTTGCATCCGCGAACGCGCACCCAGATGTTCCAGGGCGTGGCGAATTGGGACGAGATCGCCGCCGTGGCCCGAGCGTTGGCGATCCCGGTGATCGGCAACGGCGACATCCGCACACCCGAAGACGTCGTCGCCATGCGCAATCACACGAACTGCGCCGGCATCATGATCGCGCGCGGATCCTTCGGGAATCCGTGGCTATTCGCCCAGGCCCGTGACCTGCTCGAGGCCAGAGCCAAACGGCCCGATCCGACCCCCGGGGAGCGGTTCGCGACGGCGCTCGAGCACGCGCGTCTCGCGCTCAGGCTGCAAGGAGACACGCGCAAGACGGCCCTCGAGTTCCGCAAGCACTTGGGCTGGTACACAAAGGGATTGCGGGATGGATCCGAGCTGCGCCAGCGCCTGTTTGCGATTGAGTCGATGGGAGAGGCGGAGCGGATCTTCGCAGAGTACCTGTCGCGAACCGAGCTCATCGCCGCGTGAACTTCGAACCGCTGCCGTTCGCGACGATCGATCACCTCCGGCCCATCACCCAGGGGCATCAGGAGGTGATCTTTTGTCCGGGCAAGACCGTGGGGCAGGTCATCGCCATCGCAGAACGGCTCGAGTCGGCGGGCGGCAGCTTTCTCGCCACGCGCGCCGACAGGGCGCAGTCGCAGGCGCTCGCAGGCCGCTTTCCGCGCGTCGAGATCAATGAGCTGGGACGCACGGCCTTCCTCCCGCCCGATCCCGAACCCGCGCCCACGGGGCGGGGCATCGTGCTCATATGTACGGCCGGGACCAGCGATCTCGCCGTCGCCGAGGAGGCTGCCGTCAGCGCCAGGGCGCTAAAGAATCGCGTCGAGCGCCTGACGGACGTCGGTGTCGCAGGAATCCACCGTCTTCTCACCCAAACCGATGTGTTACGCTCGGCCAGCGTCATCATTGTTGTCGCCGGCATGGAGGGCGCGTTGCCGAGTGTCGTCGGCGGGCTGGTGAAGGTGCCGGTGATCGCCGTACCGACGAGCGTGGGATATGGCGCGTCCTTCGGTGGCCTCGCGGCGTTGCTCGCGATGCTCAATTCCTGCGCCTCAGGTGTCACCGTGGTCAACATTGACAACGGATTCGGCGCCGCCGCCGCCGCGAGTCGCATCAACCATTCGTAAACGCACGCAGGGCGGGGCGCGACGTTGGATCGCGCTCGCGCTGCAGGTCGCGGGTCTGAGCGCTGCCGTCGTCGGAGCCTGGCGGGGTTCGCTCTGGGCGATGCTCGCAGCTGCCGGCGGGGCGGCGCTCGCGGTTGGCTGGACGATTCGCTGGCGCCCTGGGCGCCTGCGTCGCCGTGGGCCACCCCCGCTCGGGCTGGGCGAGGTACTCGACCTGCTCCGCCAGGCCTACAGCGCGACTGCAGGGTGGGGGGTGGGCGGCGCCGAGGGCCCCCTTGAGACGGGCACTCAAGAAATGGACCCCGATCGGCGCCGCCGCGGCGCAGCGCTCGTGCAACTGGCGTCAGTAGATGGTCGCTTGCACGTCGTTCGCGATCCCGAAGCCACGTTCGTGGCGGTTGGCGACTTCCCGTACGCGGCAGGCCTTGCGCTGCCCGGGGCCCGCCATGCGACCACGGTTATCGATGAGATCGCCGGCGCGCTGCGACGGTTTGTCGCCGGGATGAGGGTCGCCGAGGAGGAGAACGCGGTGTCCCGGGCCCGTATCGTCGCGGGCCGGGTCTCGCGCCTCGTGGCCGGCGCGGTCACGCTCGAGGGGATTGCGCGGGCGGCGGTCGAGCTGGGTGAGCAGCTCACGCATCGCGCCGTGGCCCTCGTCGTCACGACCGGCGATCGCGCGCAGATCATTGCAGTCTCCGCCGCCGCGGATCGGCGGCTGACCGGGCTCGAGTTGTCAGCGGAGTCACCGGTCGCGCACGCGATTGCAACCGGGCTTCCCGTCGCCACCCGCGGACCGGAGGACCTGTTTGGTCTCGGTGCGCCCGGGCGGCGTCGCAGCGAGCGGGCGGGGATCGCCTATCCGTTGCTCGACGGTGCGATTGTGGTCGGAGCGCTGGTGTTGCTTGGCCCATCGCTGGGGCCCGACGTCGCAGCGCTCGAGGATCTCGGCGCGCTGCTCACCGACCTCGGCCCGCGGCTCGCCGCCTTGCGCGCCGTGCAGGATGCTGAACGCCGCGCCGTGGTGGATCCGCTGACGGGGCTGCGCAATCGCCGCGAGTTGGAGCGAGCGATGGCGGCCTATGGACCGCGGGCGTCCGAACCGGCGACGCTCGTCTACGTCGATCTCGATCACTTCAAGCGGCTCAACGACACGCTGGGACATCCGGCCGGCGACGCGGCGTTGCGGCACGTCGCGCGATTGCTCGAGACCGCCGTGCGCGATGGGGATCTGGTGGCGCGCATCGGTGGCGAGGAATTCGCGGTGTGGCTGCCGAGCACGCCGCCGCGAGAGGGGATGGAGGTGGCCGAACGGATTCGGCGCTCGGTCGCGGAGAAGCCGTTGATCTGGAGCGGCTCGGTGTATCCGCTCACGACGTCGTGTGGCATCGCATCCTATCCACAACCCATCGGCGATCTGCTCAATCTCCCTGCGGCGGCAGACGCGGCGTTGTATCGCGCGAAGCAGGGCGGCCGCAACCGCGTGGAGCGCGCGTGACTCGCTCGCTCGACCGAGGCTCGTGGCTCGCCGCCGCGGGGCTGATCGTTCTCATGCTGGCGGTATACTTCGTCGCCGTGTGGTCGATGCATCGATTTCCTTTGTTGCGGTGGGACGCCTCGCTCGGATACGCGCTGGCGCTCTGTATCGTGGTCACGTGGGCGGCCGGATGGTTGCTCAAATGGCGGCGCGAGTTGGTTGCCACTCGTGGACTGCTGCGCTCGTTGACGGATCCACTCGCCATTGCCTTGATCGCGACACTGGTCGTGGGCAATCCTCTTTACCACATCCTTAATGCGACGCTGGATTGGGGTCCCATAAGTCGCGTCGCGTACTTGGTTGAGCAGCGCGATTGCTTTCGAGTAGGCAAAGGGCGTGGGCCCCAGCTGATCCTGCGCCGTGGTTCCGATCGAGACGAGCGCGTGCGGCTAGACGTGCCCAAGCGCGTGTGCGAGGATGCGGAGCAGGAGCAGGAAGTGATTCTCGAGGTGAAACCGGGATTCCTCGGCTCCCCGTGGATCGCTCGCTACGCCGTTCAGCCCGGTCGTTGAAACGGCGATTGGGACCGATTAGGTTTGGCGTGAGAGGGGGGCGACAGGCTTCGACGGGTTTGGCGAGGGTACTGTTGCGTGCCCAGGTTCTCAGTCACCTGGTAAATCAACTGGGACTATACACAAGCCAACTCTGAACTGGCTCTGGCTGCGTAAGCTTCGGCTTCACGCACCTGCGTGAGTGGCAGCCCGCCTGAGGCGGCGCTCACGTATCGCAAAGTCGGGCTGGCGGCAGCTGGGGCCTCAACGGCTGCCGCAAGAGCTTCCAGAGGCTTGTTACTGCCAGGGCTGACCAGGCGCCGAGGCGGTGAGACCACAAAGCCAGGTCTACGCACGTAGGAGCGGTATCGGAGTCATGCTCGGACCGGGGTTCGATTCCCCGCGCCTCCACTGAAAACGGGAAACGGGACACGTAACTGCGTGCCCCGTTTCCCGTTTCGGTTTTCCGTCTCCCGGTTCACCTGACTACGGCCGACGACCTCCTAAGGTCCGGAGCTGCGCGCCTGAAGGTACGACGAGCCGCGGCGCGATCGGGTATGCAGCGCCGACCGATGGCCGAGGGGCTGGCGGCGGAGGAGGGAACGACGGCTCGAATCGCCGCCGCCCTCCGTGCACGATCAGCGGCACGTAGTAGGGAACGTAGACTGGAGCAGCCTGTTGGTAGGCCGCCTGTTGCACAGGAGCGGGGGCGGGCGCGCTCGTGATCGAGACGCTGCCGCTGTTCACGCCGCAGAACGAATTCGTGAGCAATGCGTTCGAGCAGTCGACCGCGTTCGTTGGCGAGGCGGTGGGAGCGGCCGCGACATCTGTCCCATGGCGGACGCAGCTGAGGCAGACTGTTGGCGCGAGCGGTTGACGACCCGCCACCATCGTACCGCCTCTCAGGTATTCCACCACGCCGTAGTCGTAGGGACGGCCGTCCGTGACGCGATCGGCGATGTCGAGCAACGCGCC
>QHTY01000335.1 GCA_003220985.1 Gemmatimonadota bacterium
CACCGAGGACGATGCCCAACAAGAAGGCCCCGAAACCTCCACTGCGTTCGCTCATTCGCCCGCCTCCGCGTCGTCGGGGGCGGAGACGAGCGCGGCCCGCGGCGCCGCATGAGAATCGAGCTTGGGTTTGACGTAGCGATCGGTCGGGCCCCTCGTGCCTTTCACGCGCAGCTGCTCGAACAGGAACGCGAACGTCTGCTCGAGGTCGGCGCCGATCTTGGCGCGGACATCCTCCGGCAGATCCCAGAACCGTTGCTTGAAGGGACCGATCGCCTTCTTGCGGCTCTTGTAGATGAACTGCTCTTCGGTGTCGCCCTTCTTCCACTCCTCTTTCGCTTCCCGCTTGACCCACTCGTTCACCTCCCGGCGCAGCTCCTGCGGCAGCGCGGGATGATCCATGACGATGGTCTGGAAGTTGGTGGCGAGGTGGATCTCGACCGCCTCGCACTGCGGGAACTGCGAGAACGCTTCCGGCGGCAGCGTGGAGGCGCCGTGTTGCACCGCGCCGCCCAGCCCGTATTTGGCGCGCGCGTCCTGCGAGAGCGCTTTGAGCGCGGCGAGGTCGAGCTGCACTTTGGCAATCGAGCCATCCGGCAACACGACGCCACCGTGACTCGTGCCGGTCTGCACAGAGATCTTCGAAATGCCGGGCGACGTGCCGAGCCGCTGCAGCGTGCGGTTGTACCCCTCCATGAACGCCTTCAGCTCGTGCACGTCGCTGTTCTTGCCGCCGACCTCACCGATCTCCGCGCCGACCGAGACCGTGACGCCGTCGGGCTCGCGGTCGCGAATGAACTTCGTCAGCTCAGCGGCGCGCTCGTAGTTCGTGCGCTGCTGCTCATCGAGATTGGGCTTGGAGAGATCGACGAGGGTCGAGGTATCGACGTCGATGTTGTAGAAGCCGGCGTGCAGCTCTTCCTCGATCAACGCCCGCAGCGCGTTCAGTTCGGCGTCCGGATCGGTCGCGTACTTCTTGGCATTCACCTGGACGTGGTCGCCCTGAATGAACAGCGGGCCGGTGAATCCCTCGCGGAGCGCCGCAGCCGTCATGACCACGACATATTCGGCGGGCCGCTGGTCGGTATAGGCGATTTCACTGCGCGCGATTTCGCAAATGATCGCCCCGGCGTCGAGCCGCGTGGCGGCGCGGAAGATTTCATCGCGGGCGTCGTGAACGCGGGGACTTCGCCGCGCCCGCGCGCCAGGTACAGCTCGTGGATCGAGGCGGGCCGCACCCCGGCCTGTTGCCCCATCTCCCAAATCATCCAGCGCGCGTGCGCTTTCTCGTCTTCGCTTCCGAAGACAGCCTTGCGCACCAGCGCGTCGATCTTCCCGCTGTCCTTGAGCATAAGCGCGGATTCCCCTCCTCGCGGCGGAATTTATGCCCCGGGTAAGTCGATAACCAGCCCGTCGTAGGCGGGCGCGATCCCGGCCGACAGCTTCGCCGCCAGCGCCGCGTGCGTGTTCTCGTGCGTGAGATGTGTGAAGAACGTACGGCGCGCACCCACGCGCTGCGCCGCGGCCACCGCTTCTGGAACGGAGAGGTGCAGCGGATGCGGCCGCGACAAGAGCGCGTTGAGCACGAGTACGTCGAGCCCGCGCAGCGCGGTGACCACGTCGTCCGGAATGGTTTTCACATCGGTCAGATACGCCACCGGCCCGATGCGATAGCCAAGGACTTCATGATCGCCGTGCGGTAGCGCGAGCGGCAGCACGGGCACGCCCGCGATCGACGCGGTTGTGCCCGGCTCGAGCGCGTGTGGCGCGAGCTCCGGCTTGCTGGTGCCCTCCGCCACCACAAACGTGGGGTCGAAGATGTAGGGAAACTTCGCGGCCAGCTCGGCTATCGTGGCACGCGACCCGTACGCCTGCAGCTTCGCACCCTGTCGCACTGACAGCGCCCGCAGGTCGTCGATGCCGTGCACGTGATCGGCGTGCGCGTGCGTGAAGAGCACCGCATCCACGTGATCGATGCCGGCGGCGACCAGCTGCAGCCGCAGCTCGGGCGGGGTGTCGATCAGGAGGCGCTTCCCATTGGTCTCGATCAATGCCGCGGTGCGCGTGCGCCGGTCGCGCGGGTCCGCGGATGTACACGTCGGGCAACGGCAGCCGATCTGGGGCACGCCGAACGACGTACCGGTGCCGAGGAAGGTCAACCGCACGTCACACGACCTCGACCTTGATGAGGTTGGTGCTGCCGGAGACGTCCCACGGCACGCCCGCGGTCATGACGATGCAGTCGCCTGATTTCGCATACTTCCGTTTGAGAATGAGGTCCCGCACGACCGCCAGCATGGCGTCGTATCCCGGCACGTGGTCGACCAGGACGGGGATCACGCCCCACACGAGGGCGAGCTGGCGATACGTCGCCGGTTCGGTGGTGACGGCG
>QHTY01000006.1 GCA_003220985.1 Gemmatimonadota bacterium
CGAAGAACGAACTGCGCAATCGCAGCCGCAATCCCCTGGTCCTGTTCCAGACCATCAAGAAAAACTGGGAAGCGGATCATCGGCCGTTGCAATTCGAGGATGCGACTGCCCGGCCGGACGATCTCTACCGCAAGCGGTTCCTGAAGGATGCCGTGGATCAGTGCGTGCAGCGGTTGCCGGAGCACCACCGCGAGGTATTCGTGCTCCGCGAGCTCGAGGGAAAGAGCTACCAGGAGATCTCCGAGATCACGGGATGTAACTTGGGGACGGTGAAGAGTCGCCTGAATCGGGCCCGCAACAGCTTCGCCCAGCTCATCGGCCCCATCCTCGTTTAGCTACAACTCAGCGCTTGGAATCCCGGCTGCGGGAACCCCCCGTGGCCCGGGATGGTACATCTCTCACCTATGCGGTGCAGTGAATTCTTCGAGCGTCACAGCGACTTTCGGGACGGATTGATCACCTCGCCCCGGGATGTGCGGCGCTTTGCGCGACACTTGGCCCATTGCGCGACCTGTCGACGCTACGACGCCAAAGTCCATCAAGCCGTTCAAGCCTTGCACGCCACCTCCTCGATCACTCCTTCACCAGATTTTCGCCAGCGCTTGGACGCGCGCATTGCGGTCGAGCGGCGGCGCGTGCCCCGCACACCAGCGCTGGCCGGCGTATCGGCCACGATGCTGGTGATCGCCGCGCTGGCGCTCTTCGTGTTTGAGGTCGCACACCGCCCGCGCATTGCGCGCGCGCCGCTACTGCCACCCGTCGCGTTTCCCAAGCCCATCGCCGGCGCCGGACTCCCGCTCGTTTCCTTCCAAGATCCGCGCGCCATCATCCTCGTCGGGAATCCGTATTCCCCTCCCAGGAGCCTTTCTCCGAGCACACGGGCTCGGTAACTTCGCTGGATGGCGGCGCTCACGCTCGATGCGCTCCTTCGCAGCTTGAAGAAGGGCGCTCCACCTCCCGAGACTGTCTACTTGCTGTACGGTGACGAAGACGTCCTCAAGGATGAGGCGGTACGGATGCTGGTCGATGCCGCCGTGGGATCGAGCCGGGATTTCAATCTGGACGTGCGATACGCTTCCGATCTGAGCCCCGAGTCATTTCATGCGCTGGTAAACACGCCGCCGATGCTGGCGGAACACCGCGCGGTGGTCATTCGCGGCATGGAGCAGCTCGGCAAGCGCAAAACAAAGCTGCGCGACGAACTGCTTCGCTATCTCGCGACACCCAATCCGACCACCCTGCTTGTGCTCGTCGTCGCAGCGGGCGAGGAGCCCGATCCCGACATTATCCGGGCAAGCACCGCCGCCCGGCTGGACGCACTCGCCGCTGAGCGCGTACCGCGGTGGCTGCAGCACCGCGCTACAACGTTGGGGGTAACGCTTTCCCTCGATGCCGCGGACCTGCTTTTGAAGGCCGTTGGCAATGATCTCACCACATTGAGTCGCGAGCTCGAGAAGCTGGCGTCGCTCGGCGAGGGAAGTGGCGCTCCCCGCGCGCCCCGCGTCCCCCGGCCCGTCACTGTCGAGGAGATCTCCAGCCTGGTCGGCGTCCGGCGGCATGAGACGATATTCGACTTGATCGACGCCGCCCTGGAGCGGCGCGCCGCGCGGGCCGTGCAGCTGGTCGAGCCGGTGCTCGAGCAGGCCGGGATGAGCGGTGTGAAGATCCTGTCGCTGCTAGGCACGCACCTCGTGGGCACGGCCCTGGCGCGATCGGAACGCGATCGCGGTGTGCACTCCAGCCGCCTGCCGGACATCCTGTACCGGCAGATGCAGGCGGTGCGGCCGTACGGCATGCGGAGCTATAAAGAGGAAGCCGCTCGGTGGGGCGCATGGAGCGCGCTCTGGACCGCTCGGGAGTTGGGCGACGCCCTGCGAGCGGCGCTTGCGGCCGACAATGCGTTGAAAACGGCAACTGTTTCGGATGACCGGGGGATCGTCACGCAATTGGTACTCGGATTTGCGAAACTGAATCAGGAGGCTGCGTGAGCGTTGGAAGGATGGAAGGTTGGAATGTTGGAACGATACTCGCCGTTCTGGCTCTTTCCATCATTCCAACCTTCCAACTTTCTGCACAGACAGACGCCCGCCTCCTCGAAGCCCTTCGCCTCGCCCAGTCCGGCCAGGTTGACTCCGGTCGCGCGATCGTGCGTCGTCTGCTCGCAACCCTCCCGCCCGGCGACTCGTCCTTTCCGCAGGCCTTACTGGCCGCCGCGAAGATCGCGCCCGATGCGCGGACCGTGGCCTCGAATTTGAACCGCATCGTGGTCGAATACGGAACAGGTCCGTGGGCCGACGATGCGCTGTTGTTGCTCACGCAGCTGTACTTCGCGCAACACGATCCCGCCCAGACGGTGCAGTTCGCCGAACGGTTGAACAGCGACTATCCCGATTCGCCATTCCGGCCGCGCGCGAACTTCTACGCCGCGCGCGCCTATTTCGAGCTCAAGAACGAAACCCGCGGCTGCGAGCTCATTCAGCAAGCGCTCGCGGGCGCCGGGGACGACGTCGAGTTCAAGAATCAAGTCAGTTTCTACGCGTCCCGCTGTGGTGCGCCAGCCACACCGACGACCACCGCGGCAACACCCACGTCGACCGATACAGGGTCCAAGGCGACCACACCTCTTCCGCACGCGTATGCCGTCCAGGTGCTCGCGGTGAAGAGCGCGGCACAGGTGGACGACATGCTCACCCGGCTCAAGGTCATGGGCTTCGTCGCGCGCGTGGTGCGTGACTCGAGTGGCTTCTTCAAGGTACGCGTCGGCCATTACGCCACGCGTGATGAGGCGGTGCGGACGCAGCAACGCCTCAAGCAGAAAGTCGGCGGGCAGCCATTCGTGGTAGACGAGCCATGACCGCGTTGACTCCACCCGAAACGCCACTGATGCAGCAGTATCGTGACATCAAGGCCCGTTTTCCCCACACCATCCTGTTTTTTCGGATGGGCGACTTCTACGAGATGTTCGAAGACGATGCCAAGCTCGCCGCGCGCGAGCTGGGGCTCACGCTCACCTCCCGCAACAACGGCGGCGCCGCCGAGGTCCCACTCGCCGGAGTTCCCGTCAAGGCTGCCACGGAGTACCTCCGACGCCTGATCGCCAGAGGCCATCGCGTCGCGATCGCCGAGCAGATCGAAGACCCCAAGCTCGCCAAGGGCCTGGTGCGTCGCGCCGTCGTGGAGACCGTCACGCCGGGCACCGTGCTGAGCGACGACTGGCTCATCCGCAATCGGAACAATTACGTCGTCGCGGTTGATCCCCGCGGCACGGCTGCGGGGCTAGCCGCCGCAGGGCTCGCGACCCTGGACATCACAACCGGTGAGCTGATCCTCGAGGTCGTGCCTACCGCCGAGCTCGAGCCCGTGCTGGCGCGCTACGAGGCGCGCGAGGTGGTATTGCCGGCCGAGACTACAGTCGCCGCACCCGGGGCGACCGTTACAACCCGCGAAGCGTGGGAATTCGACGCCGAGCTCGCGCGCGAAGATCTGATGCGCACGTACGGGATTGCGTCCCTCGACGGACTCGGCATCGGGCCGGACGACCGGCCTGCCCTGGGCGCGGCCGGCGCGCTGCTGCGTTACGCCCGCGAACTCAAGCCGGGCGGGCTGCCGCACCTCGCGCACCCGACCATCGTCCGGCGTGGCGACGTGCTCCCGCTCGACGAGATGACACGTCGGAATCTCGAGCTGGTCGAGCCGCTGCGCGCCGGAGTCGAGGGGGGGGGAGGGGGAGCCACGCTGCTCGAGGTGATCGACCGCACGCTGACGCCGATGGGTGGCCGGCTGCTGCGCCGCTGGCTGCTGGCGCCCCTCGTGGATCCCGCCGCGATCAGCGCCAGGCTGGACGCGGTGGCGGTGCTGGTCGCCGACGGCCGGGGCCGGGAGCGGCTGCGTGAAGCGCTCGACGGCGTGCGTGATGTCGAGCGCCTGGCGGGGCGAGCTGCGCTCGGTCGCGCGACGCCACGCGAAATGGGTGCGCTGCGCGATTCGATCTTGCGATTGCCCGACGTGGCCGGTGCGCTGGGGGGCGTGCACAGTCGCGAACAGTCCGAATCGGTCGACAAGAGCGCGCACGAGCTCGATCTGCTGACCGATCTCGGAGACGAGCTGAGCCGGGCGCTGGTCGAGCGGCCCCCGGCGCAGCTCGACGATGGTGATTCGATCAAGGCGGGATACGATCATGAGCTCGACGAGCTCAAAGCCGCGCGCGACGGCGGCAAGCAGTACATCGCCGGCCTGCAAGCGCGCGAGCGGGAGCGGACCGGCATCGCGTCGCTCAAGGTGGGCTTTAACAAGGTCTTCGGCTATTACCTCGAAGTCACCCACACCCATCGCGACCGCATCCCGCCCAACTACGAGCGGCGCCAGACGCTCACCGGTGCGGAGCGCTACGTCACGCCCGAGCTGAAAGAGTACGAGGCGAAGGTGCTTGGCGCCGAAGAGCGCATTGCCGCGCGCGAAGCGGCGGTCCTCGATCAGCTCCGGCGCCGGGTCGCCGACGCGATTGCGCGGGTGCAGGCAACCGCGGGACATCTGGCCCGATGCGACGTCTGGGCGGCGCTGGCTGACGTCGCCGAACGCGAGCGGTATGTCCGGCCCGACATCACGGACGATTTCACGCTGGCGCTCGAAGGCAGCCGCCATCCGGTGGTCGAGCGCATGATGGCGCGGGAAGCGTTCATCCCCAATGACGTGACGCTGGATGAAGCCGGGCGGGTCATCCTGCTCACCGGTCCCAACATGGCCGGCAAGTCCACGCTGCTCCGCCAGGTCGGCCTCTGTGTCGTGCTCGCGCAGATCGGCTCATTCGTGCCGTGCCGGCGGGCGCGGATCGGCGTGGTCGATCGTTTGTTCACGCGCGTTGGCGCGTCCGACAATCTGGTGCGCGGCCAGTCGAC
>QHTY01000007.1 GCA_003220985.1 Gemmatimonadota bacterium
TGAAACTCGGCGTCTGTAGTCACGAGCTGGGGACGTTTTTTGAGGGGAAGCGCCGACAGGAACCGCACGACGAGCTCATGCGTGTTTTGCGCGAGCGCGATGCGCTCGGGCGTATCGTCCAGGAGCCGCGCGAACCCCCGCCGCACCTCGTTCGCCTTCTCGAACGCCTTCTCCCAGACATCATCGACGTATTCCGCTGCGTCCAACCACGCTTGTTGTTGGGCTTCGAAGGCCACATCGGGCCAGGCTTGATGAGAATGCCCGGTCAAAAGAATTCGCTCACTGACCCGGAAACGAGTGTAGTGCTTCGCCAGCTCTTCAGGATTGATCAAGCCTCTGCCGCCCTTCGCCGCCGCCTCACCTCGCCGCCCCCTCGCCGCCATCACAGCTCAGCCCGAATCGCCCACAAATCCGGAAACGCGGGCTGATTGAGCGTGGTCAGCAGATACTCCGCGCCGGCGGAACCGCCTGTCCCAGGCTTCGTCCCAATCGTCCGCTGCACCATCTTCACATGCCGATACCGCCACTCCATGAACCCCTCATCCAGATCCACCAGCCGCTCGACGATCTGGGCGACTGTCGGATTCTTCTTGTAGACCTCGACGAGAATGCGCTGAACCTCGGGTGACGGTTCGTAGCCCTTGCTGTAATCTCTCTGAAGCAAGGTCTGCGGTACTCGGTATTCGTTCGCCGCGAGATAATGAAGGAACGCGTCCCACAGCGTTGGCTGGTTGAATCTGCTCTGCACTCTCTCTCTACTGACACTGCCTTCGGGATATCGCTCAAACGACGGACGAGCCTTCTTACCGAGCATGAATTCGATCTCGCGAAATTGATGCGACTGAAACCCGCTCCCCGATTCAAGGCGATCGCGAAACGCCAGGAAGTTGAGGGGCGTGATTGTTTCGAGCACGTCGATTTGCGCCACCAGTGTCTTGAGGATCGTGAGAACACGCTTGAGCGTGGCGCTGGCAAGCGGCGTGTCGTTCGCCCGCAAGCGCTTCTGGAGATAGTCGAGCTCGTGGAGCACTTCCTTGAACCACAGCTCATAGACCTGATGGATGATCACAAAGAGCGTCTCGTCGTGCTCCAACTCGCCGGGGCGCGGGGCCTGGAGAGATAAAAGCTGATCGAGCTTCAGGTAGGTCGAGTAAGTGACGGTCATGGTTGTCCCGGATTCAGGAGTCTGGAGTCGGGAGTCAGGGATTCATCCCAGGCTCCTGAATCCAGACTCCTGACTCCTCAAGTTCGGGGCCTATACCGATTCAACGTTGCATACGGGTCCGGCCAGGGGAGCGGATATCCCTGTTCATAGGCCGCATGCCGAGTCCAGTAAGGATCCCACAGGTGCGCGCGGGCCAACACGCACAGATCGGCGCGGCCGGCCGCGAGAATCGTATTCACATCTTGATACGACGAAATGTTGCCGACCGCCATCGTGGCGATGCCGACTTCGTGACGGATCCGGTCCGCAAACGGCGTCTGAAATTGCCGCCCGTACTGCGGCTTCGCATCGGCGACGGTCTGTCCCGCCGAGACGTCCGTGATGTCGCAGTCGTGCGCCTTCAGCATGCGGGCGACCTCCACCGAATCGGCCGGCTCCATTCCGCCGGGCGCCCAGTCGACCGCCGAGATGCGCACCGACATCGGCTTGTGGGCGGGCCAGACGCCGCGCACCGCGTCGAACACCTCGAGCGGAAACCGCATGCGATTCTCGAGCGAGCCGCCGTACTGGTCCGTCCGCTGGTTCGTGAGCGGCGAGATGAAACTCGCGAGCAGATAGCCGTGTGCCATATGCAGCTCGAGCAAATCAAAGCCGGCGTCATTCGACATCAGGGCCGCCCGGACGAAATCTGCATTCACTTCATCCATGTCAGCGCGAGTCATCTCTTTGGGTACCTGGCTGTACGGGAAATAGGGCAGCGGGGATGCTGAGATGATCGGCCAGTTTCCTTCCGGCAGCGGTTCGTCCATGCCTTCCCACATGCGCTGCGTGGACGCCTTGCGACCCGCGTGGCCGAGTTGTACGCCGATTTTCGACGAAGTATTTAGACGAATGAATTCGACGATTCTTTTCCACGCCGTTATGTGTTCCGGTTTATATATGCCCGTGCATCCCGGCGAAATCCGCCCCTCGCGGGAAACGTCGGTCATCTCGCTGAACACGAGTCCCGCGCCGCCGATCGCTCGACTCCCCAAGTGTACGAGGTGCCACTCGTTCGGCATGCCGTCCTCGGCGACGTACTGGCACATGGGACTCACCACTACCCGATTGCTCAACACCATCTCTCGCAACCGAAACGGCGTGAACATGGGCGGAGGTGCGTGGTGCGTGGTGCGTGGTACGTCAGAAGCCGGTGCGTGGTGCGTGGTGAGTGGTACGTGGGACTGCGTTGCCGCTTGATCGGCGTACCACTGGTCGATCTCTTCCACGAATTTGGGATCGCGCACCTTCAGATTGTCGTGCGTGATGCGCAGGCTCCGCGTGAGCAGGTTGAACGCGAACTGGAGGGGCTCGAGGCTCATGTAGCGCTCGGTGTCCTCGAACCACTGCAGGCTGACCTGCGCGGCGCGCTGGAGACTCTCGACCGCCGGCCGGCGCTCCGCCTCGTATGCGGTCAGCGCGGTATGCACGTCGGGATGCCGCTGCAGGGCCCCCGCCAGCGCGATCGCATCTTCAATCGCAAGCTTGGTCCCGGAGCCCACGGAGAAATGCGCGGTATGCGCCGCATCGCCCACCAGGACCACGTTCCCGTGCGACCACGCGGCGTTCTTGATCGTGACGAAGTTTCGCCACAGGGAGCGGTTCTTCAGGAGGCGATGGCCCTGGAGCTCTTCCGTGAAGAGCGCTTCGCAGAACGCGATGGTCTCGTCCTCAGTGGCCTTGTCGAGCCCCGCTGTGCGCCACACCGCGTCGGTCGTCTCGACGATGAACGTCGAATGCCCCTGCTCGTACTGGTAGGCGTGCACCCGCCACAGGCCGTGCTTGTCGCGCTTGAAGTAGAACGTGAAGGCCGGGAAGGGACGGGTCGTACCGAGCCAGACGAAGCGGTTGGGCCGCTCGTCAAACGACGGCTGAAACTGCGCGGCGAATCGTCCCCGAACCGTACTGTTGAAGCCGTCGGCACCCACCACGAGATCCGCGTCGGCATACACCGCCGGATCGGTGACTTCGGTGCAGACTTCGATGCACACCCCCAGCTCCTCACACCGCTGGCCTAACACCCCCAGGAGCGCTCGGCGCGACAGCCCGCTGAATCCGTGGCCGCTCGACGTGATCACGCGGCCGCGGTAATGGACGTCGATGTTGTCCCAGTGCGCGAAATGGCTGGCCATCGCGTCGTAGGTCTCGGGATCGGCGGCGGCCAGATTGTTCTGTGTCGCGTCGGAGAACACGACGCCGAACCCGTAGGTGTCGTCCAGACGATTGCGCTCGAGAATCGTGATCTCGTGCTTCGGGGAGGCCTTCTTCATCAGAATGCCGAGGTAGAGCGCTGCCGGCCCGCCGCCGATCGTGACGATTCTCACTTGATGAGCTGTCCCGCGATGATGAGGTGCTGGATCTCCGTCGTCCCTTCGTAAATCCGTAGCGCGCGCACGGAGCGATAGAGCCGATCGACGGGATGATCCGCCAGGACACCACGGCCGCCCAGGATCTGGACGGCGTCATCGACAATGCGTTGCGCGGCTTCGGTCGCGAACGCCTTCGCCATCGCGGCTTCGAGCGTGACGCGCGGCGCGCCGCGATCTTTTTCCCACGCCGCGCGATAGACGAGCAGCCGCGCCGCCGTGAGATCGGTCGCCATGCGGGCCAGTTTCTCCTGGATCAGCTGGAAGTCCGCGAGCGGCCGGCCGAACTGCTGGCGCGACTTGGCGTGCGCGAGCGCTTCGGCCAGTGCGCGACTCGCCATGCCGCACGCCGCGGCGCCGACGGTCGCGCGTAACCGGTCGAGCGTGGCCAGCCCCAGCTTGAACCCTTCCTGTGGCGCATCGAGCCGGCACTCGCTCGGCACCACCGCCCGCTGCAGCGCGATCTCGCCGAGCGGGTGCGGCGCGGACAGAAGCAGCGGCCGCACGAATCGCAGTCCGGGTGTGTCGGCCGCGACGACGAAACACCCGATGCCCTTGTCCTTCTTGGCGCGGTCGGTGGTCGCGAACACCGTATAAAAGTCCGCGATGCCAGCATTGGAGATGAAGGTCTTCGTGCCCGAGAGCACGTACCCGTCGCCGTTCGGTTCCGCGGTCGCGCCCAGCGACGCGACATCGGAGCCGGCGTCGGGCTCCGTCATCGCGAACGACGCCATCGCGCGACCCTGAATCGCCGGCTCGAGCCAGCGTTTGCGCATCGCGTCGTTCGCCGAGAGCAGCATGGGAACGACGCCAAGCGCCTGCAACGCGAACACGGCGTCGGCGAGCGGTGAGGCAGCGGCGAGCGCTTCGCGGACGATGCAGCACGCGCGCCAATCTTGATCGCGAATCGGCAGCAACCAGCCGGCGGCGCCGAGTTTCCCGAGGAGGTCGCGCGCCTGCTGGCGCGCGGTCGCGTCATCCTTGGGCTCGGCCAGCGGCGCGAGTACGCGCGTGGCGAAGTCGCTGACGCGCGCCGCGAGCGTCACGTGCTTCTCGTCGAGAAATGCGCGGACCGGCGCCGTGTCCACCATCAGATGAACTTGGGATCGCGCTTGGCGCGGAATGCGTCGTGCGCTTCGCGGAAGTTCGGTCCCTGCATGAGCTGCGCCTGCACTTCGGCCTCATACGCCAGCGCGGCGTCCAGGTCGAGTGCGGCTTCCGCTTCGAGCGCCTGTTTCGTCACGCCGAGCGCGGCGGAGGGTCCTCGCGCGAGCTTCTCGGCGATCTCGCGGGCTTCGGGGAGTACCTGCGCTTGCGGCACCACACGATTGTACAGACCGATTTCATACGCGCGCTTCGCGT
>QHTY01000157.1:0-18502 GCA_003220985.1 Gemmatimonadota bacterium
CCGAAGCGGACAGCCTCGCGCCCCGGGCCGCGGCCAATGGCGCAAATCCGTCGATCACCTCCTGGACCAGCGGCGCGAGCGCCGTCGGCTCGGGCGTGATGTGCGTGGTCTGGCGCTCGGAGCGGGAGAAATGCAACAGGTTCTCGACGAGGTGCGTCAGCCGCCGGGCTTCCTGATCGATGATCGCCAGCGAGCGGTGGCGCTCCTCGTCCGAGCGCACGCGCCCCAGCGTCAGCGTTTCTGAAAACATCCGGATCTGGGCGAGCGGTGTGCGCAGCTCGTGCGAGACGCCGGAAATAAAATCGGTGCGAAGGCGCGTCAGCTGGGATTCGCGGCGCAGCTGGAACAGCGCGGTCCCGATGAGCGCCGCCGTCAGTCCAAGCAGGCCGAGGATCAGCGGCAGCCGTGATCGCGGCAATCCGCCGATGATCAATTTGTCGGCGATCGCGCCGCGCAATGTCGCCTGCGCGTNNCGCCCATGTTGGTTCCGATCGTGTCGCGCGCCGTGAACGGCGACGTGTACTGGACGGTGGAGCGATAGATCTCGACGCCATAGCGGTCGGTGATGATGATCGAGCCCATCGAGTCGTACTGGACGCCGCCCGTCAGTGGCCGCGGCAACAACGGAAATTTCTCCGTCGCTTGCACGACGAGCGGCCGCAATGCGGCCGGTTTCGCCTCGAAACCGAGCGCGGTCCGCAGCGTTCCTTCCGCATCGCGCACCACCGTGTAGGCAACGTAGCGACGGTCCCGGTCCCGCCCCGGTTGTCCCAGCACGGTCCCCATGTGCCAGGACGAGTCGTAGACGGCGCGCGTGTGCACCGGGAGTGTGTCGAGCAACCACTGTCGTACGAATGGGGGCAAGGCTTGGCCGGACGTCTGTAGTTGTCGCGTCTTCAAGTCCATCCGAAACGTGAAGCGGATATACGGCGCGAGTGAGAACTCGTGCTCCATCACGTCGAAGTGCAGGTCGGCGGGTCGTGGCAGCGGCTGGTGCGGCGCCATTTCGTGCGCGTGCTGTAGCGCTTTGAGGGGCGGCACAACGGCGTAATAGATTTCCTGCGCACTGCGTTGCGCCACGCGCGCCGCGGCGAGCGCCGCATAATCGCGCAGCACCCGATCGGCCTGCGCCCGATGATACCGCGCGGTCTCGTAGGCCTGGACCCCGAGCGCCGCGGCGACGGCGAACGCCAGTACCAGCAGGACCGCGACCACAGCGCCGCGTCTCACCCGGAAACGAGTCATCGTCTGAAGAATCCCTCTGAGAAGCGTACCGGGCAACGGTTTGTAAACTTGGCTGGACCGTTCCCTGACAAACCTGCGGGATGGACGCTCATACATTTAGCGCGGAACGAGAAGTAGGTCGCGGCGTAGTGTCGACGGCCACTCCGCCCGACCTCGCCAACCCGGAGCGCATGCATGGCTCCGGGTTCGGTTTTTTTCAGGGGAAAAAAATGTAGGGGCGCAGCATGCTGCGCCCCTACCATGCACCATGTCTGCGCCCCTACCGCACGTTTCTCGTCTAGCGGTTCGACATCACGACCGGTTCGACATCGCCGGCACGACGCGCATTTTCCCGAGCATCTCGGCGACGCGTTCCGCCGCGATCCCGAGGACACAGCCGATCGCGAGCGCGATCGCGACGCGAATGGCGCCGTTCATCGCGAACGTCCTGAATCCCATCGCGAGGTAGGTCGCGGCGCCGATGATTGCTCCTGCCGAATACGAGAGCAGCGGGACCCAGCGCGCCTGGTACACCATTCCGAACACCGCGGCACCGAGCACCAGCGCGTCTAGGATTTCTTGTCTCCCGAGCGCGGCCGCGATGGCGATATACAGCGCCGCCCAGATGACCCCAGAGATCGTTCCGAGGATCGACCTCTGCAGCCCCATGACACCGCCGCCCGCGCCCACGAAGCAACCGAGGCCGACGATCACGGGCCACAATTGCAGATTCACTTTGAGCAGATGCGAGATGGCGGCCCACACGGCCGCAACGATCCCCAAACTCAAGGCTTTGGTGGTTGAAGCGCTCATCTGTTGGGCCTCCTCCAGTGAAGGGGGATTGCGGCGCCAACATAATGGACTGGCAGGGCGGGGTGCAACGGCCGTGTGGCTAAGGTCGTTGAATTACATAGGCTTCCATCGCGTAATACTCCGGCAGTCCCAGCCGATCGGCCCGCGCCGCAGTCTCGAGATTGCGCGCCTCCACGCGCTGCCAGAACTCCCGCTCGTCATAGCCGGGGAAGGGCGCGGTGTCCTTCTGCGACTGGTGGCGGAAGATGGCGAGGACCTTGGCGTGCAGCTCGTCCTGCGACAGCGGCACGAGGACATCGGCTTCGGTGAGTGACCATTCCTGCCACGCGCCGCGATACAGCCACACCTCGGGTCGCGGCCCCTTGGAGCGCTCCAGCGCGCGCTCGACGGCGGCTTTGCAGGTCCGGTGGGTGCCGTGCGGGTCCGAGAGGTCGCCGGCGACGAACACGAGGTCGGGCTGCACCTCGTCGAACAGCCGCAGCACGATCGCGATATCGTCGTCGCTGAGTGGCCGTTTGCGGACTTCGCCCGTCTGATAAAACGGCAGATCGAGGAATCGCGCAGCACTCGGCGGAATGCCGACCGCCGCCAGCGCGGCAATCGCTTCCGATTCGCGAATGAATTTCTTCAAGTGTTGCACGACCGGGACGTCCACATCCCCCGGCGCTTTCTGTTCGATCCCGGTGGTGATGGCAGCACGCGCGCGCTGCATGGCTGCCGCGTCCAGCCCGAGGGACGCCGCCGCCCGTGTGACAAAATCGAGATGCCGTGTCACGTCGTGATCGAACACCGCGATGTTGCCGCTCGTCATGTACGCGACAACGATCTGATTCTCGTTTTCCCACAGCTTGCGCAGGATCCCGCCCATCGAGATGACGTCGTCATCGGGATGCGGTGAGAAGACCAGCACGCGCTCGTGCGCGGGCAGTCGCGCCCGCCCGCGAATCTTTTCGCGCAGCCGGTTGAACACCTGACCGTTGATCGGCCCCGCCGATCCGGCGCGCGCGAGCAGCGGGCTGAGGTGGTTCTCAGCGTAATCGCGCGCCGCCAGCTTGAGCACCGCCTTGCCGCTGCGTTCCGCGAGCCACACGACGGAGCGCTCGATCATCGCGGGCGTCCAGTCGACACTGCCCTCCAGCACCCAGGGTGTCTTGATCCGGGTCAGCTCGGCGGCGGCGGGCAGGTCGAGGTAGACGGTGACGCTGGGGTGGCGCTGCAGGAACGTCGCGGCGACGTCGGTGGAGATTTCCCCTTCGACCGCACGCGCGACGATCGCCGTCTTGTGTTCGCCGGTCGCCAGCAGGGCGATCTCCCGGGCGTCGAGAATCGTGGCAACGCCCATCGTGATCGCCTCGCGCGGGACGTTTTCGACGCCGAAGAAATCCGCCGCGGCGTCCTTGCGCGTCAGGGTGTCGAGCGTGACGATGCGGGTGCGCGACGTCGCATCGGACCCGGGCTCGTTGAAACCGACGTGCCCCGTCTTGCCGATGCCGAGGAGCTGGAAATCGATGCCGCCTGCCGCCCGAATCGCCTCGTCGTACGCGGCGCAGGCCTCGACCACGCGCTCGCGCGGGATGGTGCCGTCGGGGATATGCACGTTCTCCTTCGCGATGTTCACATGCGCGAAGAAGTTCTCCCACATGTAGCGGCGGTAGCTGTGGGGACTGTCGGGCGGCATCGGGTAGTACTCGTCGAGGTTGAACGTGATGACGCGCGAAAAATCGACGTCGCCGGCCTGATGGCGCCGGATCAGCTCTTCGTAGACGCCGACGGGAGTGCTCCCCGTAGCGAGCCCCAGGACCGCTCGACCTTTGGCGCGGGTCTCGCGCTGAATGATCTCGATGATCCGTTCGGCGACCGCGAGGGCGAGGTCCGAGTGCTCGGGAAAGACGACGGTGCGGAGTCGCTCGCGCTCGCGCGAGCTCTCGATCGTGAGGGGTGCTGCGCTGCCGGCGGCGGCCTTCGCCATCTACACCTTCACTTCGATGGTCGCCCCACGCTTGTACCGCACGTACAACCACGCCATCGGGACGATCAGCATGCCCGCCGCAATGATCGTGAGGGCGAGCAGGACGGCGGCCAGCAGAACGGCCCGCTGGGAGGCCTCCGCTGCCTGGAACATGGTCGAGTCTTGCTTGGCGAGGAGGACGATCATCGCCTGGCGGGCGTCGGTGCCGGTGCCCGTGCCCGAGCTTGTCAGACCGCTCAGCACCGTCTGCACAAGCTCGCGCTCATGATCGCCGGGCATGTCGTCGCCGAGTTCGGCGAGCTGCGTCCGCAGCGACCGGCCCAAACTGTCGCGCTGCGCGACGGCTTCCACGCGGCGGAACCGGGGATCGCTGCTGGTCGCCATTTCCCGCCAGACCTCCAGCCCGGCGTTGTACCGGTGCAGGGTCTCGGAGGTGCGCGCACCGCGGCTGACCGTTGCCGCGGCGCCCCGCAGTGAGATGATCAGCCACAAGCCGATCACCAGGGCGAGGGCGAGCGTCACCGCGCTGATCGTCACGGCAACCCCAGGCCGGATGAACGTATAATCCTTCATCGCGATCGCGAAGGATGAGCGGCCGACGGAGGGCCGCGACGGGAAGCCCGGGGGCGGAGTCGTCATTGGCCAGACGCTAGTGTCCGCTTGACGGCGCTGCAAGGGGGCGCAATTTGTACATGCGCCCCTCGCCCCCCACCTGACACCCGTCCGTCGCTGGGATGTTGTTGGAGGACAGTTGAGCGCTGTAGTGTTTCGCGGTGATGAAGGCGAAGTCCTGCGCCAAGCGAGCGCGGTCGTCGGCCGCCCGGTCGTCCTGTGGGAAGTCATCGGACCACACCACGCCGTGCCGCGCGCGAGCAGCGGTGCTGATGTCGGTGTCAGTCCTCCCAATTTTGATCTCGACACGATCCTGCACCGCTGGAGCGTCCGAGTCCCGGTTGGGTCGCGCTGGGTCACGGCTCCGGGGTCCACGCCGGATGCGTGGGTCGTCGCCCCCGTCCGCTCCCGCCCGCCCGCGCCGCCGCCGGGCGGGCGCGAGCGTCGCAGTAAGGAGCGACTCGCCCTCGAGCTCGCGGGGCTGGCGCTGGGGTTGATCGCGAACCCTGCGGCGGCGTCTACCGGCACGCAGACGACGACGGCGCCGTCCTCCGGCATGATCGTGCATCAAGCCAGCAATCCGCTGACCGCCGCGCGGGCCGGGCTGCAGCTCGCGATGGAATCGATCGGCCGCTGGGTCGATCTCGCTCCGGACCGCCGGCTCCTGCTGCTCGATGATCTCGGCGAGGTTTTAGAAGACATCGACCGGACGACGGCGCTGCTGCGCGCCGTGCGCGAGCATGGCACGACCCGCGGCGCCGCACCCGCCGGCCGTCCGGAACGCTTCGACGCGGTGCGCGTCATCCGCTCCTGCCTGACGCTCGAACGACGGCTGCTGCGCGACCGCGGCATCGATCTCGACTTCACGACCGCGCTCGAGGCGACGTATCTCAAAGGCGATCCGAACGCGCTGTTCGATCTGCTCGTCAACCTGGTGCGCAACGCCGCCGAATCGGGCGGCGAAGCCCCGTCGCCGGTGACCGTGCAGCTCGAGCAACGGGGCACGGATCTCGAATTGACGGTGCGCGGCCGTGGGAGCCCGGCGAACCTGGAGAAGGTGCGCGGCGTCGCCGAGGGCACGTTCGGCGGTGCGGTCAGCGTGGAAACGGCGCTGGCGACGGGAACGACGTGGACGATCGCGCTGCCCCTTCCGGCGCAACGCGAGGCGGACCGCCGCGCCGCTCTCTAAGCCAGCAGCGCCTGAAGATCCAGCGGCCGCGTGTGCATCTGGATGCTGCCATCGGGACCACGCGGCCATTCGCTTTCGGGCCGATCGCGGTACAGCTCGATGCCGTTGCCGTCAGGATCGCGCAGATAGATGGCCTCGCTCACACCATGATCCGACGCGCCCTCGAGCGGTATCCCCTTTTCGATCACGCGGCGTACGGTGGCGGCCAGGGCGGCACGGTCGGGGAAGAGGATCGCGAAATGATAGAGGCCCGTCGTCCCCGCCGGCGGGCGCGGCGCGCCACGACCCGCCCAGGTATTCAGGCCGATGTGGTGATGGTAGCCGCCCGCGGAGACGAAAACCGCGTCACGGCCATAGCGGGCCGTGACTTCAAAGCCTAAGACGTCCCGGTAGAACGCGAGTGAGCGGTCCAAATCGCTCACCGTCAGATGGACGTGGCCAATCCTGGTTCTGGGATCGATAGTCATGTCGTCTCCAAAACACGTCTGGGTTCCCCGGTTACATTTCCCGGCATGAACGCAGCCAAAATCCCTACCCCGGTCAACGAGCCCGTCTTCGCCTACGCCCCCGGCTCGCGCGAGCGCGGTGAGCTCAAACAAGCCCTCAAGGACTTGAGCGGCCGGCAAATCGAGATCCCCATCGTCGTGGGCGGCAAGGAGATCCGAACCGGAAAGACGGTCGACGCAGTGATGCCGCACTGCCATCGCCACGTGCTGGCCAAGGTGCATCAGGCCGGCCCCGAAGAAGTCGCGGGCGCCATCACAGCGGCGCGCGACGCTTGGCGTGACTGGTCGAACTGGAGTCTCGCCGACCGCGCCGCCGTTTTCCTCAAGGCCGCGGACCTGCTGGCCACGCGTTGGCGCGCGATGGTGAACGCGGCGACGATGCTCGGCCAAAGCAAAACAGCGTTCCAAGCCGAGATTGATGCGGCGTGTGAATTGATCGACTTCTGGCGCTTCAATGTCCATTACGCCGAACGGATCCACGCCGAGCAGCCGCTGTCGGCGGCAGGGATCTGGAACGCGTTGGACTATCGCGGGCTCGAGGGATTCGTCTACGCAATCTCGCCGTTCAACTTCACGTCCATCGGGGGGAATCTGTCGACCGCGCCGGCGATCATGGGCTGTACCGTGATCTGGAAGCCGGCGGCCACCACGGCGTACTCCAACTACCTCCTGTTCCGGTTGCTCCAGGAGGCGGGACTGCCCCCCGGCGTCGTCAACTTCGTGCCCGGTCCCGCCACGGTCATCAGCGAACGCTTGCTCGCCGACCGGCACCTCGGCGGCATTCACTTCACCGGGTCGACCGAAGTTTTCCAAACGCTGTGGAAGCAAGTCGCGACGAATCTCACCGGGTATGCCGACTACCCGCGCCTCGTAGGCGAAACCGGGGGCAAGGATTTCATCCTGGCACACCCCAGCGCCGACGTCGACGCGCTCGCCACGGGCGTCGTCCGGGGGGCGTTCGAGTACCAGGGTCAGAAATGCAGCGCCGCGTCCCGCGCCTACGTGCCGGAATCACTCTGGCCCAAGCTGCGGGAGCGCGTGCTGAGTCTGCTCACGGACATGCGGGTCGGCGACCCCGCCGATTTCCGTAACTTCATGGCCGCGGTGATCGACCGGAAATCGTTCGACAAGATCAAGGGCTACCTCGAAGGGGCGAAGCGCGATCCCAAAGCCAAAGTCCTGTTCGGTGGCGACTGCGACGATGCGGACGGCTACTTCGTGCACCCGACGCTGATTCAGGTGCAGGACCCGGCGTATCGCACGATGTGCGAAGAAATTTTCGGGCCGGTGCTCTCCCTGTACGTCTATCCGGATAAACAGTGGAAGGAGACGCTGACTCTGGTGGATCGCACGTCGCCGTACGCCCTCACCGGCGCCGTGTTTGCCCAGGATCGCGCCGCGCTCAACGAAGCCAGTACCGCGCTGCGATACTCCGCCGGCAACTTCTACCTCAACGACAAGCCGACCGGCGCCGTCGTGGGACAGCAGCCGTTCGGTGGTGGGCGCGCCAGCGGGACGAATGACAAGGCGGGCAGCCTGCTGAATCTGATCCGCTGGACCACGGCCCGGGTGGTGAAGGAGAACTTCGTGCCACCGCGGGATCCGTGGTATCCGTTCATGGCGGAAGCTTGATGGATGCAGGTGGCAACGCGAGGCCGCCAATTCTGGTGTGGGTGCTGGCAGCGGCGTTTCTCCTGCTGGTCGCGTCGTTATTGATCGGGTCGTTCAGTAAACCGGAGTTCCCGCCGTATGAACTCGGGCTGCATGCCGATAGCACGTATACGCTCGATGCTTCGCGTGGCGACACGTGGCACTGGTGGCGGGACCTCGGCTTCCGCCGCAATCACGTCATTACCGCTCCCGGTGCTGGCGCCATCGATCTCGGTGCAGTGAGCTTCGATTCGATGTCGCAAGTACCGGCGGATGGTTACGTGGAGACGACGTTCGGCGCCGACACCACCAATGCCGGCATCGGCAAATGGTACGACTATAGCATGTGGTCCCACCTGCTCACGTCCCGGCACCACGTCTATGCAGTCCGTACGGCATCGGGGGAGTTCGCGACTTTGGAAATCCTCGCCTACTACTGCCGTGAGGTCGGGGCGGCGTGCTACACGGTCCGCGTAAAAAAAATGCGCCCCCGACATGTTGCGTCGGGGGACGCGTAATTGAGAGACCGCGAGGCTACTTCGGCGGCAGGATCTTGAACATTCCGGTCCCGCACACGGGACAGACACCCTTCAGCGCGGGGCGGCCGTTGGCCATCTTCACCTGCTGGGCGTTCGAGATCTTTCGCTTCGCCTTACACTTCACACAGTAACCTTCATCCGCGGCCATTGGGCTCTTTCCCTTTGCCATTGTCGGTCGCTCCTCCAGTTCAAGGGCACGGGTCGCAAGGTGAACGGGAAGCTGCAGCGCCTGACAACATAATAGGGTCGCGCTAGCCGGGGGTAACTTGCCCGTCTTGGAACCCGTTCCGTTTGTGCGTTCCGTCACAGAAGGGTTTGGTCGCCGAGCCCCCACATCTGCACAGCACAACGACTTCCGCCGGTTTGCCGTCTTTCCGGAGTGGGGGTGTCAATTCCCGCCCGTCGGGCGTCACGATCCGCACCGGGCCCTCTACGATGAGGGGCCCATTGACCTTGGGAGTGATGGTCACGTGGCTCATGCCCGCGAATATAGCGGCACGCCCCGCGGGCGGACGGGGTATTTCCCGTCGTGCGCGGGATGCTTCTGGTGTGCTGCACCGGACTTGCGGCGTGCATCGGTGAGCGGGGGCCTTTCACGAACCGGATGGCCCACTCGACAACGACCTACCTCGCGCGCGCGGCGCGCCAGCCGGTGCGCTGGCAGCCGTGGGGACGCGATGCCTTCGCGCTGGCCGCGAAACTCGATCGCCCCGTGCTGCTTTATGTCGGGAGTGACGACTGTCACTGGTGCGCCGAAACCGACCGCGCGATCTATACCGATCCGGAAATCGGCACCCTCATCAACACCCTGTTCGTCCCCGTCCGCGTCGACCGCGACGAGCGGCCCGACGTCGCGCAGCGATACCGGGCCGCCGTGGAACGCCTCGCCGGGTTGCGCGGCTGGCCGCTCACCGTATTCCTCACCGCCGACGGCTCCGCGTTCTTCGGCGGCACGTATTTCCCCGCCGACGATCCGATCACGGGCCGCGGGCTGAAACAGCTGCTCCCCGAGGTCGCGAGAAGCTATCGGGAGCAACGCTCGTTCGTTGTCCAGCAGGCGGCGTTGCTCCAGGAGCTCGTGTTCACCGCAAGCCATGAGGTGCGTGCCCCGCTGCGGCCTTCCCTGGTGCAACAGGGAATCGCTGACCTCATGCGCGACCTGGATGACGCGGCTCGCGGCGGCACCGCCCGCGGCAGTGTGATGCACGCGCAGGCGGCTTCAGTACTCTTGCGCGACACGACCACACGCGCCTCCGCCCTCCGCGCACTCGATGTCATGCTCGACACCACCGCCGAGCCTGCTGTCGAGGATCCGCCAAGCCTGGTTCGCGCCGCACTCGCCGGTGCTCTTGCCCGTGCCTGGCTCGTCACCGGCGAGCGCCGCTATCGCGAAGCCGGCCATGCGCTCGTCCAGAGGCTTGCCGACGAGCTTGGCAGGAGTGAGTCGGTTTTCGCAGACCAGCAGGCCTACGTCATCGAGAAGCTGCTGCTCGCCGCCCCAATGCTGGACGAGTCCACCGCGACACGGCGCACGCGCGCCGCGCTCGATTTCGTGTTGCAGCGCACGTACGCCCACGGCTGGGGTGTACGGCACACCGCCGCGACAAACCCGGCCATCGGAAGGGGAGGGGAGGCGGGAGCGGTGTCAGGCGGACAACCTGGATGGCTGCAGGACCAGGCCGAGATTGCGCTGGCCTGCGTCGCGGCGTACCAGGTTAGCCACGAACCCCACTACCTGGATGTCGCCCGCGACCTCGCCGCCATCGTCGAGCACCGCTACGCGGATTCCGCCGGTGGCTACTTCGATGTGGCCGATGCCGCGCCTGCTGATCGAACGAAGCACGTGCTGGACGATGTGCTGCCTGGCGCCAACGCGGGGATAGCGCTGCTCCAGGCACGACTGGCGCAGGTGACGGGAGACCCGGCGTATCGGCGTCGTGCTCAGAGCACCTTGGAGGCGTTTGCGGGCGCCATCCCTGGCGCCGGTGTGCGGGCCGCCACATATCTGGCCGCCGCCCGGGAAACACTGCAGCTACCGTGACCAAGATTCGACCCTAGGGGTCCCTGTAATGGTGAACGACGACGCCGACGTAGTCGCCCGGGTGCTCGCAGGCGATGGCGAGGCGTTCGGGATTCTCATCCGGCGGTATGAGCCGGGCCTACTTCGTTTCGCAACGCGTATGCTCGGGAATCCCGACGCGGCGGCGGATGCAGTGGCTGAGAGTCTCGTACGCGCCTATCGGCATTTGGCCCAATGCCGGGACCCGTCGCGGCTGCGCAGCTGGTTGTACCGGATCACCGGCAATCGCTGTCGCAGCCATCTGGCCCGGCGGCATACGACCGACATCCCGCTCAGTGAGGCCCCCGCGCCGGCACTGGCGGAAGCGTCTGATACGTGGGAAGTGCTGGAGCGGAGCGAGCAGGTCGCGCTGGTAGAACGCGCGCTCGCGGCGTTGCCGGCCGAGAAACGTGAGGCGTTCGTTTTGAAGCACATGGAAGGGATGAGTTACGAGGAGATGGCGGCAGTGACCGGGGCGCGAATTCCCACGCTCAAGATGCGCGTGCATCGGGCCCGGGAAGCATTGCTGGAGGCGCTCGAGGAGGTCGTACGATGAACCCAATTGATCCGCGGTTGCAGGCGGCGCTCGATGGGGAGCGTGATCCGGCCGAATTGCCGGCGGACCTGCGGGAGGCGTACGCCCTGCTGATTTCGGCGGCGGAGCTGCTCGAAGCGACACCCCCGCCCCGGGTGAGCGTCGCCAATCGGGTCATGGCGGAGATCCGCCAGATTCCGGTTCACGTTCCCCCGCACGGTTCCGTGCGTCGCGTGATCCGCTGGTTCGGGCGGCCGCGGGCCGTCACGCTCCGGCTGCGTCCAGTCTGGACGTTGGCCCTGGCGGCCAGTCTCGCGGCGATGTTGTTGTTGCCCTGGCAGCAGGGGTCCGTTCGCAACCCGGGCGAAACTGAAGGCATCGCAAACTTCGTCGGCCATTTCCCCGGCGCCCGTTCAGTGGAAGTCGTCGGCTCGTTCAACAACTGGAGCCGGGGATTGCTGCACCTCAGCGACGACGACCACGACGGTATCTGGCACGGGGCAGCGGTGCTGCCGGCGGGGGCGCACGAGTACATGTTCGTCGTCGACAGCGAGCGCTGGGTGCCCGATCCACTCGCCGGCCGCTACGTCGATGACGGATTTGGTGCCGGCCAGGAGAACTCGCTGCTGTTCGTGCGACCCTCGGCCGCGCAGCCATGAGATGTAGGCTGGCAGTCGCGTTGGCGCTGATTGCCGCACCCCTGTCGGCGCAGAACGGCGCCGCGCGACTGCCGGGCCGGGTCCCGGCGGCCGCGCTTCCGGCAATCGACTCGATCATTGCGACAGCGGTCGCCGAGAGCTTGCCGACCGAGCCACTCGTGCAGAAGGCGCTCGAGGGCAGCGCCAAGAACATCCCCGCCGGCCGACTGGTGAGCGCGGTCCGGCGCAGCCTGCTCCAGCTTCGTCAGGCGCGTGTCATCGTCACCCACGCCGTGCCGGGCCAGCCGGTGCCGGAGGGCCACGTTGCGTCCGTCGCGGCGGCGCTCGCCCGCGGCCTGACCGGCCCGATCGTGGAGCGGCTGCTGGCCATGGCGCCGAACGAGCCTCCGGGTCCCGCACTGCATGCGGCCGCCGATCTGGTGGCCCACCATTTCAATCCCGATTCCGCCACGAATCTGCTTGTGGAGGCCCATAGTAAAGGCTTGCGCGGCGTGCGGTTGCTCGATGTCGCGGTCGCCGCCGACCATGAGCTGCAGCGAGGTGGAGGCCGAACTCCTGCCGAAGCGTTGGCGCACGTCAGGGCGATGTTGCCCAACGTCCCAGCGCCCGAAGCGGCTGTGACGCGCCATGGAACGCAGGGGTCGTAAGGGCGACCACAAACCCAGAGGCTTTAATGTTTCTACCCGCAATTCTGTTGCTGTCCCTCGCTGCGCAGCAGCCCACGCAGCAGCCGGCCGCCGCACCCGCGAAGCCGACGGCGAACGCCTCTCAGCAGGCGGATTCGTCGAAGACCAAGCACAAGGCGCGCCGGACGGCCCGCAAGGCGAAACCCGCCGCGGCCGCCCCGGCTCAGCGCGACACGACCAAGAAGCCCTGACTTACGACGTGTAGTCTGAGTTGATCCGGACGTAGTCCGGAGAAAGATCGCAGGTCCATACCACCGCCTCCGAGCGACCAAGACCAAGGTCGAGCCGGAGGCGGATGGCTTTCTGCGCGAAAATCGCGCGTGCCTGCGCGGGATCGGCGAGCGCAGTGGCGCCCCCGCTCGCGAGGGTGAGCCAGCCGTTCAATGTGCCGGCCTGCAGCGTGATACGGTCGGCGACGAGTGAAACGCCGGCGACGCCGGCAGCCGCTAGCACGCGACCCCAGTTGGGATCGCCGCCGTAGATCGCCGTCTTCACGAGCGTGGAGCGCGCGATCGCGCGGCCGACCTCGCGGGCGTGCGCTTCAGTTTGTGCCCCGACGATCTGGATTTCGAGCCGCTTGGTCGCGCCTTCGCCGTCTTCGACAATCGCGAGCGCCAGCGTGCGCGCCACATCCGTCGCCGCCTCTTCGAACAGCTTCCAGGTGGCGCCATCGCGCGAGGGATCGATGCCGGCATGCCCATTCGCGAGAAACAGCGCGGTGTCGTTGGTGCTGGTGTCGCCATCAACGGAGATCGCGTTGAACGTGCGGTCGACGACGCGTTTCCAGAAGGGGCGCAGCGTGCCGGGCTCCGAAACGGCGTCGGTGGTGATCACGGCGAGCAATGTGGCCATGTCGGGGTGGATCATGCCGGCGCCTTTGGCCATGCCGCCGATGGTGATCGGACCACCGGGCGTTTCGAGCCGGACCGCGCAGTGCTTGGGGTGCGTGTCCGTCGTCATGATGGCACGCGCGGCGTCGGCGCCCCCCGCAGGGGACAGCTTCGCGGCCGCCTCGCGCAGGCCGCGCGCCACTGTTTCCACAGGCAGCGGCACGCCGATGACGCCGGTGGAGAGCACCAATGCGGTCCGGGGTGGCAGCCCGCCTGCCTCTTCGGCGGCACGCGCCATCGCGCGCGCCGCCTCGAGCCCGGCGGCACCGGTGCAGGCGTTCGCCACGCGCGCATTCATCGCGACTGCGCGGGTCCGTCCCGGGCGGTCGGCCAGCATTTCGGCGTCGTAGATGACGGGAGCTGCACGCAGCGCGTTTTTGGTGAACACGCCGGCGGTCGCGCAGCTCGTCGCGCTGACGAGGAGCGCGACGTCGAGCGCGCCATCGGCTTTCAGACCGGCGTGCGCAGCGGCGGCGGTAAAACCGCCGGGCGATGTCGCGGACCCGCCGTCTATCGTCGCAATCGGGGAAGACATGGTCGCTTGTGTAACAGTGCTCCGTTTCTTATCATAGCACAACCTTCCAGGGAGGACCCGTTCGATGTCGGATCCGTTCCTCAGCTCCGACGAATACGACGAACGTGCGCATCAGCTCTACAACGAAGGACAATACGACGAAGCCATCGACATACTCCGGGAGGGGCTGAGCCTCTATCCCCACGCCGTCGAGCTGCATGTCGGGATGGGCTACGCGCGGCTCGCGCGCGAGGAGTTCGCGTGGGCGCGCCGTGCGTTTGATGAAGCGCGCGGGCTCGATCCCGATCACGAAGACACGCTCGCCGGTCTCGGTGAAGTGTTGCTCAAGTTCGGCGAGCGCGCGGCCGCGCTCGCGTGTTTCGATCGCGTCCTCGCCCTCGGCTTTCAAGACGATCACGATCTGATGCTACAGATCGGGCGCGCGCTGTTCCGCGAAGGGGCGCTCGACCACGCGCGCCGTTTCTTCGAGGGTGCCCTGCGTGCCCATCCGGACTCGGCTGATGCCGCCGCGTGCGTCGGGTACGCGGCGCACCGGCTCGCGGACGAAGGCGGCAGCCTGCACTGGCTGCGCCGCGCCCTGGAGCTGGACCCGGGCCTCGGCGAAGCCCGTATCTACCTCGCCAATCTGCTCTACGACCGCGGCGAATACGAAGCCACGCTGTTCCATCTCGAGCGGACGGGGCCCGAAGAGCATTACGACGCGCTGGCGATCTGGCGGCTCATCGAACTGAAGAAAAGCGTCTACCGCCTGCCGGACGACGATCCGGAGCTCGTGCCCTGGAACGAACGACTCACCGAGCTCGCCGGCGACGCCGCTCCGGAAGACCTCCTGCTCTCGGAGATCGAAGCGATGGGGCCCGATGGCCAGATCCGCGATCCGCGCCAGCTGGAGTTGTTCGGCACGCTGCTCACCGAGCTCCAGGGGATGAAGAACACGGTCGGCGAGATACACCGGGTCAGCACCGTTACCGGATCGACCTATGTCGGCACGTGGGAGGAAATCGTTCAGCAGATGAAAGACGATGCCGCCGAGTGGGTCGCCGGCTCGCTCGAAGAATACATGGCCGCGAGTGCCAAGCGGTGGCGCAAGCAGACCGGAGTCGCGATTCCTGCGACCGATCCGGAGAGCTTTCTCCGCGCCAGCCCCGATGCGGGGGGTCTAAGAATCCTGCATTAGACCGTCTTCTTGAATCGGATGCCGATCGACAATGGTCCGTCGCCGAGCGCCATTAGAGTGACCGAGCCGGCGAGCAGCAGCGCTTCGACTTCGAAGCTGGCGTGATTCGGCAGCTTGTCCGTTAGGATCCACACGGCCGCCAGTACCGCCATGGCCGTGGCCCACAGGCGGGTCCACATCCCGAGCAGCACGCACACCGCCCCGACGGTCTCGATCAGGATGATGACCAGGACCACCAGCGCGCCCACGGAAAGCCGTGGGATGCCGCCGTGGATCCGGTGGAGACCACGGAGGAGGAACACCCCGCCCACCGCCAGGCGCATAAAGAAAGCCGCATACGGCGTCAGTGCATTCACGAGATCTCCGCTAGAACATGGAAACGACCGCAGATTGTCGTTCGTCACGCGCAGCCGGGCGGACAGGAGCCGCACGACCGACCACAGCACCTTGTAGGCGATATCGCGATTGAAGTCCAGCAACAGCTCGAAATCGGATCGGGAAATCGTGATCAGCGTGCAGGCGGTGTTCGCGATCGCATCGGTGGAGCGCTCCGAGCGGTCGAAAATCGACATTTCGCCGAAACAGGCACCCGGCTTCAGCACGGCGAGCGCCTCTTCGCCGGAGCCGGGGATGGTGCGTGAGATCCGGACTTCGCCCTCGGAGATCAAGAACAGCCGGTTGCCCGGCTCGCCTTCCTTGAACACGTACTGGCCGACGGTGAACTTCTGCTCGCGGCACACTTCCGTGACGCGGGCCAGCTCTCCGTCATCGAGATCCTGGAAGATCGCGGCCTGTTTGAGCAGTTTGACGTCCACGGACGCTAAGGTAGGGTGAAACCGCGTTTTGCGGTAGCCGACGCCCTCACGGCGCTCCGTTTGCCGCTCGCCGTGCTCTTTCCGCTCGTGCGCGCGCCCGCGTGGCAGCTCGTTATTGTCGCGGCGGCTGCGGCGAGCGATGTGGGCGACGGCCTGCTCGCCCGCCGCTATGGCTCGTCCCGCGCGGGCGCGGTGCTCGACCCCTTCGCGGACAAGCTCTTCATGGCGGTCGCGTTCGTGACGATCGCCGGCCGCGGCTTGCTGGCCTGGTACGAGTTGCTCGGCGTCCTGCTGCGCGACATTCTCTCGCGACCTGGCTGCTGCACCGCCCGGTCGCGCTTCCCGCGCGCGCCGGGGGCAAGGCCGTCACGATCGCCCAGCTGCTCACGTTAGTGGCGGCGATCGCGGATTGGACCTACACTCGCCATCTCGCGTGGGCCACCGCAGCCATTGCGGTGTACGCGATCTGGGACTACGGGCGCACGGCCGCCCGTCGCAAAGGAACCGCATGAAGAGCATTGTCGTGCTGGCGCTCCTGGCAGGTGTGTTCGTCGCTCCGCGAGCGGCTGCGCAGGACTTCGTGCCGCCGAAGAATGCCAAACACGGGGGAACGCGCATCGGGTTGTTCGGATTCGGCGTGCGTGGCGGCGTGGACTTCAGACGATCGGGGCAGCTGGTCCTGGGAACCACCTTGGATATCGGCGATCTCTTCTCGAATCGCCTCCGGCTACGGCCCTCGGCCGAGGTCGGTCTGTTCAACGGTGCCAATACCTACGTCGGCAATTTCGAAGTGCTCTGGCGATTCACGACCGACGAGGAGGTCGCCACCCCGTACATCGGCGGCGGGCTCGCGCTGGCCGGCCGCGACGGCTGCGGGACCGATCCAGGATGTCCCGGCCTCTGGCTCAACGCCGTCTTCGGTTTCGAGCTGCATTACCGCTCGACGTTCAACTGGCTGGTCGAGTATCACGGCATGGACGCGATGCGCCGGCACCGGCTGTACGTCGGTCTTACAACGCGGCGAGGAAACTGAGTGGCTCGGACCGCCGACGTGACGATGCGGTGGCTGCGCGACCTGCAGTTCGAAGGGAGCGGCAGCGGACGTCCCGCGATCCTCGTCGACGGTGATACAAAGGTCGCCACGTCGCCAGTCGAGCTGCTGTTGCTCGCCGCGGCGACCTGTACGGCCTCGGACGTGGTCATCATACTCCAAAAACAGCGCGTCCAACTCGAGAGCCTCGAGATCTCGGTGCGCGGCACGCGCCGGGATGAGCAGCCACGCCGTTACACCGCGATCGCTTTTGATTTCACCGTCCGCGGACAGGGGGCGGACGACACGAAGGTCCGGCGGGCCATCGACCTCTCGCTCGAGAAATACTGCTCCGTCGTCGCGTCGCTCGCGCCCGACATCGCGATCAGTTACGACGTCGACATTGCGTAGTGCCGCGGCGGCGGTTCTCGCCGCGTTCCTGCCGCTGGTCGGACACGCGCAACAGCTTACCGCGACCGAGCTGAGTCTGGGTGCCGCGGCGGTCGTGTCGCATCGCACGTTTGGCGGCGCGGAGCTCGCCCTGGCCCGTCGCGCCGCCGCCGACACTCGCGTCGCGCTCGCGCTCGCTGCCGGGACCGTAGCCGGGCGCGCGGCGGCTCGGGCGCAGTTGACGGTGCAGCTACTGGTGAATTCCGCTGCGCGGTCCGGACTGGGACTCTATGCCGGCCTGGGTGCCGCGTTCAACGCACGACCGGAGAGTCCAGGTGAAGGATTTCTCGCGGTGTTGTTGGGGTTCGAGGGAGCGCCTGGACGAACGCGGGCGTGGTACGTGGAGTTGGGATTCGCCGGTGGAGTGCGTGTCGCGGCTGGATGGCGGCTGCGCTGGTTCCCGCGGTGGTGGGGGAATCGGTGACGAAACAAAAGGGGGCGCCCGTTGGGCGCCCCCCTTCCGAGGCGATAGCCGTCAGGCGTTGGCGCCGACGGGGGCGCTGCGTGGCACTACGGGGCGGCAGTAGCGCTCGCCCAACACGCGCAGCTCGTTCAGCTCACTCTCGGTCAGGTCGGCGAAGCGGTCCGCCAGGTACAGCAACGTATCGTCGAACCATTCCTTCTGATGCTCGGGCGCGGCCTCCAGCACTCCGCAGCGGAGAATGTGCGAGAACAGCTCGTCGCGCGCCTGCTCGAAGCTCGTGGGAATCGAGTACTTCCGGGGCTCACCACGCTTTTTGGCCATGCAGGAATTTTCCTCTCGGGTCGGGGGCCTCGGGAAACGGCGCCGCAAGATAATGGGTTGTGTTGTATAATGCCACGGCAGGGGACACGGGTTCCCGTGTGCCGGGAGGTAGCGATGAGCGAAGAAGTTTACGGCCCTGAACGAGCACAACGCCTGGTGGCGCTGCTTCGGGCCTTGGCCGCGCGCATACAAGAGCTGGACCGAGCAGGCCGGTTGCTCGATGCTGCGCCGGAGCTGCAGAAACTGCTGGGGAACGCCCGCAGTGAGTTGTTTCACTACGAAGTCCGGAGCACGTACGACACGCCGGACGTCGCGGAGAGCCGCCGCATCGTCGAAGACGCGATCGGTGGGGGAGGCGGCGAGTTCTCACTCGACGATCCGGACGATGACGAACCGTGGCGTCCTGGAGGAAGCGGGGA
>QHTY01000157.1:18507-19071 GCA_003220985.1 Gemmatimonadota bacterium
TTTTACGTGGTGCTGACCGTGCTGGCCGTCGTGCTGGGCGTTTCCGTGTTCGCGCTGCTCAAGACGGGCGGCGGCGCTCCCGCGGCAGCAGCCGGCCCGCCTCCCAGCGTCGCCGACGACGGCTTCCGCGGGTACTCGCTCGGCCAGGAGAGCGCACCGGTCGAGATCACCGAGTACTTGGACTTCGAATGTCCGGTCTGCGCGACCTTCGCCACGGTCCAGATGCCGACCATTAGAGAGCAACTGATCAACAGCGGACGCGTCCGGTGGCGCTTCCGCGATTACCCGCTTCCCGTTCACAAGTATTCGCGCTTCTCCGCCCACGCCGCACAATGCGCTGGCGCACAAGGCCGGTACTTCGAGATGCAGGATCAGTTGTTCGAGCACCATCAGTGGGCGCAGACGGGGAAAGATCCGTCCAATCTGTTCCGCACGTTCGCGCAGGCGGCCGGCGTCGACCTCAAGGCCTACGACGGCTGCATGGAGTCGGGGAAGTACGCGCAGCGCATTGAATACAGCCGGCAAGAAGGCGAAAAAGCGCTTGTGGACGGCACCCCCACGTTC
>QHTY01000008.1:0-314 GCA_003220985.1 Gemmatimonadota bacterium
CAACCCTCGAGGAATCCGCCGCGATACAGTTGAAGCGCCTCTGTGCCGTGTCCTGCCTTGCATGCCTGTTCGAACGCCACGACATCGCACCATACCGTGCCGGGCTCGAACGCGATCGCTTCGTCACTCTGGCCGTTGAGGATTCCGTCACCGAGCTCGCGGCGCAGAAAGCGCAGTGACTGTCGCAAAGCACCCCGGGCGTGCGCGGCGTCGAGGTCGGGCCAAAACAGCGCAACGACGGTGTCGCGACGAGCACCGTGGTCAGTGTGGAGGGCGAGATAGGCGAGAAGAGCGAGGCGTTTCGGCTGAGCCAG
>QHTY01000008.1:396-1045 GCA_003220985.1 Gemmatimonadota bacterium
GTAGGCGCGCCGACCGGCGGGGAGGCGGCCAAGTCACGCTCCGATCACGGCTGGGTCACTGGCCGACGCTAGTGTGGTCAATGTACGCCTGGCGGTGATCGCCGCCAGAGCGTTTTCCGCGTCCGGTCGGGGCCGGCTCGCCCGCGGAGCTCGTTAACTGCCGTGCCCCACGGAGGTTCGCATGTCAAAAGTCCTATGCCGTTCCGTCATCGCCTCAGCGATCGCGGCCGCAATCGGAGCGCTCGCATGCAGCGACTCGGCGACGCGCCGGGAGGCGGCCAAGCCTGCAATCACCGAGCCGCCGAGTTTTACTGCCGCCGTTGACTTTACGCCGACACTCCTGGCACGCGGCAACCTCGGCACGTTTCACATTCAATCCAAAGCCGGTGACTATGACGCCGAGCTCAAGTCGCACGATAACACCGACATCGTAGTCGTGCGAACTGTCGTCGCACCCGGGGGCCATTCCGGTTGGCATTATCATCCCGGCCCGGTCCTGGTGACGGTGACAACCGGAACGATCACGTTTTACATGGGTGACGACCCCAACTGTTCCCCGCATGTGCACCCTGCTGGTACCACGTTCTTTGAGAACGGCGGAATGGTGGGGATAGCGCGCAACGAGGGCACTGTTGAAGCAACCGTAGTG
>QHTY01000008.1:1091-4454 GCA_003220985.1 Gemmatimonadota bacterium
ATTTTGAGGTTTACGCTGTCCCATCTACCCGTGGAGGAGTCATGCGAGTCCCGATCGCCGCCCCATTCCTTGCCCTGACAACCGTACTAGCCTGCGTGTCAGACGTCCGCAATCCGGTGTCGCCAGCCTTCGCCTCCTCGCAGCTCGCCATCAGCGCGAGCAGCTGGGGGCCGGAGACGCCGCCGTTCAACGATGAAATCATTCTCAGGGACGTCACCGGCGCGGGGGGATTCGGGCACGTCAAGTTCCGTCAGCCGAAGGACGCGGATCGGATCGTTTATCTCGATACCTGGGTTCGCGACCTGCAACCGAACACCAGCTATCAGCTGCAGCGCGCGACCGACATGAACGTGAACGACGATTGCACGGGGACAAATTGGCTCACCTTGGGGGTGGGTACGGTTCCCCAATCAATCACCACGGATTCCCGTGGCACTGGTGGGGCCGCCCTGTTCCGCAACCTGGCGGCGTTCCCGGTCGGTTCGACATTCGACATTCACTTTCGGGTAATCGAGCAGGCGAGCCAGGCGGTCGTATTGGAGAGCGCCTGTTACCAGTTTGTCGTGACGCAGTAGTCGTGACGCAGTAGCTCGAGCCACACGCGGGGGGCGCATGCGGTGCCCCTCGCGCGCGCACTACGCCGCCGCGCCGTGGCACTTCTTGAACTTCTTGCCGCTGCCGCAGGGACAGGGGTCATTGCGCCCCACCCCGGCGTACGGGTTCGCGGCGAACGCCGGCTCGGTTACGCCGCCGCGAGCACCGCGCTGCAGTGACGGCGGCGGCGGCTCGGCGGCCGTTACGAGACCATCGGCCGCAGGCTTCGATGCGACCATCGGCGTTTCGCGCCGGCGGGCGCCTGGTAGCCCACCGGCCGGACCCGTCACGCCGCGGCTCGGCGGACGTTGGGCGCCTTGGCCCGGCGGCGGACCGATCTCGATCTGCAGCTTGAGCCACCGCTCCGCGAACGTCGTCTGCAGATCGTGCATCAGACCCATGAACATATCGAACGCTTCCTGCTTGTACTCGACGAGCGGGTCTTTCTGGCCCCAGGCGCGGTAGTAGATGCCTTCGCGGAGCTGATCGAGATCGTACAGGTGATCTTTCCATTTCTCGTCGATCACGCCCAGAGTCACGTGCGACAACGCTTGCTCGGCGAGGTTCGCGGCGCCGACCTTGGTTTCGACATCGCGGAGATAGCCGAGCTTCTGCTGGAAGGCTTCACGACTCACTTGTTGGGCCGCACGCACCAGCTCTTCACGATTCCTCACTACCGCGGGATCGCTGACGCCAGGAACTGAAACCATGAACTTCTGCAGGAACTCGGTTTCGATCAGCGCCCGATCCCACTGGCCGGGATCGTCGTAGTCCGCGATGAGGCTGTCGGCGAGCTTCTCGACGGCCGCGTCGATCATGCGCTGTGCCTCGGCCTTCAGCTCTTCACCGCCTTCGAGCGCGTAGAGCCGTTGCGAGTAAATCACTTCGCGCTGCTGGTTCATGACATCGTCGAACTGCAGCAGCTTCTTGCGGGCCTGAAAGTTCTGCAGCTCGACCCGCTTTTGGGCCTGGCCGATCGCCGCCGTCACCCACGGATGGGTGATGACCTCCCCTTCCTCGGCACCGGTCCGGTCCATGATGCGGGCGATGCGGTCGGATCCGAAGAGGCGCATCAGGTCGTCTTCGAGCGAGAGATAGAAGATGCTCTGCCCCGGGTCGCCCTGGCGTCCCGAGCGGCCGCGCAGCTGGCGGTCGATGCGCCGTGCCTCGTGTCGCTCCGTCCCGACGATAACGAGGCCGCACGGGGGGTCCTCGTTGCACTTGAGCTCCTTGATCTTCTCGGGGCTCAGGTCCGGCTTCTCGACCAGCTGCCCGAACGGCGCCTCGCGCGACTTGATGCCGCACACCTGACACTTCTTGACGCCCGGACCGAGTTTGATGTCGGTCCCGCGGCCGGCCATGTTGGTCGCGATCGTGATCGAGCCGGGCTGGCCCGCCTGCGCGACGATTTCCGCCTCGCGCTCGTGGTACTTGGCGTTCAGCACTTCATGCTTCAGGCCGCGCCGTTTCAATAAGCGCGACAGCGTCTCCGAAACCTCGACATTGGTGGTTCCCACCAGGATCGGCAGCCCCCGCTTATGCTGCCGCTCGATCTCTTCCATGATCGCGTCGTATTTCTCCTTGCGCGTCTTGTACACGAGATCGTGCTTGTCCACGCGCCGCACCGGCCGGTTCGTGGGAATGACGACGACCTCGAGCTTGTAGATCTGGTGGAACTCCGTTTCCTCGGTCTCGGCCGTGCCCGTCATGCCGGCGAGCTTCTCGTACATGCGGAAGTAGTTCTGGATCGTGATGGTCGCGAGCGTCTGCGACTCCTCACGCACCTTCACGCCCTCTTTCGCCTCGACCGCCTGGTGCAGGCCGTCCGACCAGCGGCGCCCGTGCATGAGCCGGCCGGTGAATTCGTCCACGATGAACACCTGGGCGTCCTGGACGACGTATTCGACATCCTTCTCGTAGAGCGCGTGCGCCTGCAGCAGTTTGTGAATGATGTGCAGCGTCTCGCTCTTGGCCGCGTACTCCGCCTCCACGGCGCGGCGGCGCTCGATCTTCTCGGCCGGCGAAAGATCCGGGTCGTGGTCCACTTCGTGGACCGCATGGGAGATGTCGGGCACGACGAACAGCGTCGGATCTTGCGGCGACATCGTCTCGACGCCCTTGTCGGTCAGGTGCACGGACCGGCCGCGCTCGTCCATGACGAAATAGAGATCGTCCTCGACGTCGCGCATCTTCTGATCGCGCGCGGGCAATTTCCGGTCGGCCAGGCGGTCCAGCTCGACGCGCTGCACCTGCTGTTTGACACCCTGCTCGTTGAGCAGCTTGAGCAGCTTCTTGTTCTTGGGCATGCCGAGCTGGGCCTTGTACAACAGCTTCGCGCCCTCGTAGTTCGTATCCGGATTCGCCAGCAACGGCTCGGCTCGGGCGATCAGGTCGTTCGCGATCGCGGTCTGCTTGCGAACCAGCTGCACGACCTGGGCGTTGAATTGCGCGTATTTCTCGTCGGACTCGGTGCCGACGGCACCGGAGATGATGAGCGGCGTCCGCGCCTCGTCGATAAGAATCGAGTCGACTTCGTCGATGATCGCATAGACGTGCCCGCGCTGGACCCGCTGCTCCAGGCTCCCCACCATGTTGTCGCGCAGGTAGTCGAACCCGAACTCGTTGTTCGTGCCGTAGGTGATGTCACATTGGTAGGCGGCGCGGCGCTCGGGGGTGCCAGGCTGGGTGTCGTCGATGCATCCGACCGTGACGCCGAGCCACTTGAAGAGGTGCCCCATCCATTGCGAGTCGCGGCGCGCCAGGTAGTTG
>QHTY01000008.1:4503-12817 GCA_003220985.1 Gemmatimonadota bacterium
AGAGCGGCAGGGTGGCGACGAGGGTCTTTCCTTCGCCCGTCGCCATCTCCGCGATTTTGCCTTGGTGCAGCACGATCCCGCCAATAAGCTGCACGTCATAGGGCACCATGTCCCATTTCAGGGTGTGTGCCGTCACGACGACATCGCTCCCCAGGAGCCGGCGCGACGCCTCCCGCACCGTTGCGAACGCCTCGGGCAGCAAGTCGTCCAGCGTACGCTGCAGCTCGCTCACGAACGATTGCTCGACTTTTCTCAGCTGATCGCCGAGGTTCGCCCGCTCGGCGGGATCGGGACAATCGTGCTTTGCCTGTTTGAGGCGCTCGACCTCGGCCTGCAGGGCACCGGTGCGTTGCGCGATCGTCTCGCGGAACTTGCCGGTCTGCGCTTGGAGGTCGGCGTCGGCAAAGTCCTTGAGACGCGCTTCATGCTGGTGAATCGCATCCACGATCGGCTGGATGCGCTTCAACTCGCGGTTGAACCGCGTCCCAAAGATTTTTGTAAACCAGCGATTGGTCATTACACCTCTAGCGGTACAGCCCGTGCGCCTCGATGTATTCGCGCACCGAGTCGGGCACTAAATATCGAATGGAACGTCCCTCTTTGACGCGCTCACGCACTTTGGTGGCGGACACGTCGATCGAGGGAACCGGAATGACCCGCGCAGTCAGGGGGTGTCGGACCACGCTCGCGCCCGGCCGGGCAAAGACGACGACATCGGCAAGTGCCGGAAGCGCTTCGACTTCCCACCAATCCGCAAGATCGCGGGCGGCATCCGCCCCCAGCAGTAACGTGAAGCGGTTCCCCCCGTGTACGAAGGCGTCGGCAGCCCCAGCTCGATGCGCTCCACCCCCAGGCGGGGATTCCGGGCGACGGCCAGCTCCAGCATTTCCGCTCGCTGCTCGGCAGTGGCTTGGTGGGCGGCGCGTTTGAACGGCTGCTCGCGCGCGGGGAGGAAGTGTACGGCAACGCCCAGCGCGTCCGCCGCTGCTTCCGCGACGATCAGGTGTGCGACATGCACGGGGTCAAACGAGCCCCCGAACAGCGCCCGCCCCGCCGGCCCGCCGCCACTCACGCCGGTCAGTGATTCGCGGGCGTCGACGGCGTGGACGGTTTCGCGCTGGAGTCGGCGACGGCGGGACAGCTCCGGTCGATGCCCTTGGCGTTGGGATAGAAGCGCCGCAGGTGCTCGCACGTCTCGTCCAGCTCCTGCGTGTACCGGATCGCGCGATAGCAATCGACCAATCGCAGCAACGCGTCCGGCGCACGCGCCGAGTTGGGATAATTGGCGATCACGTCTTTGAAATAGATGATCGCGGAATCGAAGGCCTTCCGCCGCAGATAGAAGATGCCCGTCTTGTACGTCTTCTCCGCGAACTGATTCTCGAGGCGCTTCACGTGCGGGCGGGCGCGCGCCGCCGCGTCACTGTCGGGGAAGCGCCCGGACAGCTCCTGATAAATCGCCAGCGCCGTCTCCCCGTACGCCGGATCGAGCTCGGGGCGGTGCCACAGCCGCAGATTCGCGTCGCCTGCCCTGAGCAGCGCCTGCGGCGCATACTCCGTCTTGCGGAAATCGCTGGAGGCCTGGACGTAGTCGCCCATCTGAAACGAGCACTCCGCCATGTAGTAGCGGATCTGCGGGAGGGTCGGGTCGCCTGGCTCGAGATCGAACGTCAGCCGCTGCAAAATCGCCTGGGCGCGCCGAAAATCGCCATGGTGAAACAGATCCATGGCGCGCGCGAGCTGCTCATTCGGTGGCACGACCGGCGCCAGCCGCGGGCCGTGGTGGCACGCCGCCAGGCTACTCAGCGCGATGCCCAGCGCCAGTACACCGATCGCTTGTTGCAACCTCATTCCGGTTCAGCCTTTCCCAATGCGTTGAGCTTTTCCTGCGCCCGTTGCGAAATCGTGTCGCCCGGCGTCCCGCCCGCGAGCGCTTGTTGGTAGCTCTCCATCGCACCGGCGATGTCCCCCTGCGCGAGCCGCACGTCGCCGAGACCCAGGAACGCGCCCCGGACGACATCCGGAGACGCGCCCGGCGCGGTGGCGCGACGAAACCATCCCTCCGCATCGGTGGGACGTCCCTGCTCGAGCGCGATCTGTCCTTCGACGAGCGCGCACAGCCCCAACCCTTCCCGAGCGGACTCGACCACCACCGCGGCCCGTTGTCGCCGGATGACGCCCTCGAACACCCGCACGGCGGTACTACACTCCCGGACCCGCACGAGCATCATCCCGTATACGAACAGTAGCGAGTCCGCCCGGGCCGCGTCGACTGCGGACGCCGCCGCGACCGGCAACAGCGCGCGTGCCTCGGCGGTGTCGCCGCGGTCCACGGCGTCGAGGGCGGCCAGGACGACGTAGCGACCCAGGGGTCGGCGCGGGGCGACTTCACGCAGTCCCGTCAGGGCGCTGGCGAGCGCCGTGCGATCATTGGCGGCGAGCGCGGCGCGAGCCACGCGATCCAGGCCGTCGGCCGCTTCGTCGGCCCGCGAGCGATCGCGCTTGGCGAGTGCGCGATAGGATTCCGCCGCCAGCTCGTAGTCCTCGGCGTGCATCGCGGCGGCGCCGGCCTTCGCCAACAGGTCCGCGCTGCCGGCGTTCGCCTTGCGGCCCAACTGATATTCCGCGAGCGCATCGACATACGAGCCGGCGGCATACGCGCGATCGCCGAGCTCTTCATGATTGGCCGCCGAACGTGTGCAGGCCAGGGCCACGACCAACAGGGCAGGCGTGAATCGTCTCACTTCTTTTTCTTCTTTCGCTGCGCGGAGGCAGGGGCGTCGTTCGGTTCGGCGTTCACGCCCGCGGGGACTGGCGTCACGTCGGAGCGCGACAGCAGCGCCAGGTAGGCTTCGACCCGCGGATCCTCCGGCCGCCGGGCGCGCAGCTCCTCCCACACGGCCCGCGCCGCCAGCCCGTCGCCCGCGAGATAGCACGCCAGCCCCAGCATCGCCGCGGCGTCGAGGAAGGAGGGCCGCTCGCGCACAATGATTTGGAAATGCCCGTGCGCATCCAGCGCGCGCCCCGCCTCGAGCAAAAGGCGTCCCAGCTTATAGCGCAGGTCGTGAAAGTCCGGGCCCAGCTTCAGGGCCTCTTCGTATTGCGCGATGGCTTCGTTCAGACCGCCCGCTTCGAGATAGGCCTGGCCGAGCACGGCATGCTGGTTCGCCAGCTTCGCCGCCACGTGACCGTGGAAGCCGCCGCGCCGCGCCGAGGTGACCTGCCGGGCGCGTCGCAGCACGGCATTCGCTTCCGCTTCGCGCCCCAGCTCGTTCAGCACCAGCGCCCGATGAATCAAGGCCTCGATATAGTTCGGATTGAGCGCCAGGGCACGATCGAGCTGGTCCAACGCCTTGTCGGGCTGGCCGGCGAGTGAGTACGAGAGTCCCAGCAGATGATGCGCGTCCGCAAAGGCGCGGCCCGTCGCGATGACCTCCTCGAGGAGATGAATCGCGCCGTAATAGTCCTGCAGCTGAAAGCGTTCGTTAGCCTGCTCGACTAGACGCTCGGGACTGACGTCCATGAATCTCCTCGTACCAGTCGACGAACTTGCGAATCCCTTCCTCGATCCCGACGCGCGGCTTGAAGCCCAGCACGCGGCCGGCGTGGGCTAGATCGGCATCCGTGAGCCGCACGTCGCCCGGTTGATCGGGATGGCGCTCGATACGCGCTTCCCGACCCAGCGCCGTGGCGATCAGGGCGATCAAGCGGTCGAGGCGCACTCGCTCACCCCCGCCCAGGTTGACCGTCTCGATGGTCCCGGGGACCGCGGCCGACGTCCAGTCCAGCGCCGCCAGGACCCCGTCCAGACAGTCGGTAATATAGGTGTAGTCACGCTCGCTCGACCCATCCCCGTGCATGCGCACCGGCCGGCCCCGGGCGATCAGATCCGTGAACTTATGGATCGCCAGATCGGGGCGCTGCCGCGGCCCGTAGACCGTGAACAACCGCACGCAGATGATCGTGAGCGGATAGAGATGCGCGAAGGCGTGGGCGAGCAGCTCCCCGGCCCGCTTGCTCGCGGCGTACGGGGATATCGGCGCGACGGCCGCCTGGTCCTCCGCAAAGGGTGCCGGGGTCGCGTTGCCGTACACCGATGACGACGAGCCGAACACGATCCGGTTCAACCCGATACGCCGCGCCGCGTCAAGCAGGCGCGCCGTCGCGGTCACGTTGGCTTCCATGTACGACGCCGGATCCTCGAGCGAAGGGCGGACGCCGGGTTTGGCGGCCAGGTGGATCACCGCGCCGACGCCGTCCAACGGTAGGGGATCGCGCGCCACGTCCGCCTCGACGAACTGGAATTCGGGACGCGCCCGCAGGCCGGCTAGGTTGCGCTCCTTCACCTCGCGCGCGTAAAACGGATCGAAGTTGTCCACGCCGGCCACTTCGTAGCCCCGCCGGATCAACGCTTCACTCACATGGGAACCGATGAACCCGGCTGCGCCGGTGACCAGAACCCGTTGCATCAAGTCGCCGCCGCCCGCTCCCGCGCCACCACGCCGCTGAAGTACTCGATCGTGCGACGCAGGCCGTCCTCCAAACTGACTGTTGGCTCCCACGCGAGCGTCCGCCGGGCGTAGGAAATGTCGGGTTGGCGCACGCGCGGATCGTCGATCGGCAACGGCCGTTGCACGATCGTGCTCTTGCTGCCCGTAAGCCGCAGGACAGAGTCGGCGAGCTGGCGGACGGTGAATTCGTGCGGGTTGCCGATATTGGTCGGCTCGGGGGTGCCCCGCTCGAACAGCCGAACGATGCCTTCGATCAAGTCGTCCACATAGCAGAACGAGCGGGTTTGCGAGCCGTCACCGTAGACGGTGAGCGACTCCCCGCGCAGCGCCTGGACGATGAAGTTCGACACGACGCGTCCATCGTTGGGCCGCATCCGCGGACCGTAGGTGTTGAAGATGCGCACGATCCGCGTGTCGAGATGGTGGAAGCGGTGGTAGGCCATGGTGAGCGCTTCGGCGAAGCGCTTCGCCTCGTCGTAGACGCCGCGCGGCCCGACCGGGTTGACGTTGCCCCAGTACGATTCCGGCTGCGGGTGGACGAGCGGATCCCCGTAGACTTCAGACGTGGACGCCAGGAGGAAGCGCGCCCCCTTGGCCAACGCGAGTCCCAGTGCCTTGTGGGTGCCCAGCGCACCCACTTTGAGCGTCTGAATCGGCAGCTCGAGATAGTCCACCGGACTGGCCGGGCTCGCGAAGTGGAGCACGCCGTTCAGTGGGCTTTCGACTTCGATGTAGCGCGTCACGTCCTGATTGGCGAAGCGGAACTTGGGATGAGTGGCGAGATGCTCCAGGTTGGTCGGGTTCCCCGTGATGTGATTGTCCATCCCCAGCACCTCGTAGCCGAGGGCCAGGAACTTGTCGACGAGATGTGAGCCGAGAAACCCGGCGGCGCCCGTTACGAGGACGCGCATGCGAGCTGGCGGCCGATGCTGTCGTAGGTAAAGCCGAGCCGGCCCAGTTTGACGGGATCGTACAGATTCCGTCCGTCCACGATCAGCGGCCGGTTCAGGAGGCTCTTGATGCGGGCGAAGTCGGGGTTGCGGTACTCGAGCCACTCCGTGACGATCGCGAGGGCATCGGCGCCGTTCAGCGCATCGTAGGCATGTTCGGCATACTGAACGCGACTGCCGAGCTGGCGCGCCGCGGATTTCATCGCGGCGGGGTCGTGCACCTGCACCCTGGCGCCGGCGCAGAGCAGCGCTTCGATCAGCACGAGCGCCGGGCTTTCGCGCACGTCATCCGTCTCGGCTTTGAAGGCGAGGCCCCACACGGTGATCGTCCGCTGGTCCAGATCACCCAGATGGCGGTGCAGCTTCTCGAAGAGCACCCGTTTCTGCGCTTCGTTCGCCTTTTCGACCGCATCGAGAATGTCGACCGGCACGCCGCGCTCAGTCGCAGTCCGAACCAGTGCCTTGACGTCCTTGGGAAAACACGATCCACCGTATCCGGGACCCGGAAACAGAAACGCCGGTCCGATGCGACGGTCGCTGCCCATGCCGCGGCGGACATGCGTCACGTTCGCGCCCACCGCTTCGCACAGGCGCGCGATCTGATTCATGAATGAAATCCGTGTCGCGAGCATCGCGTTGGCGGCGTACTTGGTCATCTCCGCGGACGGAATGTCCATGACGATGAGCGGATTGCCGGTGCGGACGAAGGGAGCGTACAGCTCCTCGATGACCTTCGCGGCTTCGTCCGAATCCACGCCCACAACCACGCGGTCGGGCTTCATGAAGTCTTCGACCGCCGCGCCTTCCTTGAGAAACTCGGGATTCGAGCACACGTGGAACGGCTTCCGGGCCCGCGCCGCGATTTCCGCGCGAACCTTTTCCGCCGTTCCCACGGGCACCGTGCTCTTGGTGATCACGACCTTGGGCTCGTTCATATGGTCGCCGATCGTGCGCGCGACAGCGACCACGTGTTGCAGATCGGCGGAGCCATCTTCGTCCGGGGGCGTGCCCACGGCGATAAACACGATTTCCGACCGCTCGACGGCTTCCCCGACGTTCGTCGTAAACGTCAGGCGGCCGTCGCGCTGATTGCGCACGACCATCGGCTCGAGCCCCGGCTCGTAGATGGGGAGCTTATTCTGCTTGAGCGAGCCGATCTTGGCGGCGTCGACGTCGGCGCAGATCACCTCGTTGCCCGTCTCCGCGAGGCAGGCGCCCACCACGAGGCCCACGTACCGCTCTCCCTTGCGCTCACGCGCCAGCACGTGGCGCGTGTCCACCGTCGCCCGCGCGTGTCGCTTCACGGACTGATAATCCACGGCATCGTGATCGGTGACGATCATGACGCAGTCCGCGGCGCGCAGTGTTTCGGGCGTGAGCGCCACCGAGCTCAGCGAGATGCCTTCTTCCTTCAACATCGGCACATGGGGATCGTGGTACGACACCTGCGCGCCGCGCTGGTGCAGCAGCCGGATCACGTCGAGCGCCGGGCTCTCGCGGATGTCGTCGATGTTCTTCTTGTACGCAACGCCGAGCAGCAGCACGCGACTGCCGCGCACGGCTTTGCCCTGCTCGTTGAGCGCGTCCACCACCTTGGCGACCCAGAATACGGGCATTTCCGCGTTGAGCTCGCCGGCCAGCTCGATGAAGCGCGTCTTGTAGTTCAGCGTGCGCATCTTCCAGGCGAGGTAGTGTGGGTCGAGCGGGATGCAGTGGCCACCCACGCCCGGACCCGGCGTGAATTTCATGAACCCGAACGGCTTCGTAGCGGCGGCTTCGATCACCTCCCAGACATCCACGCCGAGCTTGTCGCACACGATCGCCATTTCATTGACGAGCCCGATGTTGACGCTGCGGAAGGTATTCTCGAGGATCTTCACGAGCTCGGCCGCTTCCGGCGAAGAAACCGGGATCAGCGTATCGATCGCCGGTTGATACAGCGCCATCGCCACCTTCAAGCAGTTGGCCGTAATGCCACCCACGACCTTGGGAGTGTTGCGGGTATTGAAGCGTTCGTTGCCCGGATCGACGCGCTCCGGCGAAAACGCGAGGAAGAAGTCTGCGCCGACTTTCAGGCCCGTCAATTCGAGCGCCGGCAGGACCAGTTCGCGCGTGGTGCCGGGATAGGTCGTCGACTCGAGCACGACCAGCTGTCCCTTGCGCAGGGCGCGCTTCACCGATTCGGTCGCGGCGAGCACATAGCTCACATCGGGGTCTTTGGTCTTGGACAGCGGCGTCGGCACGCTGATCGAGATGACGTCCGGCTCTTTGAGCCGCGTCAGATCGGCCGTGGCCGAAAACTTCTTGGCGTGAACGGCATCCGCGACGGTCGCCGCGGGGACATCCTGAATATGCGAGCGGCCTGCGTTGAGGGAGTCGACGACGCGGGTGTTCACGTCGACGCCGAGCACGCGGTAACCGGCGCGGACCAGCTCCATCGCGAGCGGGAGTCCGACGTAGCCGAGACCGACGACGCCAAAGACCGCGGTCCGGTCCTTTCCCTTCGCGAGCAGGGCCTCGACCATCGTGGGGGCTGCGGCTGTCGCCGTCATGGTGTCTCCGGAGCGCCACCGCGGGCCAAGGAGCGCGAGGCGGCCTCGAGCACGCGGACCACGCGTACGCCGTCTTCCGCGCTCGCCCGCGGCGCCTCACGACCCTGGGCGGCCCGAACGAAATGCGCCAGCTCGGCGGCGAGCGGCTCCACGGCGGGGATACGGGGAATGAAGATATCACCCTCCCGAATGGCCAGGCTCTCGCCGAACGAGCGGTACTCCGGGGGGCGGTCCACGCCCTTGTCGTAGATCCGCAGCTTTTCGCGCGGCTCCATGTCGTCAAATACCACCATTTTCTTGG
>QHTY01000008.1:12871-13495 GCA_003220985.1 Gemmatimonadota bacterium
CATCTGGACGTGTGCCAGCACGCCGCTCGCGAACTCCATCGTGAGAAAGACCACGTCCTCGATGGCGGGCTGGAGGTAGCTCTTCCCTTGGGCCGCCACGCGAACGGGTTGCTCACCAAGCAAGTAGAGTGCCACGGACACGTCATGCGGTCCAAAGCTCCAGAGTGCGTTCTCGTCCTTTCGAACCTGCCCCAGGTTCACCCGGAGCCCATATAAATAGAATACTTTGCCCAGCTCGCCGTTCTGCACCATCTCGCGCAGCCGCTCGACCGCGGGGTGGTAGACCAGCAGGTGACCGGCCAGCACCGGGATCCCCCGCTCCGCACCCTGTTTGGCGACCGCTTCGGCGTCCCGCACCGTGAGCGCAAACGGCTTTTCGACGAGGACCGGCTTCCCCGCCTCGAGCACCTGGCGCGCGACGGACGCATGGGTCGCCGCCGGGGAGGCGACGATCACGGCGTCCACCGCCCCAAGCAACGCCCCCAGGTCGGCAGTCACGAGGGCGCCGGGGTATTGCCGGGATACCCGTTCGCGAATCGTGGCATCGGTGTCGCAAACTGCTGTCAGCTCGCCTTCCGCCAGCCCGGCGACCGTGCGGACGTGATTGCGCCCCCACGCACCGTC
>QHTY01000008.1:13546-15159 GCA_003220985.1 Gemmatimonadota bacterium
CTGCGCGCGGGTGAGCTCCGGGTAGATCGGCAGCGAGATCGCTTCCCGCGCGGCCTGTTCCGCGTGGGGAAGGCTGCCGTCTCTGTAGCCGAGGTGCGCGAAACACGGCTGGCGGTGGAGCGGGACCGGGTAGTACACCGCATGGCCGATCCCTTCCTTTTTGAGATGCGCCGCGAGCTCGTCGCGGCGCTGTGCGCGCAGCGTGTACTGGTGGAAGATGTGCTCGTTGGCGGGGTCCACGACGGGCGGCTGGACCTGCGGCAGGTCCGCCAGGGCCGTGGTATAGTAGGCGGCGTGCTCGCGCCGCCGCGCCGACCAGGCCGTCAGATGCGGCAGCTTGGCCAGCAAGATCGCGGCCTGGAGTGAGTCCAGGCGCGAGTTCGTCCCGACTTCGTCGTGATGATACTGCTTGGCACCACCGTGCAGTCGCAGCTTCTTGAGGCGCTCGGCGGCCGCGTCGTCCGAGGTCACGATCATTCCGGCGTCACCCCAGGCGCCGAGATTCTTGCTCGGGAAGAACGAGTACCCGGTGACCCAGCCCAGCTCGCCGGCCATCCGCCATTCGCCGTCGATCTTCCGCCGCGCGCCGATGGCCTGCGCGGCGTCTTCGATCAGCTTGAGGCCTCTGGTCTTCGCGATGGCGATCAGCTCGAGCATGTCGGCCATTTGCCCGTACAGATGCACCGGCATGATCGCCTTCGCGCTTCACAGCCGCCGGATCGATGTTGAACGTGTCGGGCTGGATGTCGACGAACACCGGCGTGCCGCCGGCATTGTGAATCGTCCCGGCCGTCGCGAAGAATGTGAAGGGGGTCGTGATGACTTCGTCACCCGGCTTCAGGTTCAGCGCTTTGAGCGGCAGCAGCAGCGCGTCTGTGCCGCTCGCGCATCCGATCCCATGCCTGGCATGCGAGAGCCGCGCCACTTCAGCTTCCAGTTGCGGAACCCAGGCGCCCATGATGAACTGCTGCGTCTCGATGACTTTCATCATGGCGGGGAGCACCTCGTCCTTGATCGCGTGGTACTGCGCGACCAGATCGAGCATCGGGACGTTCATGATGCGCGCACCTTCGATGGTTTGGTCACCCGGAGCGCGCCCCCCGATTCTTCGTAGCTGGCCCCGCACGCGCCGCACGCCGCACGCCCCGCGCTTTGCGGGCACGCCGACCATGAGCCCGTAGGCGGGAACGTCGGACGTCACCACCGCCCCCGCGCCGATGAAGGCGTATTCGCCCAGCGTCACGCCGCAAACGATTGTGGCGTTCGCTCCGATCGAGCCGCCGCGCTTCACGAGCGTCCGTCGATACTCGCTCTTGCGCGACACGTGACTGCGCGGATTCATCACATTGGTGAACACGCAGGAGGGTCCGCAGAAGACGTCGTCTTCCAGCTCCACGCCTTCGTAGATGGAGACGTTGTTCTGAATCTTGACGTTGTTGCCGATTCTCGTGCCCGGCATCACGACGACGTTCTGGCCGAGATTGCAGCGCTCGCCGATCACCGCCCCGGGCATGATATGCGAGAAGTGCCAGATCTTGGTGCCGTTCCCGACGACCGCTCCTTCGTCGACATAGCTCGACTCGTGCGCGAAGTAGTTCAGTTGCCGATGATTT
>QHTY01000009.1:0-4788 GCA_003220985.1 Gemmatimonadota bacterium
CGAAGCGCCGCGCATCAGAATCGTCGAGTCGGGCGCTGCACGAACCGGTGGCTCCGCACCGTCGCGCATCACGGCCGAGGGGGCAAACGCGGAGCGGCTCAAGAGCCTGCGCGCCAAAGATCCGACCCTGAGCGCGGCCGTGGACGCACTAGATTTGGAGCTGCTCGAGTAACAGCTTGCCAACGGTACGACGCAAGGTAACTTTCGACATATGGCGGATTTATCTAGCCTGCTCCAGCTCTCCCAGCAGATGCAGGGGCGGCTTACTGAGATCCAGACGCAGCTGGCGCAACAGACATTGACGGTGTCGGCCGGTGGCGGGATGGTCCAGGCCACTGTCGATGGGCGGGGGCACATTCGCGGCATCAAGATCGATCCCGAGGCGGTCAAGCAGGGAGATATCGAGATGCTCGAAGACCTCGTGCTTGCCGCCGTGGCAGAGGCGCAGAAGCGCGCGGCCGAATTGTACCAGGCCGAGGTGCGAAAGCTGGCGTCGGGTCTGCCCTTCCCATTCCAGCTGCCGCTGTAGGTCGGGCGGCCCGCTCCGTGTCCGCCATCGAGGAACTCGTGGCGGAGCTCGCTAAGCTCCCCGGCATCGGGCGCAAGACCGCTCAACGGCTCACGTTCCATTTGCTGAAGCAGCCCGCGGAAACCGCGGAGCGGCTGGCGGAGGCGATCCGGCGCGTCCGCGGGAAGGTCATGGCCTGTGGCGTGTGCGGGAACCTCTCGGATGAGGATCCGTGCCCGATCTGCTCGGACCCCCGGCGCGATGCGGCCTTGCTCTGCGTGGTCGAGGAGTCGGGCGATGTCAACGCCATCGAGCGCGCCGGCCGCTACCGCGGCCGCTATCACGTCCTGGGGGGCCGGATCTCGCCCTTGGATGGCATTGGACCCGATGAGCTGCATCTGGAGCGGCTGGTCGCACGGTTGACGAACGGCTCGGAGGTGCGTGAGGTTATCGTCGCCACGAATCCCTCGATGGAGGGGGAGGCGACCGCCACGTATCTCCAGCAGCTCCTCAAGCCGATCGGCGTGCGCGTCACGCGGATCGCCCGAGGTCTGCGTGTGGGTGGCGAGCTGGAGTATGCCGATGCGGTAGCCATCGCTCAGGCGCTGGCGGCACGGCGCGAGATGTCGGAGACCGACTAGACCTCTAGGAGGCGCATGGCCGGGGCCGCAAGCTGGTCTTTCAGCGAGAACGACTTCAAGCAAATCCAGAAGCACCTGCAGGCGTTCCTCCGCGATTCGAACGCCCGCTGTGCGCTGCTCGTCGACCGCAACGGCCAGCTCGTCGCCACCGTCGGGGAAACGCCGCAGTTCGATCCCACCGCCTTCGCCTCACTCACCGCCGCCGATTTCAGCGCCAACGATCAGCTCGCGAAAATGATCGGCGAAGCCGAGTTCGCCTCGCTCGTGCACCAGGGCGAGCGCGAGTCGATGTTCCTCGCGGATGTGGCGAAGCGCGTCATTCTCGTGGTGCTGTTCGATCAGCGGGCGACGCTGGGACTCGTGAAGCTCAAGGCGAAAGGGGCGGTCGAGAACCTCAACAAGGTGTTCGAGGAGATGTTCAATCGGGTCGGCACGGGCCAGGCGCAAAAGGGCCTGCTCGAAGGGGCAGAGGACGAAATTGACAAACTCTTCGGATAGAGGGACGCGCCCATGTCGATGATCAACTACGCGTCCCGCGAGATCAACTGCAAGCTCGTCTACTACGGACCGGGCCTCGGCGGGAAGACCACCAACCTGGAGCACATCTACGGAAAGGTCTCGCCCAACACGCGTGGCAAAATGATATCGCTCGCCACCGAAACTGAGCGCACGCTCTTCTTCGACTTCCTCCCCGTCGATCTCGGCACGATTCGCGGTTTCAAGACGCGATTCCATCTCTACACCGTCCCCGGCCAGGTGTATTACAACGCCAGCCGCAAGCTCATTCTCAAAGGCGTGGACGGAATCGTCTTCGTCGCCGACAGCCAGATCGAGCGCATGGAAGCGAACGTCGAGTCGATGCAGAACCTGTACGACAACATGGCGGAGTACGGGTACGACCTCACGAAGATCCCGTTCGTGATTCAGTACAACAAACGCGACCTCCCCAACGCCGCCCCGATCAAGGACCTGCAGGCGTCGCTGAATCCCGGTTGGCCGATCGAGGAGGCGACACGGCAGAAACAGACGCCCGATCCGGCCCATCCGGGGGAGAACCTCGTCGAGAAGGTCGGCGCTGACTGGGTCGGCAAGGCAGCATATCATGAGGCCGTGGCAGTCCGCGGCGACGGCGTATTCGACACGCTGAAAGCGGTGAGCAAGCACGTTCTCAAGACGCTGAGCTGAAAGCCAGCTCGATGCGATGGACCCTGCCGAACATCATCACGCTGGCGCGCATCTGCCTCACGCCCGTCATCGCGCTACTTCCCTTCATCCAGGGATACTGGCCGAAAGTCATCGCGTTCGTCGTCTTCCTGATCGCCGCGTTCTCCGATCTGGTCGACGGCTATCTCGCCCGCCGCTACGGCACGATCAGCGAGCTCGGCATGCTGCTCGACCCGATCGCCGACAAGCTGTTGCTCTTCGCGACGCTGATTCCGATCTTCTGGATGACGCGCCACCCGACGATCCTCGCCCGCGACAAGGTGGATTACGCCATCCCGTGGTGGGGAAGCCTGCCTGTGTGGGTCGCGCTGCTGCTCGTCGGGCGTGAGGTGCTCATCACGGTGTTCCGGTTCTTTGCCAAACGCCGGGGCATCGTGATTCCGGCCGTGGGCGCGGGCAAGGCCAAGGCCGTCGTACAAAACGTCTTCATCGGTGCGACGATCGCCTGGTTCGCCTGGAAAGACGCCATCGCGCAAATGCATCTCGTGGGTGCCTTTCGCAATTTCTGGGACCAGTTCCATGGCTGGTTCGTGGCCATCACGCTGGCGGGCGCGATCGTGCTGACCATCTACTCCCTCCTCGTCTACCTCTACCGCTACCGGGCACTCCTCAAAGTCGGCAAGTGAAGCTCGAAGTCGTCACGATCGGCACCGAGCTGCTGCTGGGGCAAATCATCGACACGAATGCCGCCGAGCTGGGCCGGGCGCTGGCCGCTGCCGGCGTGGAAGTCGTGCGCCACATCTCGGTCGCCGATCGTCCGGAGGCCATCCGCGCCGCGGTGGCGGAGGCGCTGGAGCGCACCGGATTCGTGCTCACAACCGGCGGCCTCGGCCCGACGCGCGACGATATCACGAAACGGGAAGTCGCCGGCCTGTTCGGCAAGACGCTCGAGCTCGATCCCGCCGTGTTGCGCTCGCTCGAAGAGCGCTTCCGTCGCCTCGGCCGCGCCATGCCCGCGATCAATCGCACGCAGGCCGAAGTCCCGGCCGGTGCCACGGTGCTCCCCAATCCCCGGGGCACGGCGCCCGGTCTCTGGGTGGAGGATCGTGGCCGCGTGGTGGTGATGTTGCCGGGCGTCCCGTCGGAGATGCGGGGACTGCTCGCCGAAGAAGTGCTGCCACGGCTTGCGCAACGAGCGCCGGGCACCGTGGTTCGCTCGCGGACCGTGCGAACGACCGGGATCGCGGAGTCGGCGCTGGCCGAGCGCGTCGGGCCGATCGAAACGGAGATCGCACCCCTCACGCTGGCGTATCTGCCTTCGACTGAAGGCGTGGAGCTGCGTGTGACGGCGTGGGGAGTGCGAGAAGATGAAGCCGACCGCCGTCTCGCCGCGGCGGCGGACCGACTGCGGCAACGGGCCGGTGAGCACTTTTATGGGGAAGACGGAACCGATCTCGCCGCCGTCGTGCTGGACCTGCTGCGCGCCCGGAGCGCACGACTCGTCGTCGCCGAATCGTGCACGGGCGGCCTCGTGAGCGGCCGGATCACCGCCGTCGCGGGAGCATCCGACGTCTTCAGCGGCGCTGTCGTCGCCTACGACAACGTCGTCAAGAGCGGCATGCTCGATGTCCCACCCGAGCTGCTCGAAACGCACGGTGCCGTCTCGGAGGCAGTCGTTCGGGCGATGGCCGAAGGTGTGCAGCGGCAGTTCGCGGTGGATGCGGCGATCGCGGTCACGGGTATCGCCGGCCCGACCGGCGGCACGCCCGAGAAGCCGGTAGGAACAGTGTGGCTCGCGGCGCGGTACGGATCCGAGACCCGGGCGCTGAAACGCATTTTTCCGGGCGATCGCGCGGAGATCCGCGCGCGCGCCGCCCAAGCCGCACTCGATCTGCTGCGACGTCTGCTCGCAGGTCTCCAATGAACCGCGTGAACGCACCCGATGGGACACCGCTCGTGTATGACGCGTACGAGCCGGAACGGCCGACCGTCGCCGTGCTTTTTCTGCACGACTGGAATCCGCAACCGCCCGAGAGCGCGACGCAGTTCGCCGACACGGGCGCGCAGCTGCGGGAGGCGGGATTCGCGACCTACTTCCTCGATCAGCGGGGTCACGGCCGCTCCGGCGGCCGCCGCGGGCATCTGTCGCGTTTCAGCCAGCTGCTGGGTGACCTGCAAACCTTCCGTCGCGCGGTCCGCCGCCGCCACGCTGTCCCGCAGGTATTGGTGGGTCACGGATTCGGGGGACTCATCGTGCTGCGGTATCTGGAGACGCAGCCGGGCGAGCCGCCCGCCGCGGCGGTCGTCGCGTGTCCCTGGCTCGCGTCACGCGTCCGTCCTGCCGCCTGGAAGCGGTTCGCCGCGAAGCTCGCGGATCTCTGGCCCACCCTGCCGACCGGACGCGGGGCGGCGTTCATGACGGCGGGAGCGCGGGCGGAGCTACAGTGGGCGCAGCGCGCAGTCGTCGTCGACTGC
>QHTY01000009.1:4862-5249 GCA_003220985.1 Gemmatimonadota bacterium
GCGAGCAACACTGCTCGCGTATCCGCGTCTCGGTCATGAGCTCCTCGAGGACTCCCAAGTTCGCACGGAATTGACGAGCTTCATTGCGGAGTTTCGTTCCTTCGACCGCAACCCCAAGAGCGATTAGGCCGCTTTCCAGACGAGGAGCCCCGGGGTATCTTGTTGTCAGACCGAAAGTTCCAATTCATGACCAATAAACGCCACGCTGCTCCTCCCCGCGCTCCGTCGCCGGATCCCGATACTGGAGAGCCGGTGCAGAATGTAGCGCCGGCGAATGACTCCCCCCCCCCTGCCGCGGGCGCCCCCGGTTCGGTTCCCGCCGCGGCACCTGCTCCGACGGCGGTTGAGCAGTCTGAGGTGGAGGCGTGGAAGGATCGTCATCTGCGC
>QHTY01000331.1:0-337 GCA_003220985.1 Gemmatimonadota bacterium
GTAGCAGAGTCCTCCTACGAGCAGCACCGCCTCACGGGCCGCGCGGAGCAGCGAGTCAACGAGCTCGAGGCGCAGTTCGACGCCTTGCGCCAGCAGTTCAACGATCTGGCGGAGCGGGTCGATTTTGCGGAACGCATGCTGGCCCAACGACGGAGTCTGGAGTCAGGAGGCAGGAGTCAGGGCCCCTCACTCCCGGCTCCCGGCTCCTGACTCCTGACTCCCGACTCCCGACTCCTATGAAAATCGGCGTGCCGAAGGAAATCGCCCCCAACGAGCGACGGGTCGCCCTGACGCCCGAGGTCGCGGGCCGCCTGGTCAAAGGCGGCTATGAGGTTTT
>QHTY01000331.1:437-2495 GCA_003220985.1 Gemmatimonadota bacterium
AGGTGCAAGCTCCCAATCCCGAGTCCCTGACCCAAATCCCTGAAGGCTGTGCGCTCGTCGCATTTTTCCAACCGGTTTCCGAGTTTGTGCGCGCGCTCGCGCAGCGGAAGCTGACCGCCTTCAGCCTCGTGCTCCTGCCGCGGATCACGCGGGCGCAGCCCATGGATGTGTTGTCGTCGCAGGCGACCGTGGCGGGCTACAAGGCGGTGCTCCTCGCCGCCAGCGCGACCGGCCGCCTGCTGCCGATGCTGGTGACGGCGGCCGGCACGCTCCCGGCCGCGCGCGTGCTCGTGCTCGGCGCCGGCGTCGCGGGCTTACAGGCGATCGCGACAGCGCGCCGGCTGGGGGCGATCGTCTCGGCCTTCGATGTCCGGCCGGCCGTGAAGGAGCAGGTGCAGAGCCTCGGCGCCACGTTCCTCGAGATGGCGATTGAAGAGCACGCCGAGACCGCCGGCGGCTATGCGAAGGAATTGTCGGAGGAGACGCACCGCAAGGAGCTCGCATTGCTGGCCAATGCCGTCAAGGATGCCGACATCGTGATCTCGACCGCGGCGTGCCGTGCAGGGCATGAAGCCGGGAGCGGTGATCGTCGACCTCGCCGCTGAGACGGGTGGCAACTGTGAGCTGACGGAGCCCGGCGCTGAGATCGTGCGGAACGGCGTGGCGATTCTCGGTCCGCTCAATCTGGCGAGTACGTTGCCGTTCGACGCCAGTCAGATGTACGCCAGGAACGTGGCCGCCTTCCTCGGCCATATCGTGCAGGACGGCAGGCTGCGGCTGGATTTCGAGGACCAAATCATCCGCGACACGTGCGTGACGCACGCGGGCGAGGTGCGGAAATCATGAGCGACTTCGGATCGATGCTGTTCGTGTTCGTGCTGGCGACCTTCATCGGACTCGGCGTGATTCGCCGCGTGTCGCGCCTGCTCTACACGCCGCTCATGTCCCTGACGAATGCGATCTCCGCCATCGCGGTTGTGGGCTCGATCGTCGTGGCCGGCGCCGACCACCCGCTCACGATCCGGATTCTTGGGGCCGTCGCGCTGTTCGCCTCGATGACGAACATCGTGAGCGGCTTCATGATCACCGACCGCATGCTCAAGATGTTCAAGAAGCAGTGATGCATCTCATCGGTGAGCTCTCGGCCGTCCTGGCGACGGCCCTGTTCATCTTCGCGCTGTACTGGATGAACGATCCCAAGACCGCGCGCCACGGGGTGATTGCGGGCGTGGTCGGGATGACGGTGGCCGTCCTGGCGACGTGGATCCAGCCGGAAATCATCCATCATGGCTGGGTCATCGGCGCCATCGCGGCGGGATTCATCGTCGGCGTGCCGTTGTCGCGCGTGCCGCTTACCGCCGTGCCACAGCGCACGGCGCTCTCCCACGCGTTCGGCGGGCTCGCTGCGGGCCTCGTGGGAATGGCGGAGTACTTCCTGTGGCGCGGCGGCTCCGCGACAGCGGAGATGACGCATTTCCGCATGAGCGCGCTCGCGGCCGAAGTCATTCTCGGATTCCTCACCTTCACGGGCAGTCTCATGGCGGCGGGCAAGCTGCAGGAAGTGCGCTGGATTCCGCAGCGACCCGTCACCTATCCCGGCCAAAACTTTGTCAACATCGGGGTGCTCGCGATCGCGGTCGCGCTCGGCGTTGCCGTCGTGCTGCATCCCGGCGCACCGTGGGCGCAGCAGGCGTTTGTCGCGATCGCCGCGCTCGCCCTGATCTTTGGCGTGCTGCTGATCATTCCCATCGGCGGCGCCGACATGCCCACCGTCATCTCGATCCTCAACGCCTATGCCGGCCTCTCGGCGGTCGCGATGGGATTCGTGCTCGACAGCAAGCTGCTGGTCACGGCCGGCGCGCTCGACGGCTCGAGTGGTCTGATTCTCTCGATCATCATGTGTCGTGCGATGAATCGCTCGTTCACGAACGTGCTGTTCGGCGCGTTCGGCAAGGCACAGCCGGCGCTGGCCGCGGGTGAACAGAAACCATGGAAGCAGGAGACGGTCGAAGGGGCGGCGCAGCTGCTCGAGCAGGCGCGCAACGTCGTCATCATTCC
>QHTY01000331.1:2509-3144 GCA_003220985.1 Gemmatimonadota bacterium
CGCAGGCGCAGCACAAAGTGCGCGAGCTGTACGACGCGCTCACCAAACGCGGTGTCACGGTCAAGTTCGCGATTCACCCTGTGGCGGGCCGGATGCCGGGCCACATGAACGTGTTGCTTGCCGAGGCGAACATTCCGTACTCGGCATTGGTGGAGATGGACGAGATCAACCCCGAGATGCCGCAGACCGACGTCGCGCTCGTGCTCGGCGCCAACGACGTTGTGAATCCCGCCGCGCGCTACAACAAAGGCACGCCAATCTACGGGATGCCGATCATCGATGCCGACAAGGCGAAGACCGTGCTCGCGGTGAAGCGCAGCAAGAATCCCGGCTTCGCCGGCATCGACAATGAGCTCTATGTGCAGGACAACACGTGGATGCTGTTCGGAGATGCCAAGGCCGTGCTGTCCGACCTGGTCAAGCAATTTGGAGGTAGCGGGATTCACTAAAGGACGCCACGTTTTCCTCCGTCTTTCAGCCCGGAGCCGTCCTTATGCGTCACGGATTCATTCCGATGTTCGCCGCCGGCCTGCTGGCCACGGCATGCACCTCGCTGGACCGACCGGTCGTTTCACGCCCGCAGTTTGCCCATACGCAGGATGTCGAAGGCCTCCCCGACTTGATCGTGGACTCGA
>QHTY01000010.1:0-5009 GCA_003220985.1 Gemmatimonadota bacterium
CGTCATCGTCGCAGCCGGTGGCGCGGAGCGGGACGCGATCCAGTGGTTCGGGAGCCACCGGGTCCCGCGCGACGTGCCGTCGCTCGTGGTCGGTACGGACCCGGGACGCCGTATAGCCATGCAGCTCGTGACCCGTGGTGCGAACGACTACTTTGCGCTGCCGGACGATCTCGAGGTCTTCCGGAACGCCGTGAGCGCCGCGGTGAACGCCGGACGGGCGCGCACGGCGGAGGGGGACGACGGGAACGATGACGCGTTCGCCGCGCTCGTGGGCGAGAGCCCAGCCCTCAAGAAAGAGCTGGCGCGGGCGGCGCGACTCCTGCCGCACCGGAGCGCGAGCGCCCTGCTTGTCGGCGAGACGGGGACCGGGAAGGAGCTGCTCGCGCGGGCGATCCACTGTGGCGGACCGCGCCGCGGCGCGCCGTTCGTTGCCGTCAACTGCTCGGCCCTGCCGGAGCAACTCATCGAGTCCGAACTGTTCGGCCACGAGCGGGGCTCGTTCACGGATGCGCACGCGGCCAAGCCGGGGCTGTTCGAGGTCGCCGATACCGGCACGCTCTTCCTGGACGAGATCGCGGACCTGCCGCTCGCCGTCCAGGCCAAGCTGCTGCGCGTCTTGGAGGACAAGGAGATCCGGCGGGTTGGCGGCACCAAGTCGCGCGCCGTCGACGTGCGCATTCTCGCCGCGGCCAACCATCATCTCGCCGAGCGCGTGCGCGGGGGGACGTTCCGCGAGGACCTCTTCTTCCGCCTGAGCACGGTCGTGCTCAAACTGCCGCCGCTCCGGGAACGTGGCGACGACCTGATGATCGTCGCGCGGGCGCTGCTCGCGCGGCTTGCGCACGAGTATGGCCTGCCCGTCCCGGCCCTGACATCCGACGTGATCCGCCAGCTCCGCAGCCATCCCTGGCCCGGGAATATCCGTGAGCTGAAGAATGCGCTGGAACGGGCGTTGCTCCTATCGCCCCGTGGCGAGCTGAGCGCGGACGAGTTCCTGCCTGCCGGAGACGCCGGGTCCACCCAGGACGGTCCGATTCCATTCCCCGCGCCGCTGCACCAGATCACGGCCGCCGCCGTCCGCGCCACGGTACGGATGAGCGGCGGGAATCGCAGCGAGGCGGCGCGGCGGCTCTCGATCTCACCGCGGCGCCTGCGGCGCCTCTTGAGCGGCGCTCTCGACGTGGGTGAGGACGTGGATGAAGGCTGGTGGGTGGAGGCGCCCGCTCGGTCGATGTAGATGGGCGCGACTGTACAAGTCGCGAAACTGGACGCATCGTTGGCCCTCCATGAACCCGTCACGCAGAAGCTTTCCGTTGATCGCGGCGGGCCTGCTGCTCGGCTCGCTCCTCGGGTGCACGTCACGCGGCGGATGTAGCGGCGACTATTGTGGGACGCTGGTCATCGCGGCCGCGGGTGAGCCGGACATTCTCCTGTCCCCGATCACCCAGCTGGGTATTGCGCGTGATGTGTCGGACCAGCTGTTCCTCAAGCTTGCCGACCTCGGGATGTCCGCCAATACCATCGGCGACGATGGCTTCGTCCCGCAGCTCGCGGCGCGATGGGACTGGACCGACAGCGTCACGCTGACGTTCCACCTCGACCCGCGAGCGAAGTGGCAGGACGGAGTGCCTGTCACGGCGGCCGACGTCGCCTTCACGTTCGACATTTACTCCGATTCGACCGTCGACTCGCCATCGCGGTCCGCCCTGCGCGAGATTGTTGCGGTGACGGCCCGCGACTCTCTCACCGCCGTGTTTCGGTTCCGCCGTCCCTACGCCGAAATGTTCTACGACGCGGTCTATCACATGCGCGTGCTGCCCGCGCATCTCCTACGCGACGTGCCGCGGACCGCGTGGCAAGCCGCGCCGTTCGGACGGCAGCCGATCGGCGACGGGCCGTACCGGTTCGTGCGCTGGAAAGCCGGAGAGAGTCTCGAGCTGGCCGCTGATTCGACCTTCTTCCTCGGGCGGCCTCACCTGCGCCGGCTGATCTGGCGCTTTACGCCCAATCTCGACGTCGCGGTGTCGCAGCTCATTGCCGGACAGGCGGACGCGATCGAAGTCCTGGGGCCGCCGGCCAACCTGAAGCGGGTCCATGACGTGGCCGGCCTGGCAACCTATCCGTACCCCGGCAACACGTATGGCTTTCTCGCGTTCAACCTGCGCGCGAATGGCGACACGAGCGCTCCACATCCGCTGTTCGGCAACCGCGAGCTGCGCCGGGCGATCGTGATGGCACTCGATCGCGAGGGCATGCTGCACAACGTCTGGGGAGGGGGCGATCTCGCGGCGGTGCCACCGGGTCCGATGCCACGTCTCTGGTCGCTGTGGGACTCTAGCTTGGCCCGTAATCTGGCCCACGACTCCGTCGCCGAGGCGCGGCTACTGGCGGCGCAGCGCGGCCGGCGAGCGTTCCACCTGCTCGTGCCCACCACGAGCGGTCTGCGCCGGCAGTACGCGCGTCTGATTCAGGCGCAGTTGCAGCCATTCGGGTGGGATGTTCGCATCGACGAGTTGGATCTCGCTGTGGTGCAGCAACGAGTGGGTGCGGGACAGTTCGACGCGGTGCTGGGGGCGTGGTACTCAGGGCCGTCGCCCATCGACGGGACGCTCCAGAATTGGACCCGGCGTGGATTCGGCGGGCTCAACCCGGGCCGCTACGACAATCCGCAGCTCGATCGGTTGCTGGAGGGAGCGGCGCGGACGCGCAGTCGCGAGGCAGCGACGCGCCAGTTGCGCAGCGCCATCGCGCTGTGGAACAGCGATGCGCCGGCCGCCACCCTGTATGCCCCGGACAATGTTGCCGCCGTCAATCGGCGTGTCAGCGAAGTCACAATCAGGCCGGATTCATGGTTGGCGCTGGTGCGGATGTGGCGCATTCCAGCGTCGCAGTTGAGCGGTCGGGACCGGGTCGGAAGCTAGGCCTCGCGTTCGACCGGTTCAAATCGCCCCGCCGCCAGGGCCGAAACGACCCTGGGGCCCCCACGTGCCGATCGCGCCTGCACGCACAACTCCCGACGACTCAATGACGTAGCTCCAGAGGCGACGCCGGAACGCTTCCTGCTTTCAGCGTCGGTTGTGACCATTGTCGCCTTGAGCTGCGGGGATCCCGCTCTTGACCGCGCGCTGGCGGAGGCCGACAAGCCGGTAGAGCGGGCCGAGGCGTTGCGGGCGCGGGTGGAGATCTACGCCCTGCGTGGCGACCTGGACTTGGCGCACCACGACCTTGACGCGCTCGCGGAGCTGCGCGGCTTCGTCCCCAATTCGATCCACGACGCCGAGGATCTACGCGTCGTCGCACTGGTACGGGCGGCAGAGGGTGACCTCGCGGCTGCCGAACGGGCGCTCCACGAGGTGATCCGGCGCGCGGAGGTGCACCGCCAGCCTCAGCTCCAGGCCGCAGCGTCGCGGGACCTCGCGACACTGCGCCGGGCGGGCTTCATCGCCCGCGCCGAGGTCCAAATCGACCCGCCCTCAGGGTCAAAGCGACCCTGTGGCAGCGAGTCGCATATCGCGCTCACGCACGCAACTCTCGCTACGTCACCGGCCTAGGTGGAGCGCAGTCGTGGAACGCTTTCTGCTTTCCCGGCCGATGCACGATCGCCTTCGGTTATCACTGCAGACGCGGAGTATCGCATGATCGTCCGCCGTTTCCTGATTCCCCTCGGGCTCCTCGCCGGTGCGGCCGCGCTCGTCTTGAGCTGCCGGGACGCAACGCCGGTCGGCGTCGACGCGCGCACGTCCGTGCTGCTGGCCGGAAGGCACGCGCAGCCCCCGGCCGGTGACGACCGCGACGACGATGGCGACGAAATCGAAGACGGCGATTCCCTCGTCTCCTGCCGGCCGCTCCCCTACGACTCCGTGACCCGGACCATCGGACCCGAGGGAGGAGAGCTTGAGGTCGGCCGCAATTGGCTGGTGATCCCGCAGGGGGCGCTGCGCGACCCGGTGAGCATTACCGCAGTGGCGCCGTCGGACACTGTGGCCATGGTTCGCTTCCGGCCAGAGGGCCTCCGCTTCTTGAGCACCGCGCTGCTCGTGCTGACGTATGACAACTGCCGGATTCCGAGGCCGGCGACGCCTCGGATCGCGCTCGTCACCGATTCCTATCGCGTCATCGAGTTCCTGACGTCCGAGGCCGCCTCGCCCAGCGACCATCGGCTGCCGAAGGGGCACCAAGAGGGGCACCGGCGTGTCGTCGGTGAGCTGCACCACTTCTCGAACTACGCCGTGGCCTGGTAAAGACTCAACATGGATTCGGAGAATCGCGTGGCCTTTCGCCGTTCGCTGATGCCGCTCGCGCTACTCGCTGCGCTCGCCGCGACCTCGAGCTGCACCGACCCCTCGCCGCTCGGCGTCCCCGCATTCCGGAGGGGAGGCAGGGGGCAAGAGGGATCGACCAAGGGGACCGGCCTGCTCGCGTGCTCGCAGACCTACGATTCCGTGACCCAGGTGGTCGGCCCCGCGGGTGGGTTCATCGTCGTCGGCTCCCACATCCTGTGGGTCGATACGATGGCGCTCGCGGACACCGTGCGCATCACCGCGGTGGCTTCGGCGGACACGGTGCGGTCGGTTCGGTTCCAGCCCGACGGCCTCCAATTCCGGACCAACGGCGCGGGATGGTCGGCGGTGCTCTTTACGAGCTTCAAGGACTGCGGGGTGCCGACGGCCGATGCGCTCCGGATCGCCCAGATCACTGACTCCCTGCAGGTCATTCGCTACCTGGACCGGGCCTCGATCTGGATCAAGGTCAGGAGGAATGCCTGGAGTCAGGGGAACCAGTATATCGCAGGGGTGCTGAACCACTTCTCTCAATACGCCGTGGCGTGGTAGGAGCTGACATGACCTCGTATTGCAGCTTTGTCCGGCCGTGGTTGATCCCGCTCGTGCTGCTCGCCTGGGGCTGCGGCGACCCATCAGCCGTCGACGCTGATCCGCCGACGCCCGCCCTGCGGGCGGCCATGGCGAAACCGTCGTCAGGCGGCCTGGTCTCGTGCAGCTCGCTCCCCT
>QHTY01000010.1:5041-5628 GCA_003220985.1 Gemmatimonadota bacterium
GTGGTTGTGGTCGGCCCCCACTTTCTGTGGGTGGATTCACTGGCGCTCCAGGCCCCCGTGACGATCACCGCCGTGGCGCCATCCGGCCGTGTGCGCAGCGTTCGCTTCAAGCCCGACGGCCTCGTCTTTCAGAAGACGGCGTTTCTCGTGACGAGCTACGCCAACTGTAATGTGAAGCAGGTTTCCGCTCCCAAGATCGCCCAGATCAGCGACGCAATGGAGATCCTGGGGTACCTGGGCTCGGCCAGCGGCACCGACACGGTGTTTGCTAAGACGTACGACAAGACATTGTACGTCGGAGGAGAGCTGCACCATTTCTCGAATTACGCCGTCGCCTGGTAGGACGCCCATGAACCGTGCCCTGATTGCCTTGACCCTGGCGCTCCTCGCCGCCGGATGCGCCGACGGAATCGGACCGCAGCCGGCCGCGGTTACACCGCCGCTGTATGACATGACCGTGAGCTCACCAGGGACGCACGTCCTCCGGCAGGCGCCGACCGCGCCCCGGCTCCAGACCTACCAGGTGTCCTTCTGGGCCAGACGTGGGACGCAGACGACGATCTTCGTGAATTACCGCCGCGCCCCTG
>QHTY01000010.1:5736-6424 GCA_003220985.1 Gemmatimonadota bacterium
TCACGCTGACGATCGATTCGGTCCTGTTGAACGTGGACTTCCAGCCGTCCGGGGTGGTGTTCTCCAAATCGAGCCCGGCGCAGCTGGCCATTTGGTATCAGAACGCGAACCCCGATCTCAACGAAGACGGGGTGGTCGACGCTATCGATGCGGCGCTGAAGCAGCAGCTCGCCATCTGGTACAAGAGCGCGAAGGCGGATCCCTGGAGGCAGCTGTGGTCGAAAAACGACGTCACCCTGGAGTTGGTGACTGTCGCGCTGCACCACTTCTCCCAGTACTCGGTTGCCTGGTAGCACACACTATGGACGCGGAGCATCGTATGTCCGTTCGGCACTCCCTGATCCCGCTGGCGCTGGCACTGTTCGCTGCGGGATGCGCAGACACGACAGGGCCGCTTCCCGCCGCGATTCAAGCGCCCCTCGCCCAGACCCAGAGCGAGCCGAGTTCGTTCGGCGACGTGCACATCCTCCAGCAGGCGCCGACGGCGCCCGCGCTCGAGACCTACCAGGTCTCGTTCTGGGCTCGCCACGACAAGGAGTCGACGGTCGCGGTCAACTACCGCCCTGCCGCCGGCCAGTCGGTGGGACAGCCATTCCTCCGTTTCCGCATTCCCAAGTTTGGGCTGAAGTGGGCCCCCGACGGCGCGCGCTTGGAGGGGAGTGACTCCGTTTTCATCACTCTGACCATC
>QHTY01000010.1:6479-9616 GCA_003220985.1 Gemmatimonadota bacterium
ACGTGTTCTCGGCGGGCCTCGTCGTCTGGTATGTGAACGCGAACCCGGATCTGAACGGCGACGGCGTCGTGGATTCGACCGATCAGATGCTGGAGGGCCAGCTTGCCCTCTCAGAGGAGCCCACGAAGGTGAATGGCTGGTTCAAGGTAGCGACAAAGAACGACACGACCCAGAAATTCGTCGCGACCGATGTGTACCACTTCTCGCAGTACGCGGTTGCCTGGTAGCCGGAGGATACATCCGATGCACACGTCATCGCTCGTAATCGACAAGGCCCGAGAGCTGGCCGCGGCGGGCCGCCACACCGAAGTCATCGCATACCTCGGCGCGCGCGAGGCGAACGAGCTCGAGCAGTCGCCGGACCTCGCCTTGTTGTACGGGACCGCGCACGCGCGGATCGGACGCCACGATGAGGGACGCCGGTGGCTCGAGGTCGCGCTGGACGAAGCGTGCAAGCGCAACGAGCAGGCGATCGAGGGTCGCGCCCTCAACGCGCGCGGCGCCGTCGCGTTGGTGAGTGGGCGCCTCGACGAGGCCGCGGACTACTGCACGCGGGCTCTCATGGTCGCCAGCCGCGACAGCGATGTCGCCACGGCCGGCCGCTGCTCCAACAATCTGGGGATCATCAGCCACCTGCGGGGCCGGCACGCAGAGGCGATCGCGTCTTGGGAGATCGCCCTTGCCGCCTTCGACGGGGCGGCGTGGCGGCCGGGCGTCGCGCACTGCCACCACAACCTGGGGCTCACCTATCGGGACCAGGGCGCGCTCGACCGCGCGCTGACAGAGGCGGACTGGGCCGTCACTGAAGCGGAGGCATCGGGAGACCACACGTTGTGGGCCTTGGCGCTCCGGGGTCGCGCGGAAATCCGCGTGGCCCAGGGCGAGATCAGCCTCGCACGGCGCGCGCTGGACGATGTCCGGGCGATCCGCAGCCGCGTGCCCGATCCGGCCGATGAGGCCGAGGACCAGCGAGCGATGGCGTTGGTCTTGACGGCGGAGGGCGAACTGACGGCCGCCGAACATGCGCTGCGCGATGTGATGGTGCGGGCGGAGGGACATCGGCGGCCGCAGCTCTTGGCCGAGGCGACGCGGGATCTCGCGATCGTCCTGCGCCGCAGTGGCCGGAACGCCGAGGCACAGGGGGCCGCGCGGGCTGCGCAGGCGATCTTCGCGCGGCTCGGTGCCGAGGCGGAAATCCGCAATCTGGCGAGTCAGGAATGGGGCGACGACTTCGGGGCCGAGCTGGGCCGCTCGCTGGCGCCGCTGCACGCGGCGCAGGCGCTGGCTGATGCCGGGGACTACGCCGAGCTGGTCACCTACCTCGGCGGGCGCACGCAGGAGGAGCTCGAGCAGTCTCCGATGCTGGCGTTGCTCTCCGGTATCGGGCACAGCCGGCTCGGGCGACTGGACGTCGGCCAGCAGTGGGCCATGGTTGCGCTGTCGCGGGCGCGAGTGCTGGGCGACCGGACGCTGGAGGTCCGGGGTCTGAACGTCTGTGGCGCCATCGCGCTGGAGCGGGGCGGCATCAGCGAGGCCACGAGCTTCTTCACGCGCGCGCAGGAAGAGGCGATGCAGGACAACGACATGGCGACGCTGGGACGGTGCGCCAACAACCTCGGCATCATCGCGAACATGCAGGGGGACTACGGCCGGGCGGTCGGCGCGTACACCCGCGCGCTCGCGGCATACCAGAAAGCCCGCAATGAGCGCGGCATCGCCGAGACGCAACACAACCTTGGGATTACCTACCGCGAGCAGGGACGCCTGGACGACGCCATGCACGCCACCGACACGGCCATGCGGGAGGCCGAGCGGCTGGGCGATCGCCGGCTCAAAGCCCAGGCGCTTGCGGGCCGGGCCGAGATCCAGGTCGCACGGGGCGACCCCGAGCTGGCCATCCGGGAAGCGCAGCGCGCCGTGGTGATCCACCGGGACTTGAAGGACGCGGTGCGCGAAACCGAGGATCTGCGGATCCTCGCCGTCGCGCTGGGCGCGGCGGGGCGCAAGCGGGAGGCCGAAGCGATGTTCCGCGAAGTCATCGCACGCGCGGCGAAGCACGAACGCCCGCTGCTCGTCGCTATAGCCCAGCGCGACCTCGCCTATCTGCTGGCTCGCGAGGGCAACATCGCGGCGGCTCGGGAGGTGGCCGAGACCGCCCGCGCGACGCTGGAGCGGCTCGGGGCGAAGGCGGAAGCCGAGAAGCTGGATGCGCTGTTGGCGCCGCCGCACTTCGGGACGCCCGAGCCGGGCCGCGCCCAGGCGGGGAACCCGCCGACTGCTCCGGATCTTGGGGCCCCCATGCCAACTCGGGACCCTTCGGTTCTGAAGAACGAGAGGGTGGGTCCCCCATGAAGCCCGTCGGTTCTTTCATAATCGCGCTGGCCGCCCTGGTGGTCGGGTTCGCGTGCGAGCGCTCGCCTATCGAGCCGCCGCCGAGCGTCATCACCGCGGACCTGCTGAAGCAGACCAGCTTGCTGCAATGCAGCTCGCTGCCCTCAAGCTCCGCTAAGCAGGCGATCGGTCCTGCGGGCGGCAAGATGCAGATTGGCCCGCACGTCTTCGTGGTCCCTGCCGGCGCGCTCGCCTCGTGGGTGACGATCCAGGCGAAGACGGCCGGTGGCATGGGGAATGCCGTCGCGTTCAAGCCAGCGGGGTTGATCTTCCTGAAGCCCGCGTACCTGACGCTGAGCTACGCGAACTGCAATGCCAGCGGGTCGACGGCCTCCAAGCAAGTGGCCTATACCACCGACTCCCTCACAATTGTCTCGTACGTGACATCGTGGGACGACGCCAGCACGCGGCAGGTCACGGGGCGGGTTGATCACTTCTCGAATTATGCCGTCGCCTGGTGAGGCGGCGGTGACACCGAACTCCAGGCCCGCTCCCGGGCCGGCAGGTGCGCCCGCGCCGGTGCGCTCCGCGGCGGACCTGCTGCACGAAACCCGCGCCCGCGAGGGGACGGTCGGGCTCACCGAGGCGGCCGCCGGCTACGAGGCGGCGATCGAGGCTGCGGAACGTCCGGGCGAACGCGCGGTGCTCGCCGAGGCGCTGCGGCGGCTCGCCGTCGTCCGGCGCCGCTGCAATCAATCGGTGGAGGCGCGCCGGCTGTGCGAACGGAGCTTCACCGTCGCGCGCGA
>QHTY01000011.1 GCA_003220985.1 Gemmatimonadota bacterium
GAACGGTTCCTGGTAGTTGTAGTTCCAATGAACGTCGCGCAGCAAATCCGCTGCCTCGTCAACGCGCTCGCCTTGGAGAGCGCGAATCATCGCCTGGTGCTCTTCGATGGAGGCGCGCTCCCACTCGGGCACGAATCCCGGCAGCCGGGGAAAATCATACAGGCGCTGCTTCAGCGTGTGAATACGATGAAGCAGCTCCTCGTTGTCCGACAGATGGAGGTACGCACCGTGGAACGCCAGGTTGGCGTCGTAGAAGCGCGCGAAATCGCCCGCGTCGAGCGCCCGGCGCATCTCCTGGTTCAGCTCGTCCATGCGCTCGACGGCCCCGGGCGTGACGCGCTCGGCCACGCTGCGCAGCGCCGTAGACTCGAGGCCGGCGAGAATCTCGTAGATGTCCCGAATCCGTTTCAACGTGAGCGGCGTGACCCGTACCCCGCGGCGGTTGTGGATCTCGACGAAGCCCTCGCACTCGAGCCGCAGCAGCGCGTCGCGCAGCGGCGTGCGGCTGATCCCGATGCTCGCCGCCAGCGCGTTCAGGTCCAGCTCGTCGCCGGGGCGGAGTCGCCTCTCGTGCATCAGGGCGCGGAGGTGCTCGTACACCTCCTCGCGCAGTGATCGGATGCGCGTAATCATCAGTTCCGCTTGGTCGTTATGAGAATCACGCCGTGGGCGCCGCGCGTGCCGTACACGGCCGTGGAGCTGACGTCCTTCAGGACATCGATGTTCGCGATGTCGCGCGGCCGCAGGGCCCGGAGGGCGCGTGTCAGGTCCTGCGGCGTGAGCGGCATGCCGTCGAGGATCACGAGCGGCTCGCCCTCCTCGAGCAGCGAGTTCGTGCCGCGGATGCGGAGCGCGATGTCGCCGCTCGGGGCGTGGATCACCTCGAGGCCGGGCACGCGGCCCTGGAGCAAGTCTTCCACGCTGCCGACGTCCGCGCGGGCGAGCGTCGATTCGGGGAGTGACGCGACCGCACCTGTTGCATTGCCCGCCGCCGGCGGATCAGTGTGGCGAGTCCCCCGCCGAGCGCACGCCACTAGGGCGAGCGCGAACGTCGCGGCCGCCGCGGCGCGCCACATCGTCCGCTAGTACCCGGGATTCTGCTTCAACTTCGAGTTCGTGGTCATCGCGTTTTCCGGAATCGCGAATAGCGTGCGGTACGCCCCGTTGGGCGCGTGATTGAACCACGTCTTGGTCGTAAAGATCCCGAAGCGGATCATGTCCTGGCGGCGGTGGCCCTCTGATGCGAATTCCCAGCCCAGCTCGTCGAGGAAGCGGCCGTACACCACGTCGCCCCCACCGCCCGTGACCGGCGTCCCGCCCGGCCCGGTTTTCACGACGCCATCGATGTCCTCCCAGCCGTAGTTGTAGCGGCTTCCCGTCATCAGCTCGGCTCCCGTTACCACCGCGCGCGCGGGATCGGTCGCGGCGAAGGCCCGCTGCCGCACCTGCGTGACGAGCGCGGCCGCGGCGTCGGCCTGGCCGGTTCGCAGCAGCGCCTCGGCACGCATCATTAAGATTTCCGCGTAACGAATGATCGGGTAGTCCACGTCCGATGCGCCGGTCTCACCGGCATACACCTCGTACTTCCAGACGGGATAGCCGTTGTTGAACTGGGTCGAGTCGATCCGCGGGACGCGCTCGATGAAGTTGTAGCCGCGCCCCTGGGCGTCGAACTGCGGTCCCATGAGCCACGTGTCGTGGAGGCGCGTGTCGAGCGAGTCGTACGTGTCGATGAATTGCGGGTTCGACGCGCTGCCGCCCCAGGGTTGCGCCTGGAGGTTGAAGACAAAGCGGAGCTCCGGCTTCAGCGTCTTCATGTGAAAGTTGCTCTCGGTCGCGTTGATCGCATCGTACGGCACGGCCCAGATGATCTCGATGGACTTGTCGTTGTTGCGGGCGAAGGGCGCGCGGTACTTCGCCTCGAGGGCGTAGCCCCCCGAATCCATAATCGCCTGGGTGGCGGGGAGCACGAGGTCGTAGTGGGGCGTCCCCGTGTAGACCTCGGCGTTCAGATACACGCGGGCGAGGATTCCGTACGCGGCCCAGCGATTCATCCGGCCGTACATGGCCGTGCCCTTGGCGGGCGAGAGGTCCGGCAGCGTGCTCGTGAGCTCCTGCACGACGAAGTCGTACACCTGCTGCCGCGTGGCCTGGTCGGGGAGGCCCGTCGCCTTGAAGTCGGTGACGATCGGGACGTTCCCGAAATTGTCGAGCAGCAGCGAATAGTTGTACGCGCGCAGCGCCCGCAGCTCCGCGATCAGGCGAGGCTTCGAGGTGTCGGGCACCGGCACAACGCCGGCCTGAATCTGGTAGATGATACGGTTGACGTTGTTGATCCCTGAGAACGCGTTACCCCAGAGCGTCGCGGGTTGACCCTGCGTCGCGTCCCACAGGTGTTTGTGCAAGCTGATGTAGGTGCCACCGTCGTACCAGCCGTTGGGGCGGACGGGCGTGAGCAACTCGTCAGCCGTTTCTTCCTGGAAGTCCAGGTTACCATACCACCCCATCCACACGCGGCGCAGCGGGGTGTACGCGGGTGCGATGAGCGAGCCGATGGACGGCTTCACGTTCTTCTCGGTGACTTCGCCGTAGGGGACCTCGGTCAGGTCGGTGCACGCGACCAGCGCGAGCGTCAAACAGGCGAATGCGGTTCGCATGACGGCCGGCTCCTTTCGGTCCCCCTCAGAAAGTCAGACTCAGACCCACGCTCCACACGCGGGTGGTCGGGTACTTGTCGCGCAGGTCGTCGCCCGGCGACAGGCCGTCGGGGCCGCGCGTTGAGACTTCTGGGTCGAGGCCCTTGTAGCCCGTGATCGTGTAGAGGTTGCGGCCTGAGACGTACACGCGCGCGTTCGTGATCGCGTTCGACAAGACGCGCAGCTGGCCGAGCGTGTAGCCGATGGTGACGTTGTCCACCTTCCAGTAGTCACCGTCCTCGATGTAATAGCTGACCAGCGCGAGGCTGTAGTTCACGGTGCGCTTGCCGTAGACGGGATCGAACGCGGAGCGCAGCATGTTGTACTGCAGGATCGTGGGATTCTCGTAGAACATCCGCTGGAAGTTGAGGATCTGGAATCCGAACGCGCCGCGCATGTTGACGGTGAGATCCGCCTTGTTCCAGCGGACGGTGTTGCTCCACGCCGCGTATTGCTTGGGCAGCCCGTTGCCGAGGACGCGGCGATCGGCGAGCGTGACGGACCGGATGGGAATGCGGTTGCCGTTGCGATCGAGGACGATCCACTCCCCGGCGGAATCGATGTCCACGGACTGGTAGCCGTAGAAGTTCCCGATGGGTCCACCGACGTCGATGCGGTGCGTCGGCAGTTGGATCGGCTCACCGGTGTAGCCCGCCGTGAACCAGTCGCTCGTGCGGTAGACGTCGTTCGACAGGCTGATGAGGCGATTCGAGTTGGTGGACCAATTGGCGCTCGTGGTCCAGCGCCAGGCCGGCGAGCGGATGATGTCGTAGGTGAGCTGTGCCTCGATCCCCTTGTTGCGCATGTGGCCCACGTTCGCGAGGATCGAGCCGAACAGGTACGGCGGCACGGGGACGGAGTAGTTGTACAGCATGTCTTTCGTGTCGCGCTGGTACAGATCGAGACTTCCGGCGAGCCGGTAAGCGAATAGGGAGAAGTCCGCGCCGAGGTTGATTTCTCCCTTGCGCTCCCAGCGCAGGTCGGGATTGGGATTGCGCGTGGGCGAGAGGCCCTGGACCCATTGGCCGTTGTACAGGAAGCGGCTGCCGTAGGTGTAGCTCGTGAGCGAGAGATAGGAGTTCTGCGGCGCGATGCCCGTGACGCCGTAGCCGACGCGTAGCTTCAGGTCGTTCACGAACGGCGCGCCGCGCATGAAGCCCTCGCGCGAGACGCGCCAGCCGCCCGAGATCGCCGGGAAGAACCCCCACTTGTGGTTCGCACCGAACCTGGAGTTGCCCTCGTAGCGCAGGCTGCCCATCAGGAGGAAGCGGTTGTCCCAGTCGTAGTTCAAGCGCCCGAAGAAGCCGATCACCTTGTAGGACGACTTGAAGCTCTGGACGCCGGCCTTGCCCGCCGCCAGCGCGTCGCCGCTCTGCAGGCGGTTCGTGCCGAAGAGATCAGTGGGGAAGTTATAGGTGTTGAACGAGAACCAGTCGTTCTCGAAGTCCTGGTAGCTGTAGCCGCCGAGCAGGTTGACGTTGTGGCGCTCGATCCGGTCGGCGTACGTGCCGGTCATCTCGAGAATCTTGGAGGCGTCCGAGCCGCTGTAGCGGTAAGCCGTCCCGTTCTGCCCGTTCTGGGTCGTGTTGACGTGCCGGAACGTCGTGGCGTCGCCCTGCTGTACGGAGCCGCGCTCCGTGCCGCCCATGATGGACAGGCGCAGCTTGCTCACCGGCACGAGCGTCAGCGTCCCGTGGAGCCGCAGGTTGCGGTTCTCGGTACTGCCGTTGTCTTCGTCAATCAGGCCGAGCGGATTCACGTAGAAGTAGGTGCCCCGCTCCTGCCACATACCCTGGTCGTCAAACACGCGGTCGGTCGGATTGCGGATCAGTGTCTGGCGCCACGCGTAGTTGTAATCGGGTCCGAAGAAGGAGGTCTCGACGCGCGTGAGCATGTTGAGGTCGGCGACCAGGCGCCCGTCGTACATGGTGTGCGCGACGTGCACGCGCCCGGTGAGCTGGTGGTCGTCGGAGCGCTGGAAGATCCCCTGACGGTTGTCGAAGGTGAGGGCCCCCGTGTAGTTCGTCGCCGCGTCGCCGCCCGAGATCGTCAAATTCTGCGTCGCGCTCGCGGGGGAGCGGAGCACGAGCTTCTGCCAGTCGGTCGAGTAGCCGAGGTCCTGGAACCCGTAGCCTTGCGGGATGAGCCGGCGGTAGTCAGCCGCCGTGAGAAAGTCTGGCGAGCGATAGAGCGTTTGCTGGCTCGCGTAGGACTCGTAGCGAATCGTCGGCTTGCCGCCCGCGTTGCGCTTCGTGGTGATGAGGATGACGCCGTTGGACGCGCGCGAGCCGTAGATCGCGGCCGCCGATCCGTCCTTCAGCACGTCGACGGACTCGATGTCTTGCGGGGCGACGGTGGACAAGCTGCCGGGGATGCCGTCCACNCGCGGGCCCTGGATCGTCGGAGTGCCGCGGAGGGTGATCTCCGTACCCGCCGTCGGATTGCCGCTCGGGGTCGTCACGGCGAGCCCGGGGACCTTCCCAGCGATGAGCGAGGCGGCGTCGCGCGTGGGGGCTTCGACGAACTGGTCGGACGTGACGCTCGCCACGGCTCCCGTGATCGCGTCACGCCGCTGCGTGCCGTAGCCCACCACCACGACGCCCTCGAGCTCGACGGCCTGCGGCTGCAGCTCGAAGTCTGCCGTGGTCGCCTCACCGGTCGCGACGGACACCGCCTGCTCGCCCGAGCCGTAGCCGATCGTCCGTGCGCGCAGGGTGACCGTCCCGACGGGGATGCCGTCGAGGGCGAAGCCTCCGGCCGCGTCCGTGACGGCTACGAGGCGCGTCCCGACGACCGTCACCTGCGCGCCCGCGAGCGGGGCGGCGGTCGTACGATCCTTCACAACGCCGGTGACTTTTCCCACGTCTTGAGCGCGGCAGAGTGCCAGCGGCAGAACAACGAGGAGCAACGCGACGAGCACGGATCTCATGGAAGGCCTCCGTCGAGGAGGGGCGGCACTGATATATCAGCCGCAAGCGTCATGCCGCCCGTTGCGGCTCGGGCAGTCCTTTCTTTGCGCGCTCGACGCTTGACGCTCCGGCTGACACGGGGGTCGGTCGTGGCGTGAGCACTGCGGCACGCGCGCCCGCTGTGGCGGTCACGCGGCCACAAGCGGGCCTTTCTTGACAGCGGTTCGGTGAGGTGTAGTCTCGGCGCGATGTCCAGCCTCGATTGGCTCTTCATCGGACTGTATTTCCTGCTCCTGCTCGGGATCACCTGGTGGGTGATCCGGCGCGGTCAGGACACGGCGGCCGACTACTTCCTGGCGAGCCGGAACCTCGGCTGGTTCATCGTCGGCGCGTCCATCTTCGCATCCAACATCGGCTCCGAGCATCTCGTGGGCCTCGCCGGTGCCGGCGCGACCAGCGGCGTCGCCCTCGCGCATTACGAGCTACACGCCTGGTGCCTGCTGGTGCTGGGATGGGTCTTCGTCCCGTTCTACATGCGCTCGATGGTATACACGATGCCCGAGTTTCTCGAACGACGCTTCTCGCCGGGCGCGCGCTGGGTGCTCTCGATCATTTCGCTCGTCGCGTACGTCTTGACGAAGTTCGCCGTCGGCATCTTCGCGGGCGGCGTGGTTTTCGCCACACTGCTGCCTGAGGCTCATCTGCGCCTCTTCGGCGCGACGCTCAGCGCGTTCTGGGTCGGCTCGGTAGCTGTGGTTGCCCTGACGGGGATCTACACCATCGCGGGCGGCATGCGCGGCGTGGCGTACAGCGACGCGGCACAAACCATCGTGCTCGTGATTGGATCGGTCCTGATCACCCTGTTCGGCCTGGCGCGGCTCGGCGGCTGGCACGAGCTCCGCGCCGCATTGCCTTCGGACATGTTCAATCTCTGGAAGCCGCTCATTCCAGCAGGTATGGAAGGCACGTGGGCGCCAGTGCGGGAGACCTCGCGCATCGCCTGGTACTTCAATGACTATTTCCCCTGGCTCGGGATGCTGTTCTGCGCGCCGATCGTCGGTCTCTGGTACTGGACGACCGACCAGTACATCGTGCAGCGCGTGCTCGGCGCCCCCAATGAGCAGCAAGCGCGACGAGGGTCCATCTTCGCCGCGTACCTCAAACTCCTTCCGGTCTTCATCTTCATCATCCCTGGGATGATCGCGCTCGCGCTCGCCCGTACCGGCAAAGCACCAGGGCTCGCCGGGATCGTGGACGCTTCCGGCAACGTCATTCCCGACGCCGCGCAGGCGGCGTTTCCATTGATGGTGAAGTCGATCCTCCCCGCAGGCATCCGCGGTCTTGTCGTCGCGGGTCTGCTCGCCGCCCTCATGAGCTCGCTCGCCGGCGCCTTCAATGCGTGCTCAACCCTATTCACGATGGATATCTACCAGAAGCTCCGGCCCGGCGTGACGCAGCATCAACTGGTATGGACCGGCCGCGTCGCGACGGCAGTGATGGTCCTCATCGGGCTCCTCTGGATTCCGGTGATCCAATTGTACGAGTATCTGCAGGGTGTGCAGTCGTATCTCGCGCCGCCGATCTTCACCGTCTTCTTCTTTGGTGTCTTCGTGAAGCGCCTCAATGCCCAGGGAGCGCTCACGGCGCTGGTTGTCGGTTTTCTCCTCGGGGTCTTTCGTCTCGCTGTCGATACGCCGGTGAGCTTGCAGTTTGGCAGTCTCGCGCACGGCTACGCGCCCAGCTCGTTCCTGTGGGTCATCAACAACATCTACTTCCAGTACTACAGTCTCTTCATCTTCATCGTCTCGGCCGCGACGATGGTGATCGTGAGTTATCTGACCCCGGCGCCGGCGGCCGAGCGACTCGTCGGCCTGACGTACGCGACGGTGACGCCTGAGCAACAGCAGCAGTCGCGCGCGAGCTGGACGCGCGGCGACGTAGTGGCTTCCGCCATCGTGCTGGTGTTGATCCTCGCGGCGTATCTCTACTTCCGAGGCTAATCCGTGCTCGCGCTGCTCCTGGCACTCCTGGCCCAGCGTCAAACGCAGAGCTTCGATCACGGGTGGCGATTCCATCTTGGCGATGTGCCTGGTGCCAATGCGGTGCCATTCGACGACACCGCGTGGCGCACGCTCGATCTGCCCCACGACTGGAGCATCGAAGGCGAGTTCAGCGAGCAGAACCCCGCCGGCGTGGCGGGCGGGGCGCTCCCGGGCGGCGTCGGGTGGTATCGCAAGACGTTCACCGTCCCCGCGCGGGACAGCGGCAAGGTCGTCTTCGTCGAGTTCGACGGCGTGTATCGCAACAGCGAAGTCTGGATCAACGGGCAGTACCTCGGCAAGCGACCGTACGGCTACAGCTCGTTTCGCTATGAGCTGACGCCCAACGTTCGCTTCGGGGCGGGCCGCAACGTCATCGCCGTGCGCGTCGACAATTCCCAGCAGCCGAACTCACGCTGGTACTCCGGCTCCGGGATTTATCGCCACGTTCGGCTGGTCACGAGCGATCCGATGCACGTCGCTCAGTGGGGGACGTACATCACGACTCCGGTGGTGAGCGTCGATTCCAGCCACGTCACGATTCGAACGAGTCTCCGCAACGAACGACAGGTCGAGCAGCCGATTGTGCTCAGCACGGTCGTGTACGATTCCGCCGGCAGAGAGGTGGCGGCCGTATCGACCATGGGCCGGATCCCCGGCGACTCGGTCGCCGAGCTGGTGCAAGATCTGACGGTCTCGCGGCCGGTCCTCTGGTCGGTCGAGCGGCCGTATCTCTATCGGGCCGTATCGCGCGTCAGGTGCGGGAACAGGCTGTGCGACACGTATACTACGCCATTCGGCGTGCGGTCGTTCGTCTTCAGAGCCGATTCAGGATTCTTCCTGAACGGACGCCCCGTGAAGATTCGCGGCGTGTGCCTGCACCACGATCTCGGCGCTTTGGGTGCGGCCGTGAACACGCGCGCGATCGAGCGCCAGCTCCAGATCATGCGGGCGATGGGTGTGAACGCCCTCCGCACCTCGCACAACCCGCCCGCGCCCGAGCTGCTCGACCTGACCGACCGCATGGGCTTCATCGTGATGGACGAAGCGTTCGACATGTGGAAGAAGGAAAAGACGCCGTACGACTACCACCTCGACTGGGACGCCTGGCACGTGCGCGATCTGTCGGACATGGTGCTGCGCGACCGCAATCATGCCAGCGTCTTCATCTGGAGTATCGGCAACGAGGTGATGGAGCAGTGGAACAACGGCGACTCGACTGCCGCGCCCATCGCGCGCGAGCTTGCCGGAATCGTGCGAGCGCTTGATCCGACTCGGCCGATCACGCAGGCGGCGAATAACGGGAGCCCCCAGAATCCCGTCTTTCACGCCGGCGCGCTCGACCTGCTGGGCCACAACTATCACCACGAAGTGTGGGCGGATTTTCCCACGCAGTACCCGGGCGCAAAGTTCATCATCACCGACTCAACAGCCGCGGCGTCTATCAACAGCCCTCCGACAGCGTCGCCGTCTATTACACACCATACGAGAAGAACCGCGGACCGCAGCCGCCCAAGAATGGCCGGCTCTCTTCCTACGACAACAGTCGCGCGTTTTGGGGTTCGCTGCACGAAGAATCGCTGCGGCTGTTCGAGCGCTATCCGTTCCTTTCGGGGATCTTCGTCTGGCAGGGCATCGACTACCTGGGCGAGCCCACGCCCTACGAGTGGCCGGCGCGCAGCTCCTACTTCGGCGTAGTCGATCTCGCGGGATTCCCGAAGGATCCCTTCTACTTATATCAGAGCGTGTGGACGGAGCAGCCGATGCTCCATCTGCTCCCCCATTGGAATTGGACGCCGGGCGATACGATCGACGTGTGGGCCTACACGAATGCCGACGCGGTGGAGCTGTTCCTGAACGGCACATCGCTCGGCACCAAGCGCAAGCCCGAGCCGGTGAGTCACCTGATGTGGCGCGTCGCGTACACGCCTGGGACGTTACGGGCTGTCTCGCGTAAGGAAGGCCGCGTCTGGGCAACCGCGGAGGTGAGGACTGCCGGCGCGCCCGTACGGGTCGCGCTGGCGCCCGATCGCGCGCGCCTTCGCGCCAATGGCGACGACCTCTCCTTCGTCACGGTCACCGTTCAGGATCGTGCCGGTGCCCTCGTGCCGACGGCGGAGCCGCTCATTCGATTTGGTCTTAGCGGCGGGGATGCGCGAATCGTCGGCGTCGACAACGGCGACCAGACCAGCCATACCTCGTTCAAAGCGAACCAGGTCCGACTCTTCAGCGGCAAGGCGCTCGTCATCATCCGCGCCGGTACCAGACCGGGAACCGTCACGCTAACCGCGGCAGGGGACGGACTCACACCTTCCGCCGTGCGTCTTCAGCTCAGATAAAGGAACGGTCATCCATGCGGGCTCTTTTCGCGCTTCTGGTTGCGGCGTCCTCCATTCGCGTCGCCGCTGCACAGCAGGTGGACACGACACTGTGGACGCGGCTGCACTACCGCTTCGTCGGACCAGAAGGGAACCGCGCCATCGCCGTCGTGGGCGAGCCCGGGAACTCACTGGTCGCCTACGTCGGCGCCGCATCGGGCGGGATCTGGAAGACCGAGGACGGCGGCGTGCACTGGCGCGCGGTTTTCGACAGCGAGCCGGCGCAGGCGATCGGCGCGCTCGCCATCGCGCCCTCGGCGCACAATGTGGTGTGGGCGGGGACGGGCGAAACGTTCTTCATCCGGTCGATGACCGCGCTGGGCAACGGGGCCTACCGCTCAACCGATGGTGGCCGGAGCTGGCAGCACGTGGGTCTCGATTCCACCGGGCGCATCGCCCGCATTGTGATCGATCCCACGAATCCCGACATCGTGCTGGTCTGCGCGCTGGGCCGCGCCTACGGGCCCCAGCAGCA
>QHTY01000012.1:0-680 GCA_003220985.1 Gemmatimonadota bacterium
CGCCCCGGTCCTCCGGGGCGCAGTCGGTGCGGGTGACCTAATGGAACGCCTGCCGGTCCTTCCCCTGGGCCAGCTCGTTGTCTATCCCCACGTCGTCCTGCCGCTGGCTCTCACCGATCCCAAAGCCGTTCAACTGATCGACGAGATCATCCAGGGCGAGAAGCGCTTGCTGCTCGGTGTCGTGCGGTCGATGGGCGGGGTGGAGCCGCCCGAGGGCGCCGTGATGAACACGTTGCCGCACCAGCTCTACGACGTCGGCACGCTCGGCACGATCGTGCGGATGCTGAAGCTGGGCGACGGGTCGGTGCGCGTCATGGTGCAGGGGCTCGAGCGCGCCCGGTTGAACGGCATCGCGCAGGGCGAGAAGTGGCTGATGGCCGGCTGCGAGTCGCTGAACGAGAACCTGCTCGAAGACGCGCGCACCGAGGCGCTGAAGCGCACCGTCATCGCGCAGTTCTCGCGCGTGATCGACATCGCGCCCTACCTCGGCGCCGAGCTGCACGAAGTGCTCGTCGGCATCACCGAGGCGGGCAAGCTGTCGGACTTCATCGCCGCCAACCTCGATCTCGCGTTGCCGGCGAAGGCGGAGCTGCTCGCGATCGACGACGTGACGCGGCGGCTCGAGCGGCTCGGCGAGTTCCTCATGCAGGAGCTGCAGGTGCTCGAGGTCGGCACGCAGA
>QHTY01000012.1:685-1461 GCA_003220985.1 Gemmatimonadota bacterium
GGCGAGTACGTGCTGCGCGAGCAGCTCCAGGTGATCCGCCAGGAGCTGGGGGAAGGGGAGGGGGACGACGAGCTCTAGGAGCTCGCGCACCGGCTCGAGGAGGCGCAGCTCTCGGCGGAGGGGAAGAAGGTGGCCGACCGCGAGCTGAAGCGGCTCAGGCAAATGTCGCCGCAGTCCGCCGAGTACCAGGTCGCCCGCACCTACCTCGATGTGTTCGCGACCCTCCCGTGGAGCCGCGTGACGCAGGACCGCCTCGATCTCAAGACCGCGCGCGAAATCCTCGATCGCGACCACTACGATCTCAAGACGATCAAGGAGCGGATCCTCGAGTACCTCGCGGTGCGGACGCTGAATCCCGACGCGAAGGGGTCGATCCTGTGCTTCATTGGGCCGCCGGGCGTCGGCAAGACGTCGCTCGGCCAGAGCATCGCCGAAGCGCTGGGCCGCAAGTTCACGCGCGTGTCGCTCGGCGGGGTGCGCGACGAAGCGGAGATCCGCGGCCACCGCCGCACCTACGTCGGCGCCATCCCGGGACGCATCATTCACGCCTTACAACGCAGTGAGACACGCAGTCCCGTCTTGATGCTCGACGAAGTCGACAAAATGGGCGCCGACGTGCGCGGCGACCCGACCGCGGCATTGCTCGAAGTCCTCGATCCCGCGCAGAACTCGACGTTCGTCGATCACTACCTCGAGGTGCCGTTCGATCTGTCGGCCGTCATGTTCATCGCGACCGCCAACAGCACGATGCCGATTACCGACCCACTGCTCGACCG
>QHTY01000012.1:1819-10595 GCA_003220985.1 Gemmatimonadota bacterium
GACATCATGTTCATCGAAGCGATCCGGATGCCCGGCAAGGGGCAGATCACGTTGACCGGCCAGCTCGGCGACGTGATGAAGGAATCAGCGCAGGCGGCCTGGAGCCTGCTCAGGGCGCGCGCTGCCGCGCTGGGGATTCCGCTCGACGTGTTCACGCAGTCCGACGTCCACCTGCACGTGCCCGCCGGAGGCGTCCCAAAGGATGGTCCCTCCGCCGGCATCACGATCGCGGCGGCGCTCGCCTCACTCCTGTGCCGGCGGCCGGCGCGGCACGACGTCGCCATGACGGGCGAGCTGACGCTGCGCGGGCGGGTGTTGCCGATCGGCGGATTGAAGGAGAAGCTGACGGCCGCGGCACGCTCCGGCGTCACGTCGGTGCTCGTGCCCGAGCGCAACAAGAACGATCTGATCGACTTGCCGGAAGAGGTGCGGAAGTTGCTTGACATCAAGCTGGTGGAAACGATCGACGATGTGCTCGAACTCGCCCTACTCGACGCACCTCCGGCCGACGAGCGGAGGCGCTCCGGGGGAATTCGTATTGTGACGCCCCCACCGCCCGCCTCAGCACCTCCCGGGCCTCCGGTACCTCCGCCGCCTCCGGGCGAAGCCCGCAGATGAGTGACGTCGCCACGCTCGAAGCGGCGCTCGCCGAGATCCGCAAGCGCGACGGCAAGTACAACGAGCGCGCCTATGTCTTTGTGCTGGCGGCCCTGGAATTCGCGCAGACGCGTCTCCCGGCCCGTCGTCACCTGAGCGGTGTCGAGCTGGCGTGGTCCTGCCGCGATCTCGCCCTGGAGCAGTTCGGGATGCTCGCCGCGGCGGTGCTGGCGCACTGGGGCGTCCACGGCACCGAGGACTTTGGCCAGATCGTCTTCATGTTGATCGACGTCGGGTTGCTGGCACGCCAGCCGAGCGATCGGATCGAGGACTTCGCGCGCGTTTACGATTTCGCCGACGTCTTCAAGGCGGGGGCTGGCTATCGCTGGCCGGGAGTATCTACTTCAGGGGAGTGATCCGGCAACCCGCGGTCAGCGGTCGGTTCTACCCGAACGATCCCACCGAGCTGCGAGCGACCGTGGCTACGCTTCTCGCCGACGCGCGCCGTCCTCACCCCCTGTCCCCCTCTCCGCCGGCGGAGCGGGGGAACGTGCGCGCCGTGATTGCGCCGCATGCGGGTTACATCTACTCCGGTCCGACGGCCGCAAGCGTCTTCGCCCGCGTCATGATCCCCGGCCTGGTCATCATCCTCGCACCCAACCATACCGGCGTCTGCGCCGCGCAGAGCGGGATCTCCCTGTGGGAAGCGGGCGCATTCCACACGCCGCTGGGTGACGTCCCGGTCGATGCCGACGCCTCGCAGGCGCTGCTCGAGATTTCGAAAGGCCTGGTGGAAATCGATCACGCCGCGCACGAGGCTGAGCATGCAATCGAGGTCGTGCTGCCGTTTCTCCAGCTGCTGCGCGCCGACGTCCGCATCACTCCCCTGGTGATTGCCTGGGATGCGTGGGAGCCGGCGCGCCGGCTCGGCGAGATCCTGGCCCGGCTCGTGGGGGCGACGGGTGAACCGGTGCTCCTGCTCGCCTCGAGCGATCTCAATCACTACGAGCCGGCCGCGGTGTCCGAGCAAAAGGACGCGCGCGCGCTGGAGGCGGTCCGGGCGCTCAACGGCGAGCAGCTGCTCGACCGCTGCAAGCGCGAGCACATCTCGATGTGTGGGCGCGCGCCCGCGGCGATCGTGCTCGAGGCCGCGCGGGCGCTGGGCGCCACGCGAGCCGAGGTGGTAGACTATCGCCACTCCGGTTGGGTCTCGGGCGACAACGCGCGGGTCGTGGGCTACGCGGGGGTGGTGATTCCGTGAATCCGATTCCGGTGCTCTCGGCGAGCGAAGCGGCGGCGTGGGATTCGGCGGCACGGACGCAGTATCGGGTGCCCAGTCGCGTGCTGATGGAGACCGCGGGTCGCGCCGTCGCGCAGGTACTGGTTGACGAGATGCCGGACGCACTCACCGGGGGCGGGGGCGGGGGCGGGGGCGGGGGGGGCGTCCTGATCGCCGCGGGCGCGGGCAACAACGGGGGCGATGGCTGGGTGCTCGCGCGCGCGTTGCACACAGCCGGCATTCCGGTCTGGGTCTCCGCGCTCGATCCCAAAACCGACGACGCAATCGACAATCGCGCGCTCGCCCGGCTCGACGGCGTGCGCGAGCTGGGTCGCGAGGAAGCCTGGCCTCAGGCCGCCGTTGCCGTCGATGCGTTGCTCGGCACCGGGGCCGCCGGTCCCGCGAAGGGCGACGTGCTCGCGCTGGCGCAGCGCCTGGCGGAGTACGGCGCTCCCGTTGTGGCGATCGACGGACCCACGGGGCTCGATCTGACGAGCGGAGAGGCGCACGGACCGATCCGCGCGCACGTCACCGTGACGTTCGGCGGCGCGCGGCGTGGGCACCTGCTGCAGCGTGAGTGGTGCGGGAAAGTCGTCGTCGTGGACATCGGATTTCCGCCGGCCGACACGTCGTGGCCGCTGCTCGTCACGGACGTGTGGGCCGCCGAGCGGCTGCCGCGGCTCGCGCCGCAGATGCACAAGGGTGATCGGGGACGCGTGTGCGTGATTGGCGGCGCGAACGGGATGAGTGGCGCGGCTTTGCACGCCGCGCGCGCCGCGCTGGCGGCGGGCGCGGGACTCGTCAAGCTCGTCGCGGCGCGAGAGACAATCGCCGCCGCTCAGGCGAGTCTCCCCGATCTGCTGACGGTAGAGAGCGCGCTCGGCGACCAGCTGGAGCCGGCGGTCGCGGAGGCGCTGGAGTGGGCGGATGCGGTCGTGCTCGGCCCCGGACTGAGTCGTGAACCCCGTGACGCGCGCACCGGCTTTCTTAGTGCGATTCTTTCGCGCAGACCAATTCCAACGGTCATCGATGCGGATGCGCTGCATCTGTTGCCCAACGTCAACCTGACACCGGGCACCAGACACCTGGTTTGCACGCCCCATCTCGGCGAGTTCCGCGCGCTCGCGGGCGACGCCCTCGCCGACGAGGCGGCGAACGATCGCTGGTCGGCGGCGGCGCGCGCCGCGGCGAAATTCAAATGCACCATCCTGCTGAAAGGTGTGCCCACCGTCATCGCGGACCTGCGCGGTCCCGAGCACGTGGTCGCCAGCGGCAATCCCGGTCTCGCAACGGGCGGCAGCGGCGATCTCCTCGCCGGATTCATCGGCGCGTTTCTCGCGCGCAATACCGCGCCGGCCGAGGCTGCGGCGCTGGGCGCGCACGCCCTGGGTCGCGCCGCGGAGCTAGGCGCGCGACAGTGGACCGCGCGCAGCTTGCGACCCGCCGACGTCCTGGCCGCGCTGCCCGACGTGTGGCGCGCCTGGAAGAACGTCAAGAGACTTAAGCCTCCCGTGCTCCTGGAGCTTGAAGCCCCCGACGTGTTGTAATTTTAGAGCATGAATCTCGGGCCCGGAAACGAATTCGATCGCATCCGCGGGATCCTCGCGCGGATCGCGGAGATCGCGGGGGGGGCTGAGGACGTCTCCGAAGTCGGCGACGACTGCGCCTTGCTCGCGGTCGGCGGGACGACGCTCGCCATCAGCATCGACACTGCGCTCGAGAACGTGCATTTCCGGACCGACTGGCTCGATTTCAAGGACATCGGCTGCCGCGCGGCCGGAGCCGCGCTGTCCGACCTGGCCGCGGAAGGAGCGACGCCGCTCGGACTCATGGTCTCCTTGGGCGTGCCACCGCAAGCCAAAACCGACACCGATCCCGCGGCGGACATCATGGCCGGCGTCGCCACGATGGCACACAATCTCAACGCCCGCGTCTTGGGCGGTGATCTGACGCGCTCGGACACGTACATCATCGACGTGTGCGCGATCGGGACGGTGGAGCGGCCCGTGCGCCGTTCGGGCGCGCACGAAGGCGACGCGGTCTGGGTGACCGGCTATTTGGGAGGGGCGGGACTCGCACTCCAAAGTTTTCGAGAGGGGAAGCGCATGCCGGCGGTGCTGCGTAACCGGTACGCGTGTCCAGAGCCGCGGATCGAGGCGGGACGGTGGCTCGCGGAACACGGCGCCACTGCGATGATCGACGTCTCCGACGGTCTGGTCGCCGACGCGCAGCATCTCGCCGCCGCGTCGGAGGTGGGCATCGAAATCAATCTGGAGCAGATCCCGTGCTGGGAGGGCGTCGCGGCGCTGGCGGCGGCCGCGAGTGGAGAGGAATTCGAGCTCCTGTGCACGATGCCCCCGACGTTCGACGGTGCGAGTGTGTCGGCGTTTCGGGGGCAGACCGGCTTGCAGTTGAGCCGCATCGGTACCTGCCTGCGCGGCGCCGGCGGGCGGCGCGGCGGCGTGCGACTGCTCGATCGCAGCCAGCCGGTTGCCCTTCCTGCCGGATACGATCACTTCGCGTGAGTGTTCGGACCCTCTGGTACTACCTCGTTCTCGCGGTATCCACCGTCTATCACGCTGGCGGCGCTGCCGTCGCGGGACTGTTCCGCGTCAAAACCAGAGTGGGCGGGATTTACGATTGGGCCGGCACGGATTGGGCGCGTCAAATCCTGAAGGCGGCCGGCACGCCGGTCACGCCCGAGGGCCTCGAGCTGATCCCGCGCGACCGGCCCTTGATGTACGCCTCGAATCACTCGTCGATGTTCGATATCTGGGCCCTGTTCGCCACGCTGCCCGGATCCGTGCGCTTCGTGGCCAAGCAGGAGCTGTTCAAGATTCCGCTCTTGGGGAGCGCCATGCGTGCCGTGGGGCACATCCCCATCGACCGCGCGGCGCGTAAGAAGGCGTTCGAGGCGTACGACGAAGCGGCGCGCACCATCCAACGCGGCACCTCTTCCATTCTTGTCTTCCCCGAAGGCACGCGCAGCCGCACCGGTGAGCTGCTGCCGTTCAAGAACGCGCCGTTTGCTCTCGCGATCGCCGCGCAGGTGCCCATCGTCCCCGTGTACGTGCATCACACGTTCGAGATTCTGCCGAAGGGCGCCTGGCGCCTGCGGCCGCGCCCGATCCGCTTGCTCGTCGGCACTCCCATCGCGACGGCCGGCCTCAAGCCCGAAGACCGCGAGCGACTGCGGGACCAGGTCCGGGCTGCGATGGTTGCTCTTCAGTCGAACACAATGAGCACAGTGATCTCGGTACATGCGCGGGAGATTCTCGACAGCCGCGGCAATCCCACCGTCGAGACGGATGTCACACTGGCAAGCGGGGCGAGCGGCACGGCCGCAGTGCCGAGCGGCGCGTCCACAGGCGAGCACGAAGCCGTGGAGCTGCGCGACGGCGACGGCAAACGCTTTGGCGGCAAGGGCGTGCTCGAAGCTGTCAAGAACGTGAACGAAGTCATCGGCCCGCGGCTCGAAGGGATGTCCGCCGAAGATCAGATCGCCGTCGATTACGCGATGCTCGATCTCGATGGCACGCCGAACAAGGGACACCTGGGGGCGAATGCGATTCTCTCGGTGTCCTTGGCGGTGGCACGAGCGGCGGCCCAGGACGCGGGCCTCCCATTGTATCGCTACCTCGGTGGACCCGTGTCGCACGTGCTGCCGATTCCGATGATGAACATCCTGAACGGCGGCGCCCATGCCGCGAACACGGTCGACTCCCAGGAATTCATGGTCGTCCCGATCGGTGCGGAGACATTCCCCGAGGCGCTCCGGATGGGCGTGGAAACGTTCCATGCGCTGAAGAAGGTGCTGGCCAAGCGGGGACTCTCGACGGCGGTGGGCGACGAGGGCGGCTTTGCGCCCGACCTGCCGAACGACGAAGCGGCGCTCGAGGCGATCATGGCGGCGATTGAGGCGGCGGGGTTCGAAGCGGGGAAGGACATCGCTATCGCCCTCGACGTCGCGGCGTCCGAGCTCTATGAGGACGGGACCTACACCTTCAAGAAGAGCAAAGGCGGCAAGAAGAGCGCGGAGGAGATGATCGCGCTGTACAAGGCATGGATCGATCGCTATCCGATCGTGTCCATCGAGGATGGACTTGCAGAGGACGACTGGACGGGGTGGGCAAAGCTCACAGAAAGTTTGCAGGAGCGGGTGCAGCTTGTCGGGGATGATCTCTTCTGCACGAACGTCGAACGGCTGGCGCGCGGTATCGAAGAGAACGTCGCCAACGCTATCTTGATCAAGGTCAACCAGATCGGGTCGCTGACGGAGACGCTGCAGTGCATCGAGCTGGGGCGCGGGAACGGCTACGGCGCCGTCATCTCCCACCGCTCGGGTGAGACGGAGGATACGTTTATCGCGGATCTCGCGGTGGCGACGGGCGTCGGCCAGATCAAGACGGGGAGCGCCTCGCGCAGTGAGCGCGTGGCGAAGTACAATCAGTTACTGCGCATCGCCGAGGAGCTCGGAGACGTGGCGCACTATCCCGGCCGTCATCTGTACGGCTTGTGACACGCACCCGCATGGCCGGTCTCGCGGGCGGCGTGGGCCTGCTCGCGCTCGCGGTCTGGGGCGGCGAGTACGGCACCGCGGATTGGATTACGATCCGGCGGCAGCTCGCGGACGAGCGCGCTCAGGTCGCGGCGCTGCGAATCGAGCTCGATTCTCTTGCGAAGCTGGCGCACGATCTCGAGACGAACCCGGCGGTGCAGGAGCGCGTGGCGCGTGAGCAGTTCGGGATGATTCGAGACGGCGAGGTACTCTACCGCGTCGTGCCCAAATAACGGAGGCACCGTGAATCTGCTTCGTCGGTTGGTACCTGTCGCCGCCATCAGCATTGGTGGGGCTCTCGCCTGCGGTGGCGACTCCACGGGGCCCAAGGCCGGCTCGATCACCGGCATTTTCGGTGACAACGATTCGGTGCTGACCGGGGGGACGCTGTCGGTCGGTTTCACGGTGCTCAACGCGGACGGCTTCCCGCTCCGCGGCGCCCAGGTATCGTGGGCGGTTGCCCCCGTCGCGGCGGCTACCGTGAACCCCATCACCCAGACGTCCGATAGTCTCGGCAACGTCGTCACCGTCGTCCGAGCGGGCAGTTCGGTCGGTGCGTTCACCGTCACAGCCAGCGTCAACGGCGTCACGCCCATCGCGTTTCATCTGAAAACCCTCGATCCCTGTGGCTACGCCCTGGTCTATTCGTTCGGCGACACGGTTTCCGGCGCCCTCGCGCAGACCGACTGCCGGATCTTCAATGGGTCGCTCTTCTACTTCTATGATTTCTATAAGGTGACTCTGCCCGCGGGCCAGCAGAGTATTCGCATCAACGAGTTGTCCTCGCAGGTCGATCCGTATGTGGAGTTCTATCAGGCGACCGGTCCGCTGGTGGGATGGGATGATGACATCCAGCCCGGGGTGATTCAGACGTCGCAATTCGACGTGATTCTCGGATCGGGGGGATCGTACGTCATCGGTGCGACCTCCTACGACCCCGACACGACCGGCAGCTACAAGCTGATCGCGAAAACGCGCCCCACGACGCTCGCCGGGTGCCAGGATGCGTGGATGACGCCGGGCGCCGCGATCACCGACACGATTCGGACCACCGATTGCGCCGACACGAGCAACAGCTATTCGGACATCATCTACATGTTCATGCAGGCGGCGGAATCGATCAACGTCGCCGAGCGCTCCAGCGCGGTCAATCCGCTGCTGAAGCTCTACCATGCGAACTTCTCGCTGCAGCGTTTCGATTCTGTCGCGGCGAATGACGACAGCGCGAGCGGCAATCCCAACGCGTTCATCTCGTATCTGGTACCCGCGGACGGCTGGTATCTGCTCAAGATCGGCACGGCCGCGCCCAATCAGACGGGCGAGTATACGCTTGCGTTCTCGGCCTCCGGTGGTCCGAGCGCACCGCCGCGCCAAGGCGCGAGTCGCGTGCTCCGCGTGTTACCGAGCGGGACATTCCGAGGATGGAAGAGGCATAGCTGAGCTGCTGCTCCTTCTTACTCTCGCGACCTTCGCGAGCGCACAGGGAAGACCGTGTGATCCGCCCACGCCGCTTGGGCCGAGTCACGATCTCTATTGCATCGAGCTCGTTCCCGCTCCGGGTGTAACAGGCGTCTCGGGGCGGGTCGAGCTCGCCACTCCCGCAGGACCGTTCACCGTCGGCGTCAGCGCCGCTGGCCATGCGCGATTCATCCCGATGATCACCCTGAGCGGGTTACCACGCACGACGCACCACGCACGACGCACGGATTCTGGGTACGTCGCCTGGGCAGTCACCCCGCAGATGGACACCGTGATCAGGCTGGGCCTCGTGAGCAACGGCACGACGACGCTGCCGGCCATCGATCTCGACAAGTTCATCATCCTCATCTCATCCGAGCACGGCGTCCGGGCGCGCGAGCCACACGGCCGCATCATTCTGCGTGGCCAGTCGCCGAGCACCCGACCGATGCCTCCCGATGTGCTCGAGTTCTCCGTCGGCGCGATGGGTGGTGCGGGCACAGCACACCATCACGAAGATGTGATCATGCCGCCCGTGCCGCCCGGGCTCACGATGCTGCCGTCCGAGATGGCACTCCGCCCCGATGTTGCTCCCTACCTTCCGCCCACGGACACCACGATCCCGTTCGCACGGCCGCGCGAAATCCTTCACCTCGTGAACGGTGACACGATTCGGCTCGAAGCCGGTCTCGTGCGCCGCACCCTGAACGGACACACGTACACCATGTACGGCTACAACGGCCAGTATCCCGGACCGCTGATCGAGGCAGCGCGAGGCTCGGAAGTGGTCGTGCGCTTCAGTGATCGGTTGCCCGATTCCTCCAGCATCCATTGGCACGGCATTCGTCTCGACAACGCGTTCGATGGCGTAGCCGCGGTGGGTC
>QHTY01000013.1 GCA_003220985.1 Gemmatimonadota bacterium
CGCTGCCACCGCCGGTGAGCGCCCGGAAGTGCACAGGGACCCCCCCCACACCCAGGCCGTCGGCGGCGCGGGTCAGGACCTCGAGCGGCAGGCCGAGCAGCTGGCCAATCGTGTCGATCTGACCGCCTCCCGCGAGAGCGAGGAGCTGCGTGGCGGGTGGCGTGAAGGTCGCGGTCACGGAATCGGTGGCGCCCGAGGGCGTGCGTGCCCGCACCCACACGGCGCCCCGCGCGGCGGGTGCCCGCAACACACCGAAGGAGTTGATGGGTGCCGCCGTCGGGTCGCTCGTGCTCCACGACAAAAAGAACTGAGTAACGGGGACGCCGCCGTTGAACGCCTGCGCTCCAAGCCGCAGCGAGTCATTCAGAAGAAGGAAGGGGCTACGCGGCAGGATGACCACGCTGTCTGCCGCGGGGCCGATGTAGGTCGTGACTGGAATCTCGGGCGGCGGCGGGGGAGTGGGCACCCGAACCGGGCTGGTACCAGCGAACAGCGGTATCGTGCCGCTCAGCGCCACGACCGAGACATTCAGTGTCTCCGGAGAGGCGACCAGCGGCACCCGGAGCTCGAGCGCGAGCTCGGTGGCAGCGGGCGGCAAGGCGACCGTCGTATCGGCAAGCGTATCCGACACCGGCCGCACGACCACGAACCGGACGCGATCGATAGTCAGCCCGAAAGCGGCAAGTGTCGCTTCCGAAGGCAGCACCGGTGCAACGGCGATGCGTGCATACTCGAGATTCGGCGCGATGCCGTCGCGGCAGGTGACAAGCGTTAAAAGAAGGCCCAACGCGACCAGCGCGCGGGCCAACCCCAAGGTGGGGGGGGACGACACACGGCGGGACAACGGCACTAGTGGAGCAGGAAGCTACAGCTCATGAGTTGCGACGCCACCCGCCACCCTCCGTCCGCAATCGGGGCCAAGAAAGTATCTTTGGCGGTCATGCGTACCGCACGCCGCACGCACGGCTTCACGGAGTCGGTTATTCGTGGGATGACCCGGCTCGCGAATGAGCACGGGGCCATCAACCTCTCTCAAGGCTTCCCGAACTTTCCCTGCCCCGACGTCTTAAAAGACGCCGCGGCCCGCGCGATCCGTGATGACGTCAACCAATACGCCATCACTTGGGGTGCTGCCCGCCTCCGGAACGCGTTGGCCGCGAAGTACCAAGATTGGTACGGCCTGACCATTGATCCAATGACCCAGGTCACAGTGACCTGCGGAGCGACCGAAGCGATGGCGGCATCGCTACTTGGCATCGTGAATCCCGGTGACGAAGTCGTGATCTTCGAGCCGTTTTACGAAAACTACGGCCCCGACGCGATCCTCTGCGACGCCAAGCCGGTGTTCGTCCCGATGCCGGCCGAAGGGCCGATCGACCTCGATCGGCTCGGCAAGGCCTTCAGCGCGAAGACGCGCGCCATCATCGTCTGCACCCCCAACAATCCCACGGGCCGCGTCCTATCGCGCGCCGAGCTCGAGGCGATCGCGGAGCTGTGCCGGCGCCATGACGCCTTCGCGGTGACCGACGAGATCTACGAACACATCTACTACGAGGGCGAGCACATCCCCATCGCCACGCTCCCCGGCATGGCGGATCGGACGATCACGATCAGCGGCGCGTCGAAGACGTTCAGCATCACTGGCTGGCGCATCGGCACGATCGTCGCACCGCCCGACGTGACGGATGCAATCCGCAAGGTGCACGACTTCCTCACGGTCGGCGCGCCCGCCCCGCTGCAGGAAGCCGTGGCCGTGGCCATCGAGACGCTGGGCGATGATTACTACGAAGGCTTGGCGCGCGATTACCGCCGGCGACGGGACATTTTGTGCGCCGGTTTGCTCAAGGCGGGTTTCAGGTGCCGGGTGCCGGATGGTGCCTATTACGTGATGGCGGACTTTTCAACGCTCTCCGACTTGCCGGATGACAAGTTCGCCGAATGGCTCACCGCCGAGCACGGGGTCGCGCCGGTGCCGGGCTCGAGCTTCTACTCGCGTCCCGAGCTGGGCCGCACGCAGGTGCGGTTCGCGTTTTGTAAGACGGAAGACATGCTGCAGCAGGCGGTCGAGCGGCTGCAGCGCGTACGCGACTAGAGGCCGCTCTCGATCTCGCGATACGCTTCGACGTGCGCGTCGATCTCGCGCGCGATGTCTCGCGCCAGACCGAGGTCGGTCGTCAGGCTTTTGACTGTGGTCGTGCCCGCATGCAGCCGTAGCAGATTCAGCCGGATTGTCTCGAGCGCCGCGACCGCATCCTTGAGCCGCTGCTGCACGAGATCGCGCTCCGCGCTGAGGTCGGCGACGATGCGATCGTGCCGGGTTGCTATCGCGGGATCGAGACTCACTGCCGTGTGCCCGACGTCCGCGAGCGCCTCCTGTAGCTCCTCGAATCGACCGCGCATTTTCTGCGCATCCTGCTCCAGCCGGTGCACCACGTCGGGGAGGTCGCGTAGCTGCTGCCGCGTGACCTTGGGCAACGAGTCGTACAGTTGCTCCGCCGCCATGCCGAGCGCCAGCTCCGTCGGCCGGTGCGTGAGCGACGCCGGCGCTTTCTTGTTGCCGGTGAACAGCCGGGCGACGCTGAACATCCAGCGGCCCAGGCGCCCGGTCCACAGCCGGCCCCAGAATTCGGCGTCGACGTCGCGACGCCGCTGCAACATGATCAACGCGCCGACGCCGGAGCTGAGGCCGGCAAAGAGTGACCAGCCGAACGTGATCAGTAGATCCGTTTCGGCCCACGGCGGCGCCCACACCACCAGGCCCGAAAGCGCCAACGCCGCCGTGCCCAGTCCCGTTGCGCTGATCCAGCGAAGCACTTTCTCGAACAGCGACGGTCCACCGCCGTGGCCCAGTCCGTACGCACGCTCCTCGCGACTCCGCTCGATTTCCGCCTTGAACGCCACGCCGATGTCCCCGTGCGCGAATCCTGCGTTGAGCAGCCGCCGCGCGCGATTGACCAGCACGCCGAGCGGGACAAGGGTGTAGCCTGAGACGAGCGTGAAGAATCCGAACGCCGGTGAGCCGGTGATGTATGCGGCAATCGGCGTGGCAAACAGCATTGCGAACGGATAGAGCAGGACACCGCCGCCGTCGAGCCGCGCGTCGTGTTTCACGAACGCACGCAACGCCACGGGGAGCTCACGCCGCTGCTCCAGCGCATGGCTCAGCTGATCCGCCAAAGCCCCGGGACCGGCCGGCCGCTCCGCGGGATCCTTGGCGAGGCAGCGATCGATCGCCTGCGCCAGGCGGCGCGGCACCAGCGGCGCGAGCGTCCCCAGCGCCGGGGCCGGCTGGGTCACCTGTTTCGCCAGCACGTCGGTCGCCTTCTCCCCCTCGAACGGCAGCGTCCCCGAGCAGGCGAAGTACGCCACGATACCCAGTGAATACAGATCGCTGCGCGCGTCAACCGCTTCCCCAAGGGCCTGCTCCGGACTCATGAACTCCGGTGTTCCAACGACTTCGCCCGTCGCGAGCGCGCCGGCACCCGCGACGACGCTCGCGATGCCAAAGTCGGCCACGAGTACACGGCCGCCGTTCTCGAGCAGAATGTTGTCAGGCTTCACGTCGCGATGGATCACGCCCTGGCCATGCGCGTAGGCCAACGCCCACGCCACGTCGCGCAGCATGCGTGAGGCCTCCGAAGGCGGCAACGGGCCGCGCTGCCGCACCCGCTCCGTCAACGTCTCGCCCTCGATGTACGCCATCGCGAAGAACACGAATCCGCCGATCTCCTCGACGGCGTGAATCGGGATGACGTTCGGGTGGGACAGCTTGGCCGCCGTCCGCGCCTCGCGCAGAAACCGCTCGCGCAGTTTGGGGTCGGTTGCTTTCGACGGCGGCAGCAGCTTGATCGCGACGGGCCGATCCAACCGGACTTCCCGCGCCAGGTAGACGACGCCCATGCCACCGCGGCCCAGCTCACGCTCGAGCGAGTAGCGGCCGGCGACCGCACTCTGGAAATCCAGGAACAATCGATCAGGGGCGGGATGCGTCATCGCATCCGTAAACTAACGCTCCTCACTTCACGCAGGCGTTTCCAGGCGACCGAGCACCGTCACGATCGACGGGCCCGCCGGAGGGCGTCGCCCGGCGATCCGAAACAGCGCGCGGCCCAGCGGGCCCCGCCAAAACCGCAGGCTGCGCTCCCCCAATGGATCCGTGCGCTGTTCTGTTCGCGCGCGGGCTACGACGGCCGCGAGCAACGCGATCGCCGCTCCGGTCGTGAAGATGGACGGAAGGAGCGGCGCGAGCAGGAGAGGAACGTCGATGACTCCCAGCACGCCGCCAACGACGGCGATGGTCGTTAGCAGTGCGAGGCGCGCCAGCCATCCAAAGGAGCGCTCGAAACTGGTAGGGCCCGGACCGTATACGAACGCCAACTCCTCACGCCGGCGCGCCTGGCGCGCGGTCAGAGCCGCGACCAACTCCTCGCGCTGGTGACCGTCGGCAAGCAAGCGGCGTACCCTCACGATCGCCACCACGACCGGCAGCAGCAGTGCAACACCAAGCGCGACGGTCGTGGCCGCCCGCACGGACGCCGTCGCCGGTGACAGCCATGCGGCAGCGGTCGCCGGCAACAACCCGACGCCGGTCACGAAGGCGGAAATCAGCGCGGGCGCCTCGAGGTGCGTGCTCCGAACCATGAAGGCGCGGATCGCCAGCGGCACGGCCGGTGGCGCAACCGCTTCCGCTATTGCCCGCACCAGCGCTGCCGCATCGGCGTAGCGCGCCCACGGCTCCTTCGAGAGACAGCGATCGACGATCTGCGCCAGTCGCGGCGGCACGAGCGGTACGACTGTCGTGATCTTGGGAGCGGTATCCGAGATGTGTTGAGCCAGAAACCCCTCGTCGGTGCCCGCCTGGAAGGGCAGCCGGCCCGACAGCGCGTAGAATGCGACCACGCCGAGTGAATAGATATCGCTCCGGGCGTCCACGAGGTCGCCGCTCGCCTGTTCCGGACTCATAAACGCCGCCGTGCCGACCACGTGCCCCCGCGGCGCGGAGGGACGTCCCAGCTGTCGCGACACGCGCGACGGGGGGCTCGCATGCGCGATCCCGAAGTCGGAGAGCAGCGCCCGCCCCGTGGCCCCGTCGATCAGGATGTTGTCGGGCTTCACGTCGCGATGCACCACGCCGCGCGCATGCGCATAGTCCAGCGCCTCGCCGATATCGCACAGCATCCGGCCGGCGGTGTGCGGGTCGAGCGGGCCGCGCGCCGTGACACGCCGCGCCAGCGTTTCTCCCGTCACGTAGGCCATCGCGAAGAACACGAACCCGTCCATCTCGCCCACGGTGAAGATCGGCACGATGTTGGGATGCGTCAGCTGCGCGACGGTCCGCGCCTCGCGCAGGAACCGGTCATGATTCGCGCCGTCACGGGCCAAATCAGGGTGTAACACTTTGATCGCCACCGGCCGGTCCAGCCGCCGCTCGCGCGCGAGATAGACGAGCGACATTCCGCCGCGGGCGATCGGGGCCTCGACGTCGTAGAGCCCGTCGAGCGCCGCGCGCAAGTCTTCCAGCATGAAATCGGTTGATTCCGTCATGGGGCCCCTGCATACCCGTGAGAGCCCGAGCAGGTTCGCTGCTGGACACCCGCGCCATCGTGAGGGCAGATTGAGCCGCCTATGACGAGCATCCCGGCCGCACCTCACGAGCCGTACATTCCGGCCACGCAGGCCCCCGCGGAGCTCACACCACGCGCGATCGTCCTAGGAGTTCTCCTAGGCCTCATTTTCGGCGCCTCCAACGTCTACCTGGCGCTGAAGATCGGCCTCACCGTCAGCGCATCGATTCCGATTGCGGTCCTCTCGATCACGATTTTCCGCTGGCTCGGGCGCTCGACGATTCTCGAAAACAACATCGTCCAGACGACCGGCTCCGCGGCGGACTCGGTATCGGCGGGGGTCGTGTTCACGATCCCCGCGATTTTGTTGATGGGCTACGATCTCGACATCTCGCGCGTTACGATCCTGGCGATTGCCGGCGGCCTCATGGGCGTCCTGATGATGATCCCGCTGCGCCGCGCGCTGATCGTGAAAGAGCACGGCAATCTGCCCTACCCCGAGGGGACCGCCTGCGCCGAAGTCCTCATCGCCGGGGAGCGCGGCGGTATTCACGCCAAGACGGTGTTCCAGGCATTCGGCATCGCATTCGTCTACAAGTTCCTCATGACGGCCTTGAAGGTGTGGCAAGAGTATCCAGGGAAGGTGCTCCGTTCCTACCAGGGCGCCGAGGTGCGGGTGGAGGTGAGTCCCGAGCTGATCGGCGTCGGGTACATCATCGGACCGCGCATCGCTGGATACCTGTTCGCCGGCGGGTGCCTCGCGTACGTCGTGCTGATGCCGGCCATCAAGCTGTTTGGCAGCGCGATGACGGAGCCGATGTTCGGGACGACGAAGCTGATCCGCGACATGAATGCGGGCGAGATCCGCGCGGCGTTCGTGTTCTATATCGGCGCCGGTGCCGTGGCGAGCGCCGGCATCATCGCGCTGGCGCGCTCACTCCCCACCATCGTCTCGGCGTTCCGAGCCGGATTTGCGGACATGCGCGCCAGCCGGCTTGGCCAGGCGGTAGCCGCCAAGCTCCGCACCGATGACGATTTGCCGATCAGCCTGACCGTGTTCGGCTCGATCGTGCTCGCTATCGCGATCGCCCTCATCCCACAGATCGGCGTGAACCTGCTTGGCGGTATCCTGATCATCATTTTCGGCTTCTTCTTCACCACCGTCTCGTCACGCATCTGCGGCCAGGTGGGCAGCTCGGCGAATCCCATCTCCGGGATGACGATCGCGGCCCTGATCGCCATCTCCTTCATCTTTCTGTTGCTCGGCTGGAACCAGATCGATGACCGCGTGCGCGCGATCTCAATTGCCTGCGTGATCGCGGTTGCGGTCGCGAACGGCGGCAACACCTCGCAGGACCTGAAGACCGGATTCCTGGTCGGCTCGACGCCGCGGCGACAGCAGATCGCGATTCTGATCGGGGCGATCGGCTCGGCGCTGGCGGTGGGATGGACACTCACGTTCCTCAACAGCGCCTACAGTTACCAAGTCCCGGAAACGCGACCTGGCTTTGTGGCGCCGGCGAGCGGCACCACGCCGGACGGGAATGTCGTGGTGCACACGGAGACGATGGCGCACTTCGGCATCGGCGGGACCGATTCGATCGACAACAACCCGTACCAGGTAATTCGCGTGTACGTGGAGACGCAGGGCGTGCCACCCGGCAAATACCTGGTCGATCCCGCAACGCACGAGATTCGGTATGTCGTGGATCCCGGCATCGGCGGACGCATCCGCGAATATCGTGGCCACGAGCTGAAGCGCCTCGATTCGCCCAAGGCGACGCTGATGGCGTTGATCACCGATGGCATCCTGACACACCGGCTGCCCTGGGCCCTCGTCCTCATCGGCGTGTTTCTCACAATCGCGATCGAGTTGATGGGCGTATCGTCGCTGCCTGTGGCTGTCGGCGTGTATCTCCCCATCACTACGTCGGCGGGAATGTTTGCGGGCGGCGTCGTGCGCTGGCTGGTTGAGCGCCGCAGTCGTTCCGACAACCGGTCGCTCGCGGAAATCGAATCAGGCCCGGGCGTCCTGTTTGCGAGCGGGCTGATCGCGGGCGGCGCAATCTGCGGGATCGCGGTCGCGGCAATAGCGGGTTGGGGCAGCGCGCGAGGAATGGCGGCCGACTGGCTCGCGGAGAAG
>QHTY01000120.1 GCA_003220985.1 Gemmatimonadota bacterium
GACCTGTTTCGTGGCGCGTGGCGGCGCAGCATCGTCCCCGATGGGACGCTGTTCGCCTACGCGCTGAACAACTACTGGCGCACGAACTACGCGGCATCGCAGGGCGGTACGGTGACGTTCCGTTTTCGGATCTCGCTGCTTGCGCCGGGCGACGCGGCCGAGCCGGTGCGCCGCGGGTGGGCGGCCTGCGACCCGCTCTACGTCAGTCCCTCGTACGCCAATCAGACGCCCGGTCCGTTGATCGCGAAGGATCGCGCGCTGTTCTATGCCGACAAGAACGTGATGATTGCCGGTGCGAAGCCCGCGGACGATGGCGACGGCGTCATCGTGAAGTTGCTCGACATTGCCGGGCAAGCGCGCGGGGTTGGCGTGTGGCCCGCCGCGTATGCCTTCAAGCAGGCGCGACGCACAAACCTCGTCGAGCAAAATGGGGACACGATTGCCGTCGGCAGCGACGGACGGGTGTCCGTCGACCTCGCCGCCTGGGGTGTGGCGGCCGTCCGACTCTCTACACCTCCTGAGGGCTCCTGAACGGGAAAGGCCGGCGCGAAGTCGAGTTTGCGCCGAAAGATGCGCAGCTGCGAGACGATGTCCGCACCCTCGGCGCACTGGTCGGGGACGTGCTGCGCGAGCAGTGTGGCGACGCGTTCTTCCAGCTCGTAGAGCGCGCGCGGCACGCCGCGATTGCGGGGGCGGGGGCGGGGGCGGGGGCAGGGGCGGGGGCGGATGACGAGCTGCACGCGCTGGTGACGGGGCTGCCGGCCCGCGATGCCGAAACGCTGATCCGCGCGTTCTCCACGTATTTCGAAGTCGTCAATCTCGCCGAGCGCATTCACCGCATCCGGCGACGGCGCGACTATCTGCGCGCGGCCGCGGCTCCCCAGGAGGGCAGCCTGCGGGCGACGGTCGCACAACTGGCCGACGCCGGGTTGACGCCGCAACAGGCGGCCGCGCTGCTCCAGCGACTCCGCTTCGAGCCGGTCTTCACCGCCCACCCCACCGAAGCCACACGCCGCACGCTGCTCGAAAAGGAGCAGGTGATGGGCCGGTTGCTGGTCGAGCGGCTCGACCCGTCGCGCACGCCCGATGAAGAGCGCGCCGCGCTGGCGCGGATCCGCGAAGAAGTCACGACGGCCTGGCAAACCGATCCCAATCCGTCCGCCCGTCCCACCGTGATGGACGAGCTCGAGAACGTGCTCTTCTACCTGACGGATGTCGTTTATCGCGTCGTTCCGCCGTTCTACGAGGAGTTGGAGCAGGCCGTGCGCGGCAGGTACGACATCCAGGTCCCGACCCGAGCGGTCCTGCGGTTCGGCTCCTGGGTCGGCGGCGACATGGACGGCAACCCCAATGTCGGCGGCGACACGCTGCGCGCCGCATTCGCGCGACAACGCGATTTGGTGCTCGCGCTCTACCGCCGTGAGGCGGCTGAATTGGCGCGTCGGTTATCACAATCAGGAGTGCGGACGGGTGTGAGCGACACGGTGCGCGAGCGGATCGCGGCCTATGCCGCCCAGTTCCCCAAGGCGCTGGCCGCGATTCCGACCCGTTACCACGACATGCCGTACCGTGTGCTGTTCACTCTCCTGGCGGCCCGGCTCGAGGCAACGCGACGCGATGAGTTTGGCGGGTACGGAGCGGCTGCCGACCTGGAGCGCGATCTCGGCGCCGTCATCGCGAGCCTGCGCGCCCACGGCGGCGAGCACGCGGGACTGTTCGGCGTGCAGCGGCTGCTGCGCCGCGTCGAGACGTTCGGTTTTCACCTGGCCACGATCGACGTACGGCAGCACGCGGGCGTCCACCGCGCGGTATTGGCAACCCTGCTCCGCGACCCGGACTGGAGCACGCGCGCTCCCGATGACCGCCTGATCCGGCTTCGAAGGGTGTTGGAGAACGGCGAGGGACCTCCGGCGCGAGGATCGCCGGACGATCAAGCCACACGGACCCTGGATGTCTTCAAGGCGATCGGCGAATGCCGCGCGCGCTTGGGGGCCGACGCCGTGGGCCCGTACATCATCAGCATGGCGGAGCACGCGGACGACGTCTTCTCCGTGCTGGTACTCGCCCGTTGGGGTGGGCTTGCCGGCGGGGCGGGCCACGTCCCGCTCGATGTCGCGCCGCTCTTCGAGTCCAGCGCTGGTCTCGAGGACGGAGCCCGGATCATGCGTACGCTGCTCGACGACTCCTACTACCAGGCGCACCTTGCGGCGCGCGGCATGCGCCAGATGGTGATGATCGGCTACTCCGACAGCAACAAGGAGCTGGGGATCGGGTTGTCACGGTGGTCCCTGTATCGAGCGCAAGCGGGGATCGTCGCGACGATGGATCGGTCGAGCGTGGAGCTCACCTTCTTTCACGGTCGGGGAGGAACCGTCAGCCGCGGCGGCGGCAGGATCACGAGCGCCATCGTGAGCGCTCCGCCGGGCTCGGTCCGAGGACGGTTTCGGGTCACCGAGCAGGGCGAGGTCATCAACGCGAAGTACGGCTTGCGCGGCATCGCGATGCGCACGCTCGAGCAAACGACAAGCGCCGTGATGCGCGCTACCACCCTGCCGCGCGCGCACGACGCTCGTGAGGAGACGTGGACGACCATCATGAACGACATTGGGCGCGACAGTCGCGACGCATACCGCGCGCTCGTGTATGATGGCCAGCGTTTCGTGGAGTACTTCCGGCGCGCGACGCCCATCGACGTGATCCAGCGAATGACGATCAGCAGCCGCCCCGCCTCACGCGTGAGCGGCGGCCATGTCTCAGAGCCGCACGATAACGGCAAGGCGGGTGAGATCGAGCGACTGCGCGCGATCCCCTGGGTGTTCGCGTGGACGCAGAGCCGTCACCTGCTGCCAGGTTGGTATGGGCTCGGAACGGCACTGGATCGTGCGGCAGAACGCCACGGCACGGGAACGCTCGGTGAGATGGTGCGCGACTGGCCATTCCTGCGCGCCCTGATCGACGACATCGAGATGGTGCTCGCCGTGGCCGACCTCTCCATCGCGGCACGGTATGCCCGTCTGGCCGGCGAACTCGGCAACCAGTACTTCCCGGCGATCCGCGCCGAGTTCGATCGTACCGTCGCGCACGTGCTCGCCCTGAAGCAGGAGCAGGCGCTGCTCGACTCGGATCCGGCGCTGCAGCGCTCGATTCTGTTGCGCAATCCGTATGTCGACCCCATGAGTCTGTTACAGATCGATCTCCTCCAGCGCTGGCGCGCCGAGGGGCGGCCCGACAACGAAGTGTTCCGGGCGCTGCTCGCAAGTGTGCGCGGCATTGCGCAAGGGTTGCAGAGCACGGGTTGAAACGATTAACGTCGAGCCATGACACAACCGACGACCCTGGGCGAGCTGAAACGAACGGAGTGGGCGGCCGCCGCGCGCCGGCAGCGCACCGTCAAAGACGAAATGCGGGAGAATTTGATCTGTTTGCTCGAAAACGGCTCACCGCTGTTTCCGGGCATCGTCGGATATGAGGAAACCGTTCTCCCGCAGCTCGTGAACGCGATTCTCTCACGCCACAACTTCATCCTGCTGGGTCTGCGTGGTCAGGCGAAAAGCCGGATCCTCCGCCAGCTGGTCTCGCTGCTCGACGAGGAGATTCCCATCATCGCCGGCAGCGAGGTCAACGACGATCCGTTCGATCCGATCTCCAAGTACAGCCGCGAGGTCATTGCGGAGCACGGCGACAGTACGCCGATCGCGTGGCTGGCGCGCGAGCTCCGGTTCGTGGAAAAGCTCGCGACGCCCGATGTCACCATTGCCGACATCATCGGCGACGTCGATCCGATCAAGGCGGCGCGTGGGGGGCATCTCCTGTCCGACGAGCTGACGATGCACTTCGGACTCTTGCCGCGGGCGAATCGCGGCATCTTCGCCATCAACGAGCTGCCGGATCTCGCGGGCAAGATTCAGGTGGGACTCTTCAACATCATGCAGGAAGGAGACGTCCAGATCAAAGGATACCCGGTGCGGCTGAACCTGGACGTGGCGCTGGTGTTCACGGCCAACCCCGAGGACTACACGGCGCGCGGCAAGATCATTACGCCGCTCAAGGACCGCATCGGCTCGGAAATCACGACGCATTACCCGCTGACCGTCGAGCTCGGGAGCACAATCACGCAGCAAGAGGCTTGGATCGAGCGCAATGGCGGGAACCGCTCTATCCGCATTCCCGATTTCATGGCGGAGCTGATCGAGCGCATTGCCTTCGAGGCGCGCGAAGACAAGCGTGTAGACCGGCGCAGCGGCGTGTCGCAGCGATTGCCAATCAGCGTGCTCGACAACGTCCTGTCGAACGCGGAGCGCCGCTCCATCCTCGCCAAGGAAAAGGCGGTCGTGCCGCGCATCTCCGACGTATACGCCGCGTTGCCCGCCATCACCGGCAAGCTCGAGCTCGAATACGAAGGCGAGCTGCAGGGCTCCGAAACCATCGCCAAGGATCTGATCCGCCGCGCCGCGGGTCGCACCTTCGAGGGGCGGGTGGGCGGTGCGAACGTGGACGACATCGTCCACTGGTTCGACGAGGGCGGCGCGCTGAAGGTCACCCCGGACGAGCGCTCCGAAGCACTGCTGAAGGGCTTTACCGTCGTTCCCGGGCTGCTCGACCTGATCGATCAGGTCGGCCTCGCCGGGAAGAAGGACCCCGCCACCGTCGTGTCGGCGTGTGAGCTGGTACTCGAGGGGCTCGTCGCGGAAAAGCAGATTGCGCGCAGCGAGGAGCTCGGGTACGTGCGCGCGCGCGCAGAGCAGAAGCCGCCGTTTGGAAAGGGACCCGCGGGGGGGGGACCTGGAACAGGACCCAACCTCTTCACGTAAGTCTCATCCCCATCACAACCGGGAGTCGCCATGGGCGAGCTAGTCTTTGGTCTTGTACTCCTCGCGGTTGCTTTCTTCCTCCGTCTCGGCGCTGCCACCGTGCGCGGCGAGGCTACGGCCGGCCGTTCGATCGGCGGCATCCTGCGCCTGCTCAGCTACGTCGCGCTCGCGATCGGCGCGATCACCGTCCTCGGCTCCCCGCCATGCGTTCGGTACGGTGGATCCGACGCCATTGCTCCCCGGGATCCGGCTCGTGACGCCCTGGTCTTCGATCGAGCGCTTTACGACGCGCGAAGAGCAATATCCCTTCTCCGGAGAGCAGGTCGAGGAGATCGCGGCGCTCTCCAGCGAACAGATGGGGATGACGGTGGACGTGGGACTGCGCTGGCAGATCGATCCGCAACAGGCGTCCCGCATCTATACGGAGATCGGCATCGAGGACCAGATCCACAGCGCCGTGCGCAACGCGATCCGCAAAGGGGTGCGCGACGGCATGGTGCAGTACTCGATCAACGACATCTCCAAACGCACGCAGATCGCGCGAACGATGGAATCGCTGGTGGACTCTGCGCTCGTGACGCAGCCGCGGGCTGGCGGGCCGCCGTTCCGGATCGCCACCGTGACGGCGTTCTTCCTGCGCGATTTGCAGCCGCCGGCGCAGGTCGTGCAGGCGATCAACAACAAGATCGCCCAGGAGCAGCAAGTCGAGACCGAGCGTCACCGCGTCGAGGTCGCGCGCCTGCAGGCCGAGCAGCAGCGGCTGCTCAATACGACGCTGACCCCGGAAGCGCTGACGCGACAGTATTTCGACGTGCTGCGCGAGCTGAAGGCGAGTAACAACCTCGTGATTCTGGTGCCCACGCAGGGTGGCATTCCGATGCTGAATATCGGAGATCTCCGACGCAATCTGCGCCAGCAGTAAAACCGCTCGTCACGATCACGCGCCAATACGCCTCGGGCGGGTCGGAGATCGCGCGGCTGGTCGTGGATCGTCTTGGCGGCAGCTGGACACTGATCGACAACGAGTTCATCGATCAAGTCGCGCGCCTTGCGGGATTCTCGCGGGACGAGGTCGCCCGGCGGGAGGAGCGGGCCCCCGGGTTGCTGGAACGCCTCGCGCGCACGCTCGCCGCGGCGTCGCCGGAGATGTTCGTCACCGGCGAGACCCCGATACCGGTCGACACGGAAGAGGAGACTCTCGTCCGGATGACCGAGCGCGTGATCGCGGAGGCCGCCGCGGAAGGCCGCGTGGTCCTCGTGGGCCGCGGCGCCCAAGCCGTCCTCGCGATGCGCGCCAATGCGCTGCACGTCTACGTCATCGCGGCGACACCATTCCGGAAGACGGTCGCCGTCGAGCGCCTCGGCGTGGACCCCGCCACCGTCGACAGGGTGATTCACGAAACGGATCATCAGCGCGACCAGTACGTCAAAACCCACTACGGCCGTGACCGGCAAGACCTGACGCAGTACGATCTCGTGCTCAATGCCGAGCGGTTGGGATTCGACGGGGCTGCGAATGTGATCGTGGCAGAGGTCAAGCGGCGCGGTTGGATCTAATTCGTACGTAACTCCGGTACCATCCACCCGGCCAGCGCCACCGACACCTCGACGATCGCGCCTCCCGACGCCAGCGTGACCGGAACCCCCACGTGCTCCGCCACCACGCCGAAGAGAAAAGCCCCGAACGGCGCCATGCCCACGAACACGAACGAGTAGAACCCCATGATGCGGCCCCGCAGGTGATCGGGGGCGGTCGTCTGGAGCATTGTGTTCGTGATCGAGTTGTTCACGATCATCGCACATCCCGCGAGCGCGAGCAGAGCCATGGCGAGCGCCAACGCGCGCGACGCCGCGAACAGAATCAACAGCACGCCGAACGCCGTCCCTCCGATCAGCATGAGCCTCCCGCGCCGTCTGATCCGCCCGGATGTCAGCGCGACACCCAGCGCGCCAATCACCGCGCCGATGCCGATGGACGACGTCAGTGCGCCGTAGCCCGTGGCGCCCCGATGTAGCACGTCGCGCGCAAACACCGGCATCATCGAGATGTACGGGAATCCGAAGACGCTCAGAATGGCCGTCAGCATCATGAGGACGCGGAGCCGGCGATCGCCTCGCAGGTAGCTCAACACCTCGCGGAACCCCGTCCATGCGGAAGCGGTCTGGGGACGCGGGGGCCGCGGCGGCAGCCGCATCATCAGCAATCCGGCGATCACCGCGATATAACTCACGCTGTTGAGGAAGTAGCACCAGGCAATCCCGACTGCGCCGATCAGAAACCCGGCGATCGCCGGGCCGATGACACGCGCACCGTTGAACAGCGAGGAGTTGAGCGCGATCGCGTTCATCAGATCGTCCTTGCCCACCATCTCCACGATGAACGACTGGCGCATCGGGATGTCGAACCCGCTCGCGATGCCCAGAATCGTCGCGAGAAGCAACACCTGCCAGACGGCGACGACGTGCGTCCAGACGAGGATCGCAACGGTCAGGGCCTCGAGCATGAACGCCAGCTGCATGAAGATGATGAACCGGCGCTTGTCGGCGCGGTCGGCAATCACGCCGGCGTACAGGCTGAACAGGAGCACCCCCAGCGA
>QHTY01000121.1 GCA_003220985.1 Gemmatimonadota bacterium
TCCGCCGGGGTGTCGATGCCTGGCGCAGCCGGCCCGTCGAACAACGTCACGCCCATCGGAATGCCGTGTAACAACGGGCGCAATTGCTCCAGCCTTTCCCACTGCTCTTCCGGCACGGGCGGCAGCCGCACCCATGCCTCCAGCGCTTCCCGTGTGTAGGCGTACACACCCACGTGCTGGTGATAGACGACTTCGCCCTTGCCGTCGCGGTCGAATGGAATCGGCGCGCGCGAGAAGTACACCGCACGGCCGCGTGTATCCACGACCACTTTGACGCGACTCGGGTCGTTGACTAACGCCCGGTCGAGCGAGCCGGCGGCGGTGCCGAGCGGATCGCCGCCCTCGAGGCACGCCAGCGCGCCACGCACCGCGGCAACCGCGACGAACGGTTCATCGCCCTGTACGTTCAGAATAAAGTGGAAGTCGCTAAACGCTGGGTTGGCAATGACTTCCGCGACTCGTTCGGTCCCCGATGCGTGATCGGGCGAGGTCAGCACGGCTTCAAAACCCGCCGCCGCGACGACGTTCGCGATCTCCTTGGCGTCGGTCGCAACGACGAGGCGATCGCAAATGCCGAGTTCGGCGATGCGGCGCGTGACGACGACGATGAGGGGTTCGCCACCCAGTGGCAGGAGTGGCTTGCGAGGGAGCCGGCTGGAGCCCAGCCGTGCAGGAATCACGCCAAGGACGGGCACGGAAGAAGATACAAAATCTGTGCCGTGGAGTCTAGCCCGCGTCTATACCGGTGCTCCGGTTGATCTTACAACGCGCAAGAAGTTCTCGAGAATGCGCTTCCCGTGTTCCGTCCCGATGGACTCTGGATGGAATTGCACTCCGTAAGTCGGGTGATCCCGATGCTTCATGGCCATGATCTCTGCGGCATCGCCCGGACCCTGGCGATCGGCGCTCATCGCCGTCACCACCAGAGCTGGGGGAAGCGAGGCGGGGTCGACGACGAGCGAGTGGTACCGCATCGCCGTAAACGGGCTGGGAATGCCGTCGAACAACTCATCGTCGCTATGGACGATTGGGCAGGTCTTGCCGTGCATCAGCCGAGGCGCTCGCACGATCTTGCCTCCGAACGCTTCGCCGATGGCCTGGTGGCCCAGGCACACCCCGAGGATCGGAACCTGACCCGCGAGCGCACGGACCAGCGGGACTAGAATCCCCGCTTGCGCTGGGGTCTTGGGTCCGGGCGACAGGACCACGGCGGTCGGCTTGAGGGCCTGCACATCGGCGACGCTGAGGGCGTCGTTCCGATAGACGACCGGCTCCTCGCCAAGCTCGCCAAGATACTGGACGAGGTTGTACGTGAAGGAGTCGTAATTGTCGAGTACGAAGAGCATACTGAATTCTAAACCGTGGGACGCCGACCGGCATCCTAAAGGAAATCATCCAGGGGCTATGATGCTGAAGCTCGCGCCGGCACTACTAACTGGGTTCGTCGCAATGGGTGGATGGGCGGTCGTAACGGTCAAAGACCTACCGGAGTACTTCGTCGCAGGACAGCAATACACGATCGAGTTTCAAGTGCGGCAGCACGGCCGGACGCTGTTGAGCGGGCTGCGGCCGCAGCTGGTCATCGAGAGCGCGGCGACTCGGGATGTCGTGATCCCAGCGGTGGCGCGATCGGCCGCGGGGACCTACGCCGTCACATTCACCGCTCCGACCGCAGGACAGGTGCAATTCACGATCAGGAGCGGGTTTGGCAACAGCGAGCTGCGTCTCTATCCGCAGACTGTGGTCGCCGTGGGAGGCTCGCGGCCCGCCATGGCGGCCCGCGATCGCGGCCAGATGCTCTTCGTCGCCAAGGGGTGCAACACCTGCCATGTGAACAGCGATCTGACCGCCCGTCCGGCCAATCAGGCGCTCACCGTCGGACCGGAGTTGGGCGGTCGACATTTGGCGCGCGAATACGTCGTTCAGAAAATGAAGAATCCGGCGTCGCAGATCATGCCGGATCTCGGATTGACTGATGCGGAAGCGGCGGCGATTGCGGTGTTTCTGAGCGGAGACCGCGCCGCGGCAAGTGGTCGCTAGGCGTTCTCAGCCGCGCGGGTGATAGCTCTTGTGGACGGTGCGGAGGTAGTCCCGATCGACGTGCGTGTAGAGCTGTGTGGTGGCGAGGTCCACGTGACCCAACATCTCTTGGACCGCGCGCAGGTCCGCGCCTCCCTCCAGGAGATGCGTCGCGAAGGTGTGCCGCAACGTATGCGGCGTGACGCGCTTGGCGAGCCCGGCGCGCCGCGCGCTCGCCTTGATCACGCCCCAGGCGCCAACGCGAGATAGCGGCGTGCCGCGCGCATTCAGAAACAGCACCCCGCGGCCGTGCCCGCGATCCAGCGTCGGGCGGATCTGGCGGGCATACAACGCGACCGCGCCCAGCGCGCGCCGCCCGACCGGCACCAGCCGTTCCTTCGCGCCCTTGCCGAACACGCGCGCGACTCCGTCCTCGAACAGGATATCCTGCAGTTTCAACGCCACGAGCTCGGAGACGCGCACGCCGGTAGCGTAGGCGAACTCGAGCAGCGCGCGGTCCCGAATGGCGAGCGGCTCGTCGGTGTTGGGTGCCTGCAGCAACTGCTCGACTTCGGGCACACTCAGCACCGCGGGCAGCGTCCGCCAGCGTTTTGGCGACTCGAGCCGCTCGCTAGGGTCGCGCGCCGCGAGCCCCTCGCCCACCAGGAACTTGAAGTAGGTGCGGATCGCCGAGATCTGGCGACCGATGGTCGTAGTAGCGAGGCCGAGGTCCTTGAGGAAGTAGATGAACTCGCGCAGCCGTGCGGCGGAGAGCTGCTCCGGTGACTTGGCGCCGTGACTCGTGGCGTATTCGGCGAGACGGGTGATGTCGCGGAGATAGCTCGCGACCGTATTGCCGCTGTTCCCGGCCTCGAGGGCGAGGTAGTCGCGGAAGCGCTCGAGGCTCCAGGCTAGCGGTGGCGCCGGCGAACGATCCATACGGCGATAACGAGGATGAAGAAGCCGGCCACAATGGCGAGCGCAGTGTTCACTCGCTTCACGACGCGCAGCACGTCCTCGAGATTCGTGCCCAGCTGGCTCACGAGCCAGGTGAGCGCCCCGTAGTAGACGGCGGACGCGAGCGCCATCGGAATCAGCGCACGCCCGGCTGAGACACGCGCGATGCCGGCGAATGGCATGACCATGCCGCGCCAGACCGGCAGAAGCCGCGAGAGGAAGATCCCGTAGACGCCGTGGCGCCGATACCGCTCCTCGATGTGCGCGACGGTGTTCGGCGTGAAGATGTGCCGCCCGAGAAACCCACGCGATACCACGTCGCCATGCCGGCGCGCCAGCGCATAGACGGCGGCCCCCGACCCCACGTTCGCAGCCCAGGCGAGCAGGAAGACGAGCCACGCGTTCAACACTCCGCGCCCGGACAGGAATGCGCCGAGGGAGACCGCGACGTCCGCGGGAACTGGCGGAAAGATGTTTTCGACGGCGGCCAGCACGGCGATCAGCGCGTACAGCGGAACCGCAGGGAGGTGTTCGAGAAACGCGAGGAAGTCGGTCAGGTGAGTGACAGTCCTCCACTCGAGCGTGGACCGGCGGGCTCCGCGAGCGTTGCCACCGCCATCACCGCGATTCCTTCTCCGCGCCCGATCCAGCCCATCCCTTCGTTCGTCTTTGCCTTCACCGACACGTGCGCCGGACCTGTCAACAACGCCTCGGCGAGCTTCTCCTCCATCGCGTCGAGATGCGGCGCCAGCTTCGGTTTTTCGACAATCACCGTGACGTCGGCATGCACGAATTGGAACCCCGCCTCGACGACCTTCAGAAACGCCTTATTGAGCAGGTCGATGGAGCTGGCATCCTTCCACTGCGGATCGTCGTTCGGAAACATACGCCCGATGTCCCCAAGACCTGCCGCGCCGAGGATCGCGTCGGTGAGGGCATGCGCGACCGCATCGGCGTCGGAGTGGCCGGCGAGGCCCTTGGTGTGGGGAATCTCGACGCCACCCAAAATGAGCTTGCGGCCCGCCGCGAATGGGTGGGAGTCGTAGCCGATGCCGACGCGCATGAGGAGAGCATAATAACCCTAAAAGCAAATCCTTCGCTGCGCTCAGGATGACAGGCGCCCCTTCTTGCATAGCCTTACTATTTCTAATAGACAGACCAGTCTAAATTGCGCTGGCGCGCTGGGATTGTGAGAATGGAGAGCGAATGAATCCGCGCTATCCGGTTTACACAGTTCCGTCGATCCCCGTTAGGCGTCAACTCATTTGAGCCGCATGAGCAGCGACAACTTTGTTCTTTGGCTTCGCGCCCTTGGGTTCGCAGCGGAGAAACACCGGAACCAGCGCCGCAAGGACGCTGATGCCTCCCCTTACATCAACCATCCTATCGCAGTTGCCTCCATCCTTGCCATCGAAGCCGCCGTCACCGACGAAGTCACGCTCCTCGCGGCCCTCCTTCACGATACAGTAGAGGATACGGAGACAAACCTTCAGGAACTGGAGCAACTCTTCGGCGCTGAAGTGGCCGCACTGGTTGGCGAGATGTCAGACGACAAGTCGCTGCCGAAGGAGATGAGAAAACAGCTCCAAGTCGAGCACGCACCGGGTGCGTCGCCCAAGGCCAAGCGTCTCAAGATCGCGGACAAGATTTGTAACATCAGGGACGTGGCGGAGAACCCACCTGCGAGGTGGTCGCTGGATCGCCGGCGGGGGTATTTGGACTGGGCGG
>QHTY01000122.1 GCA_003220985.1 Gemmatimonadota bacterium
GTTGGCGGGCCAGTCGCAGTTTCGCCTCCGGAGACATCGCGTTTCCGGGCGCCTGTTCGCCGTCGCGCAGCGTGGTATCGAAGATGACGACATCCTGAGCCATGGCTCCCCTCCCTTTTTTTCTGTGCGGTAAAAAAAAACCGCGAACCTGATTGGGTTCGCGGCGCCGGTGCTACTCCGTCCTGCTCTCGAGCGACTTCTAGATTCTTACCTCCGCGCGCGCCACGAACCTCCCGCTGAGCAGCGTAAGGCTCAGCAGCAGGACCAGGCTCAGAAACAGCGCGAAGGAACTCATGTGTGCGGGTGTAATCTCCCTATATGCCGCCGACTGTCAAGAGCCGTTTCATGGAGTCCTCGGATCGAGCGGCGGCAGCTGCAACCGCGCCAGCTCGACGTTCGCGGCGGCCAGGTCCTTGGACCAGACCTGGCTCATGCCATCGAGATAGCCCTGCAGCTCCGCCGAGAGAATACGATACAGCTCCGGCATGTTGCTCGTCGGCGCGCCGTCGCCGCGCTCGGCCATTGACATCAGGTTCGCGAGCCGATTGTTCACCTTGATGGGGAAGTTGAGCGGGTCCTGATTGCTCTGATTCCGCACTTGGTAGATGCTTTCCTCGATCGCCGACGCGTGCGCCCGGAGCGTGTCGGCCGCGGCGCGTAGTCGCGCGTCGCCAGACTGCTTCAGCCGATCATCGAGCTGTTTCTTGACCCGCCGGATCTCGATCACCGCGGTATTCGCCTCGTTCACGCGGTCCCGCACCTGCCGCGAGAAGGCGTACTGCGCCGCGAGATCGGCGGGTGTGACGTCGCGGCTCCACGGATTGGGTTCGATCGTCAGCGGTGCTGTCAGCGTTCGGCCGTCAGCCGTCAGCCGCACCGTGTAACGCCCCGGCGGCACGGCGGGCCCGGTGGTCCGCACTCCCCACATGATCATCCCGGGGAACGTGACGAACGGCTGCGCGCGCAGATTCCAGGTCAGCTGGCTGCCCCCCGCCGCGACCGGCAACCACTGCGTCCGGAGCGCTCCCACCCCCCCGCCCCCCGCAGGCTCATCGCCACCTCCGCCCGCACGAGCGGCGGCTTGCCGCCGTTCCGGAGGCGTGGTATCGGGCTCCCAAGTCCGGACCACCGCACCCGCCGAGTCGAGAATCTCGAGCCGCAGCGTGCTGGGTTTGCCTTTGAGGCGCCAGCTGAGGGTCACGCCCGGGCCAGAGCGCACGCCGTGGGGCGGCGTGAACAGCCAGACGTCCGCCGCGAGGGCTTCGGCCGTGGCCCGGCGCAGCGGCGCCAGGTTGTCGAGCACCCAAAAGCCGCGGCCGTGTGTGGCGATCACGAGCTCGTTGTCCTCGACGATCACGTCCGCAACCGGAACGTCGGGGAGCCCGGGGTTCAGCGGCTGCCACAGCGCGCCGTCGTCCGTCGAGACATAGACGCCGTGCTGGGTGGCGGCGTAGAGCAACCCGCGGCGCGTCGGGTCTTCACGCACTCCGTGTGCGTACGCGTCGGCGCGGATGCCGTTCGTGATCTTCGTCCAGGTGCGGCCGAAGTCCGTGGTCTTGAAGATGTACGGCGCGAAGTCGTTCAAGAGCGGGCGACGCACGGAGATGTACGCCGTCCCGTCGTCGAACGCCGAGGCGTCGATCTGACTCACGCGCCCGAAGTCCGGCATCGCGCGAGGCGTCACGTTCGTCCAGTGGGCCCCGCTGTCGCGCGTCACGTGGACGAGCCCGTCGTCCGAGCCGGTCCAGATGACGTTCACGTCGCGCTTCCCCGGGCCCACCGAGAAAATCGTCGCGTACACTTCGGGGCCGTTCATGTCGCCCGTGATTGGCCCGCCCGAGCGCTCGAGGGTCGTGGGATCGTGACGCGTCAGGTCGCCGGACAGCGCGGTCCACGTCTTGCCCCCGTCGCGCGTGCGCCAGAGCCGCTGCGACGAGACGTAGAGCGTGCGGGGATCGGCCTGCGAGAAGATGATCGGGAACGTCCATTGCCAGCGCTCGCGGATGTCCTTCGCGGGCTCGCCCGAATAGAACCAGGGGTAGGGATTCACCTCGCGCGCCGCGTCGAGACGCCGGATGTCGGGATCGAGGCGATCGGCCGCGATGTATCCCGGCTCCCCGCCGCCAACCTGATACGAGACGCGCATCCCGCCCTGGGTGATGTCGCGGCGCCGCGCATAGGCGCTCGTGTCGGGCGGCGCCGCAAAAGCGGCCGCGTTCCAGTTGAACGGCGTGCACAGCGTGCTGTTGTCCTGCTGAGAGCCGCATACGTGGTAGGGGACGTGCGCGGTGGTGATCGCGTGATAGAACTGCTCTGTGGGATAATCCTCGTCCGTCCAGCTGCGGGAGGTGTCGGTCGAGACGGCGCCCCCGCCGTCGTTCCCCACGATGAGGTGGCCCGGGTCGTCGGGATCGATCCAGAGGTCGTGGAAATCGCCGTGCGTCGCCGTGCCGACGGATTGCGTTGTCTTGCCGCCGTCGGTGGACCTGAACATCGCCGTGTTCTGCATATAGACGACATCGGCGTTCTTGGGATCGGCGAAGACGTGGGTATAGTAGAAGGCGCGTTGCCGGATCGCGCGCCGGTCGTTGGCGAGACTCCAGGTGGCGCCGGCGTCGTCGCTGCGGTACAGACCGCCCTGCTCGTTCTCAACGAGGGCGTACACGCGGTTCGAATTTGCGCCAGAGACCGCGACACCGATCCGGCCCACGACGCCTTTCGGTAGCCCCGGGTTCCGCGTGATCTCTGTCCACGTCTCACCGCCGTCCGTACTCTTGAAGAGGCCGCTCCCCGGTCCCCCGGACGACATCTGGTATTCTTTGCGGTACGCCTCCCACAGCGCCGCGTAGACGACGTTGGGGTTGTTGCGGTCGATCGCGATGTCGATGCCACCTGTCTTGTCGTCGCGGTAGAGGACCTTGCGCCAAGTTTGGCCGCCGTCCGTGCTCTTGAAGATGCCGCGCTCGGGGCTCCGCGCGCTGTATTTCCCGAACGAAGCCACGAAGACGATCTGGGGATTGGTGGGATGAATGCGGATCTTCGCGATCCCGTGGGACTCGGCGAAGCCCACGTGGGTCCATGTCTTGCCGGCGTCGGTGCTGCGGTAGACTCCGTCGCCCGGCATGATGTTGCCGCGCAGGCAGGTCTCGCCCATGCCGATGTAGACGATGTCGGGATTGGACTCGCTCACCGCCACGGCGCCGACCGAGGCGCTGTTGACCTGGCCGTCGGTGACGGGGAACCAGCTAGTGCCGCCGTCGGTCGTTTTCCAGAGCCCGCCCCCGGTGGCGCCGAAGTAGGCTTCCTTGGGGCGGCTGCGGACGCCGCTCACGGCGATCGAGCGACCGCCGCGGTCGGGGCCGATGTTGCGCCACTTGTAGGCGGCGAGGAGCGTGGAGTCGAGTGTTGTCGGCCGCTGGGCGGCGAGGACGAGAATGGCGGTGAGGAGTGGCGTCACTTGAGTGGCGTCAGGTGGGCGATCGGCGTCAGCTCGAGCTTACGAAACTCGACTTCGGAACCCTCCGCCTGCAAGGCGATCTGCCCGCGGTCGGCAGTCGCATCCGTGCCGTCGTTCACCAGGTCGCCGTTGACCCAGACGCGGATTGCCCGGGCCACGGCCTCGATCACCATCGTGTTCCATTCGCCGAGGGCCTTCTCGGAGCTATCGGTGAGATTCAGGATGCGCCGCGCCTTCCCTTCCGTGCCGCCCCACCGGGCCGGCGGTCCGCGGCGGCGCTCCATGTCGGGCACGCGGATGTCTTCCACGATGCACCAGAAATCACCCGCGTTGCCGTGCTCCATCTGCACCTCGATGGAGCGCGGGAACATCTTGTAGAGGGCGCGCGGCGTCGACGCGTGCACGAGGATGCCCGCGTTCCCGGGCTTGCCAGGGAACCGGTATTCGATCTCGAGCCGGTAGTCGTGGTACACGGAATCCGTAATGAGATGGCCGCGGGGGTCGCCCAAGCTCACGAGCAAGCCGTTGCGCACGATGAACGACTTGGGCACCTGTGGGTTGGTGTCGGCGGCGGGGACGTCGGCGTGCCAGCCCGCGAGGTCCACGCCGTTGAACAGACTGTGCGGCGCGCTCTGCGCAGCCCGGACCGCGGGAACGGCGCCGGTGAGGGCCGCGATCAGGACACCCGCGACTCGGGCGGAACGCATCGCGGCCCAACGTGCGGTCAGAGGGGTGCAGGACGCAAGGGGGCGTCCTGGTTACTGGATCTTCACGACGGACGCGACCGACGGAACCCCGTTCGCGTTGAGGATGAACAGCATGTAGTGCCCGGGCGGCGCGAGGTTGGCCGTGCTCGGCGACTGCACCGTGACGCCGCCCCCGCCAGCCTGGAACGTCAACTTGAGAAACCGCTGGTTTGTGTTGAAGGCGTGAGTCACCGATCCCAGCCGCACCAGGTTCACCGCCGCGATGTTGGCCGCGTCCGGAGTCCCCACGAAGAAGTCTGCGCCGTACCCCAGGGTTGCCGGTGCCGAGGAGATCGTCGGGCGTGGACCCTTGAACAGATACCGCGGCGAATAGAACTGGGCCTCGAGATAACTCGGTCCCCAGCGACCACCGCCCGCCGACAAGACCCGGCCGTCCGGTAACAGCAGCGCGGTGGAGTGATAGATGCGCGGCCGGGTCGAAGGCGCCATGAGTGTCCAGCTCTCGGTTGTCGGGTCCCAGAGCTCCGGCGTGAGCACCGGCGCGTTGGGGTCGAACACATCCGAGTTGAGCCCCCCGCCGATGGTGAGCACGGTGCCGTCAGGCAGCAACGTCAGGTTGTGCTCGGTGCGCGGGAAGGCCATCGGGCCCGTCTGGCGCCAGTGTGGATTCGGGGCCGTCATGTCGAGCACGTATGTGGTGGCGACCGACGGCGCGCCGGGCAGATCGGGGTCCCGCCCATTGCCCGACTTCATGATCTTGCCGGGCGTGTACATGACCGAGCTGCCGGCGTCCAGCACGGCTGGATCGACCGTTGTCCACGTCTGCGTGGCGAGGTCTAGCGCGTATGTCGGGATCGCCCGCCTATTCGCCCCCGTGACCAGGATCCTGCCATCGGGGAGGACAAAGTCGTGTGGGTAATATGGGAGGTCCAACGGCGCGCCCGTGAGCTGCGTCCACGTTCCCGTCGCCGGGTTGAACACCTCGGGTAACAGCGCGTTGCATTCGTTGCAATTCACTTCTCCGCCGACTACCAGCATGCGCCCATCGGGCAAGGTCGTCACCGTCGGGTACCAGCGACCGACCGCCATCGTCCCCCCCGACGTCCAAGACTGAGTCTGCGGATTGAAGATCGTGCCGCTAGCGACACCCACGTGGTTACTGATGTGACCGCCCGCTATGAAGACCCTGCCATCCGGGAGCATACTGAGGCCGGCGCAAAACAGGTTCGCAGCCAGGAACGGCCTCACCGTCACCGTGAGCGTCGCTGGATCGAAGACCGCGGCGCCCGTGGCATCCGTGTGGTCGTCCCACGCGAGGACCTTGCCGTCGGGCATAAGCGACATATGGATCGCCACCAGGGGCCAGTCGAGAACCTGTGACCACTGTCCCACCACGGCGGGATCGGTAGACGTACTGTTGGTCACCGTCACGGCGACCGCCGTCGATACGGTTGAATTACCGGCGCCGTCTCGAGCCCGAGCCGTAAGCGTGTGCGGCCCGTTCGACGCTGTCACGGTATTCCACGGGATCGCAAACGGCGCGGTCGTATCCTCCGCCCCAGACGGATTGCCGTCGAGGAAGAATTGGACGCCGGCGACCGTGCCGGAGTTGTCCGAAGCGTCGGCGGTCTCATTGACGGTGCCCGTGAGATTCGCGCCGGCGGCTGGCGACGTGATAGTGACGGTCGGAGGCGTCGGGTCTGGCGGCGTGGTCGTAAACGAGACCGACGTGTCAGTGCCGAGGATCTTCGAGTGGTCGGCGCGGACGAGGTAGCCATGGAGCACGTGGGAGCCCGCCAAGACGTTGGTAAACTGGTAAACACCGTCGAAGCTGAGGTCCATGACCTCGGGATTCGCATCGAGCTTGAAATGGACGTGATTGACCTCGGTGAGGTCGCCCGAGGCGATGTACCCCACGTCAACTGTGGTTCCGTTGATGGCGGCGCCGGCGGCGGGCTGGAGGATCACCAGCTTGGGCGGAATCGTCGCGACGTCGACCGCCATGTCGCTCTGGATCTCGGCGGCTGTCTGGGCCCGGTTGTAGATGCGGACGTCGTCAATACGGCCCTGGAAGCTCTCCCCGTAGGTGTTGTTCCCGATGCGCAGCGGCGTCGTACCGGTTTGCAGGGATCCAGTAGCCGCCGTCGTGTTCACCTGCGTGCCGTTGACGAACAGCCGCAGGGTCGCCCCGTCGTACGTCACGGCGAGGTGCGTCCACGTGTTGACGGCGATCGCGCTGGGGGCCGAGAGGTGATGGTCGGTGCCGTTGAACGTGCCGCCAGCACCCGGTCGCAGCGCCCCCGCATCGCTGCTCGCGTGCAGGAAGTAGGCATCGACCTCGCGCTGCACGATGGTGCGCCAGCCGCTTTGGGTCGCCGTGGGGAACACCCACGCCGACAGCGTCATCCCGGACGTGACGTTCAGCGTAGAACTGAAGGGGACCAGGACGACGTTGCTAGTGCCGCTGAAGCTCAGCGCATTGCCGTAGCGCCCCAGCGTGGACCACGTCGCCCCAGAGATCGTGCCCGTAT
>QHTY01000123.1:0-1702 GCA_003220985.1 Gemmatimonadota bacterium
AGACAGCCAGAACCAATTCATGACACAGTCTCCATGCTTGGAGCCGTTCGTGTGCGAACATGAGTGAATCTGCTCGCCCGTCATCAACCTCCGATCATTGTGCGATCAACTGGTATCGGGTTACCGTCGGTTCATCTCCCGTCGCTTCATCTACCGTCGTCTCATTTACCGTCGTCTTTCTACCGTCATAATTCAGGGGGCACATATGGCGCCGGAGGTGGCAAGCTGGTCTCCGGGTCCGCTCCCCGAGCGCAGAGGTGCTCCAGCAGCTCGATCTGCCGCTTCTGAATGTGCCACAACTCGTGCCACTGCTTGAACCGGAGCGAGTCCAGCTTGTCGTGTAGGTCTCGGATTTCAATTTCGGCCATCAAGTTGATCTCGTAGTCCTGATTCGCCTGCATCCGGTCTTTGTGCGCCTGGCGGTTCTGGCTCATCATGATCACCGGCGCCTGCAACGCGGCCAGGGTCGAGAGCACGAGATTCAGCAGGATGAACGGGTAAGGATCGAACGGATGCCGGGCGAGGACCCACGTGTTCACCGCCATCCAGGCGAGCAGAATTCCCCCGAACAACCCGATGAAACCCCAGCTGCCGCCGAATTGCGCGACCCGATCCGCGACGTGCTCGCCCAACGTCATCTGCGTGTCGAGGTCCTGATGGACCAGCTTACTCACGCGACCGCGGCGTGTGACCTTCGACACGACCGCGTGCTCGAGCTCGGACAACTTCTGATACTCGGCCTCGAGATAGCCGATGAATTTCTTGGCACGGTACTGCTCCAGGCAATTCTGGCAGATGCCGCGCTTGGCTTCCCATTCCGGTCGGTCCTGCCTGATCAAGTCGAGAATCCGGTTCTCTAATTTCTGGGGAGAGGCGAGGCTGCGCCCCTCGACGAGATTGCCGCAGAGCGAACAATTCACTTTGGGCATGCGATGGGTCTCCTAAGGCTGCGGCGCGGGCAGCTGCATGTGGAACGTGTGAACGAGAAAGGCCCAGCGGTCGGTTTGCTCCTCGATGACTTTCGCCGTTGGCTTTCCGGCGCCGTGGCCGGCTTTCGTCTCGATGCGGATCAACACCGGCTGCGGCCCGCCCTGCGCCGCCTGGAGCGTCGCCGCGTATTTGAAGGAGTGGCCGGGCACAACCCGATCGTCGTGATCGGCAGTCGTGATCAACGTGGCCGGATAGTGCGTCCTCGGCTTCAGGTTGTGAATCGGGGAGTAGCGATAGAGAAACGGAAACTGACCGGCGCTGTCGGCCGAGCCGTACTCGGTCACCCACGCCCAGCCGATCGTGAACTTGTGAAACCGCAGCATGTCCATGACGCCCACCGCGGGCAGCGCCGCCCCGAACAGCTCGGGGCGCTGATTGAGCACCGCGCCGACCAGCAATCCGCCATTCGACCCGCCGCCGATCGCGAGCTTGGATGGTGAGGTGTAGCGCTCTGTGACGAGATACTCGGCAGCGGCAATGAAGTCGTCGAACACGTGTTGCTTGCGATCCAGCATCCCGGCCTGGTGCCATTCCTCACCGTACTCCGAGCCACCGCGCAGGACCGCCTGGGCAAACACGCCGCCCATTTCCAGCCACGCCAACACGCCGATCGAGAATCCCGGCGTCACGTTCACGTTGAAGCCGCCGTAGCCGTAGAGGTACGTCGGATTCGCGCCGTCCTTCACCAACCCTTTCGTATACGTGAAGAACA
>QHTY01000123.1:1900-8227 GCA_003220985.1 Gemmatimonadota bacterium
GGCACCTCACCCAGCGGTTTGCCGTCGAGCGCAAACGTGCGGAGTTGCGAATATGCGTCGTGGAGATAGCGGACGACGAAGGTATTGTGAACGATCTGCGAGCCCTCGATCACATCGGGCGCCTGCGGGACCAGCTCCTTCCAACGGCGCTGTTCCGGATGACCCAGGTCCACAGCGATGATGCGGCTGCGTGGAGCGCCGTTGTCTGTCTGAAAATAGAAAAGCGCACCGGTGTTTCCGACGAACCCGTACGACGCATCGAAATTGTCCAGGAGACGCACGACCGGCGCATCGAGCTTGGGATGCCGGGGATCGTCGAGATCCTGGTAGTAGACGCGATTGCGCCGGTCGGTGCCGAGCCAGACGGTGTAGACGGCGTAGCGCCCGTCGGCGCTGACTTCGACCGAGAACCCCCAGTCGGGATGGTCGGGCCGCTCATAGATCAGCCGGTCGGCCGACTGATCGCTCCCGAGCTTGTGATAATAGACTGTTTGGTTGTGGTTGACCTGCAACAGCGGATCGGTGCCGGCGGCGGGCTCGGGATAGCGACTGTAGAAGAACCCGGCGCCGTCGTGCGTCCACGCGGCGCCCGAGAACTTGATCCATTTGAGGTGGTCGCTGCGATCCTGCCGTGTCGCCACGTCGCGCACGCGGAATTCCTGCCAATCGGAGCCGCTGCCTGACGTACCGTACACCATCGTGCGGCCGTCCTCCGTGAACGCGAGGATCGAGAGCGCGACGGTGCCGTCGGGCGACAGCGTGTTGGGATCGAGCAGGACCTCGGGCGCTGCCGTCAATGAGCTCTGCGAGTACAGCACCGACTGATTTTGCAGTCCCGTGTTCTTGAAAAAGAAGTAACGGCCGCCCTTCTTGAACGGTGCGCCGTATTTGGGATAGTCCCACAGCTCCGTGAGACGCCGCCGGATCCGCTCGCGCTCCGGGATTTGCTCGAGGTAACCGAAGGTCACGCGGTTCTGCGCCTCGACCCAGCCCCGAGTTTCCGGCGAGTCCACGTCCTCGAGCCAGCGGTAGGGGTCTGCCACCTTGGTGCCGTGGTAGTCGTCTACGACGTCGCCTTTGCGAGTCGGCGGATATGCCATGGTCTGTACGAGCATGAGGGCCGTGAGGAGTTGGGGAGCCATGTCGCGTAAACGTGCTCCGGGCCGCGGTTTTGGGGTAGGGGTCACGGGACACCGACGCTGTTTCGTGAGACGTGCCGACGTTCAACGGCGGACTCGAAGCCGCCCGGACGATCCTCGAACAGCGCTTCGGTCACGCGCGGTTTCGCATCCACCAGCTCAAAGTGCTCGGCCCGCTGCTCGCGGGGCGCAACGTCCTGGCGGTGCTCCCGACAAGTGCCGGGAAGTCGCTCTGCTATCAGCTGCCCGCGCTCATGCGCGCGGACCTCACGGTCGTGGTGTCGCCGCTCGTCGCGCTGATGCAGGACCAGGTCGACGGCCTGCGCGCCCGCGGCGCCGGCGACAAGGTCGCGCTCGTCAACGGCCAGCAGAGCGGCGAGGACAACCGGGCCGCCATCGGCCGCGCAGCCGCCGGCGAGCTCGCCAACACACACGTGTCCCTGCTCGCGATCGACGAAGCGCACTGTATCACCGAATGGGGGAACGAGTTTCGGCCGGTCTATCGGCGACTCGGCATGTTCCGCTCACTGCTCGGCCGTCCACCGACCATCGCGCTCACGGGGAGCGCGACACCTGCCGCTCGCGCCGACATCCTCCACGTGCTGCGCATGCCCGACGCGGAAGTCGTCGTAACGTCGTTCGATCGCCCCAATCTCACCTTCACCGCGCGGCGAGTGCGCGATGACCGTGAGCGCTTTGCCCTGATCCGCGAGCGCGTGCGCGACGCGCCGGGGGCGTCGTTGATCTACACGCCGACACGCCGTCTCACCGAGCTCGTCGCACGCGCGCTGCTTCGCACCAGCGTGCGCGCCGCGCCCTATCACGCCGGGTTGGCGGCAAACACGCGGCGGCAAGTCTTGCGCGCCTTCCTCGCCGATCGCGTTCACATCATTGTGGCGACGAGCGCCTTCGGGATGGGGATCGACAAGCCGGATGTACGGCAAGTACTGCACTGGGGGCCACCACCGACGCTCGAGGCCTACTATCAGGAAGCAGGCAGGGCGGGCCGCGATGGCAAGCAATCAGAATGTCTCATTCTGTGGCGGCCGGAGGACCTGGCTTGGGGAAATATCGCGCCGCCGATGCGGCGTTACGTCGCGGCGCGCCGGAACCACCGCGAGATGATGCTGCAGCACTTCGGAGAGGTCTGACCCTTACCGTCCCTTACCGTCGCTTCTTTACCGTCCCTTACCGTCGTATTCTTCTCTCATGCACGACAGCCTCTACTTCTCCGACCACCATCTCCAGGTCCGCGAGATGGTTCGCGACTTCGCCCGCACCGTCGTGAAACCCACCGCCCGCCAGTACGATCTCGACAGCCGTTTCCCCTGGGACAACGTCAAGCAGATGGCGGAGCTGGGATTGTTCGGCATTCCGTGGCCGGAGGAGATGGGCGGGTCGGGGATGGATTACCTGTCCTACATCACGGTCATCCACGAGCTCGCGAAGGTTGATGCGAGCCATGCGATCACCGTCAGCGCCCATACGACGCTCGCGACCTCGCCGATCATGGATTTCGGGACCGACGAACAGAAGCGTCGCTTCGTGCCATTCCTGGCGACCGGCAAGGTGCTCGGGGGCTTTGGTCTGACCGAGCCGGGCGCCGGATCGGATGCCGGCGGTACCAAGACCACTGCCGTCGACCGCGGCGATCATTACGTGCTCAACGGCTCGAAGATCTTCATCACCCATGCCGGGGTCGGCGAGATTTTCTGCGTGACGGCGCGGACCGACGCGAGCGCAAAGCGGACGCACGGGATCACGGCGCTTATAGTCACCAAGGACACCTGTGATCTCGAGGAGACCAAGCGCGTGGGGATCGGCCACGCGTCGGATCTGCCGAAGAACCGCGGCGTCGTCTCGGGCAAGAAAGAAGACAAGCTGGGGTGGCGGGCCTCCGACACCCGCGAGTTGATCTTCCAGGACGCGATCGTCCCGAAGGAGAACGTGCTCGGCCCCGTGAACAACGGGTTCCGGCAGTTCCTGCACACACTCGACGGCGGCCGGATCGGCATCGCGGCGCTCGCGCTGGGGCTGGCGGAGGGCGCGTTAGAGGAGTGCTTGACCTATACGTCCACGCGCAAACAATTCGGAAGGCCCATCGCGAGCTTCCAAGGCGTGCACTTCGCCCTCGCCGACATGGCGACCGAGATCGAAGCCGCCAAGCAGCTCGTGTATCATGCCGCCTGGCTCAAGCAGCATGGTCACCCCTTCAAGCGGGAAGCGGCGATGGCGAAGCTGTACGCCTCCGAGCTTTGCATGCGCGCAACGACCAAGGCCGTTCAGCTCCACGGCGGGTACGGGTACACGACCGAATACCCCGTCGAGCGCATGATGCGGGACGCCAAAATCTGCGAAATCGGCGAGGGGACGAGCGAAATTCAGCGTGTCGTGATTGCGCGACAACTGCTGGGTGGGCTGATAGACTAGGCGGTCGAAGGCGGGCGAGGGCGGTCGAGGGCGGTGAACGACTTCGTGTGTCGTGAAACGGATTCGTACAGCTTCCAGGTTAGGTAACGAGCCCGCTGCTGGCGATCATTCAACTCTTTCCATTCTGACGGGTTGAGCAATTCAAGTTCGCGAGCGAATCGCAGGATGTAGCCAACCTCCGACAACGATCCCAACGCAATGTCGAGAAAGCGACGAAACTCGGTGCTTCCGCGACGTGACGATCCTTCCACGATGTTCACGGCCGCCGAAAACGCCGCGCGCCGTATCTGTGAGGTCAGCCCATACAATTCATGCTTGGGAAACCCCACAGTGACTTTGTAGACCCGAATCGCCAACGCGTGGCATTCCTTCCAGGCGGCAAATCGCTCGTACGGAGCCACCCCGAATCATCGGATGACCCTTGTGACCGCGACAACCATTTCGTTTCGCCCTGAGGCATTTCCCCGCCTTCGACCGCCCTCTCACCGCCTTCGCCCGCCTTCGTGTTGACCTAACTTTCCATTCTCCCTAGCTTTACCCGCATGAATTGGTCCTTGGCGTTGCTCAGCCGCCTACCAAATCGACTCATCTCCCTGCCCATGCCATCGGGCACGTTGGACTATTGCTGGGATAACCACAGGCTCCCCTCCGGGTGCTTCCCAGAGGGGCGCGAGGGTCACTGCTTTGAAGCGCGAGATACTGATCAGTGGAAACCCGCGGGAAACCCGCGTGGCCATTCTCGAGGACGATCGCCTTGTTGAACTCTTGGTCGATCGTCCTGACTCCCGCCGCTCGGTCGGCGACATCTACCTCGGCAAGGTCGAGGCCGTCCTGCCGGGCATTCAGGCGGCCTTTGTCGACATCGGCGCCGAGAAGAGCGCCTTTCTCCACGCCTCCGATCTAATCGAAGCCGAAGAAGACGAAGACCCCGAGGACCGTGAGCCCGACGATGCGGACGAAGAGAACGGCAACGGGAACGGAAACGGCGGCGAGGGCGGGGGCGGGCAGGCAACGGCAAAACGACGCGGGCGGGAACGGTCGCCCCGGCGCCGCCAGGCGCCCAACATCGCCGACGAGCTGAAGCGCGGTCAGACCAAGCTCGTCCAAGTCATCAAAGAAGCCATCGGGACCAAGGGCCCGCGCGTCACCGCGCAGGTCTCCCTCGCGGGTCGCTTCCTCGTCTACATGCCGTTCGCTTCCAAGGTTGGCGTCTCCCGCAAAATCGAAGCGCGTGAGCTGCGCGCTCGACTCCGCGAGATGGTTACGAAGCTCGTGCCGCCCGATTCGGGCGGGTGGATCATCCGCACGGTCGCCGACGATCTCACCGAAGCGAGCTGCAAACGGGAGATCGACCACCTCCTCGGTATTTGGAAGAAGATCAAGCGGAAGGAAGCATCGGGTCGAGCGCCCCAGCTGGTTCAGCGCGAGACCAGCCTGACGCGGGGCATTGTGCGCGACTTGCTCTCGGACAACGTCGACCTGCTGCTCGTCGATTCCAAGGTGCTCTACAGCGAGGTCGAGCAATACCTGAAGCAAATCGATCCCGAGTTATTGCCGCGTGTGAAGATGTATCACGACGAGACCCCCCTCTTCGACGAGTACGACATCGAGGCGGAGATCCGCAACCTCTTCAAGCAGCGGGTCGAGCTGCCGACCGGTGGCTATCTCATCATTCAGCCGACGGAAGCCCTGGTCTCGATCGACGTGAACACCGGTCGGTACACGGGGAAGCGCGACCCCGAGAGCACGATTCTGCGCACCAACATCGAGGCGGCGCGCGAGGTCGCGCGCCAAATCCGGCTGCGCGACATCGGCGGCATCATCGTGGTTGACTTCATCGACATGGAGACGCGCTCGAATCGCGACAAGGTGCTCCACGAGCTGCGCACCCATCTGGGTCGCGACCGGGCGCGGACGCGGGCGTTCGCCGTGTCCGAGCTTGGGTTGATCGAGATGACGCGGCAGCGTGTCCGGCCGTCGCTCTGGCAGTCGATGACGACGGAATGCCCGACGTGCAACGGCACCGGGCGGGTGTTCCGGCCCGAGGTCGTGGTGCGGCGCATGGAGCGCTCGCTGAAGCGCGCGGGGGCGGACCACAAGGAGCGCCAGCTCTCGGTGCGGCTCCATCCCGAGGTCGCGCTGTACCTCGTGGAGCAGGAGCCTAACTTCTTGCGCCAACTCGAAAAGCAGACCGGGTTGGAGCTCGAGGTGCGAGACGATCCGATGATGCGGCTGGATGAATTCAGGATGATGGCTCGCCCTGCTGGTCGCGATGTGACCGAGCAATACGCGGTGGCTTGAGGCATCGAGCCGGGAGCTTGGAGTCAGGATCCCGGGCTCCCGAATCCAGGCTCCTTGACCCAATTCCAAGTCCCAATTAGCCTTCCGGCCCTATGAGTTATGCCATTTTCACCACCGGCGGCCGCCAGTTCCGCGCCGAGCCGGGAGTCACGATCAAGGTCCCGTTGCTCGATGCGAAGCCGGGCGACGAAGTGTCGTTCGACCAAGTGCTGATCGCAAGCGACGGGAAGGACGTGCAAAGCGGGAAGCCACACATCAAGGGTGCCAAGGTCACCGCCGAGGTCGTGCGGCACGGCAAGGACAAGAAGATCCGCATTTTCCGGTTCGCGCGCCGGACCGGGTATCGCCGCCACGGTGGGCACCGGCAGGATTTCACCGAGATCAAGATCGCCGACGTGAAGGTCGGCTGAGGCTCGCATGGCTCATAAAAAAGGCGTCGGCTCCTCGCGCAACGGGC
>QHTY01000124.1:0-2723 GCA_003220985.1 Gemmatimonadota bacterium
CGTGAGCTTGTAGCTCGGTTTGGCCGGCCACTCCTGGTTCAGCGGCGGAATTTTCGTAGAAACGACGACGCGGCCGGCGCGGATGTCATCCTTCAGCACTTCGCCGATCACGCGCTCGCTGTGGCCGTCGCCGTAGGCGAGTGCCGTGTCGAAGAAGGTGATGCCCTGATCGACCGCCTCGCGCAGGGCCTTGCGCCCTTCGTTGTCATCGACGCCGCGCCACATGGCGCCGCCGATGCCCCAGGCGCCAAAGCCGATTTCGCTTACACGATAGCCGGTGTTGCCGAGTGGCCTCTGTTTCATCGTTGCGTTCCTATTTGATGGCGATGCGTACGGTGGCGGGGGCGAGCCCCTTCCCGTCTGCCGTCAGCGTGGCCGTCCCCGGCGTCCTGCCGGCGCGCACAATGACGAGCGCCTTGCCGTTGAACAGCCGCACCTGTTTCGCCTGGAATGACGTGTGGCTGATCTGATCACCGTTGTCCACTCCCACGATCCGCGCACCACCGCTGACTCGGAACCGGATCAGTGGCTCCGCCGTGGGCACTGCGCGGCCCTGTCGATCGCGGACCGTGACCGTCACGAACGAGAGATCCTCCCCATCCGCACGAATGCGGACGCGGTCGGGGGCGAGCGCGATGCGCGTGGGCTTGCCGGTGGTCCTGACCACGGCGCTCGTCGTCACGAGCCCGGCGGTGCGCGCCACGGCTCGCAGCGTCCCAGGCTGGTACGCGACGCGCCACATCAGGTGGCCGACTTTCCCCTCCTTGCGCCTCACGCCTTGAAAAGCGCCATTCAGGTAGAGCTCCACCTGCTCGGCGTTCGTGTAGACCCACACATCGACTGTATCGCCTTGCGCCCAGTTCCAATGGGGGAAGAGATGCAGCATCGGCCGCTCGCCGGGGGTCCACACGCTCTGGTACAGGTAGAACGGGTCTTTGGGGAATCCGGCGAGATCCACGACGCCGAAATAGGAGCTGCGCGCCGGCCATTCGTACGGCGTCGGCTCGCCCAGATAGTCGATTCCCTGCCAGATGAACATCCCTGACAGGAACGGATAGCGTTCGAAGAGGCTGAGCGACTCCTCATGCAGTGAGCCCCAGAACGCTTTGCGGTTGTCGTACGACGAGAGACGGTAGTTCGTGTTGGGCTGGGGTCCGTGATTTTTTACGTAGGGCGTCTCGTAACTCGCGACGCTGTCTGAGGGCTGTTCATAGACGCCGCGACTGTTCAACGCCGACATCGCTTCGGTAATGATGAACTTCTCACCCGGGTACTGCGTCGGGAAATCCTTCCACACTTCGTGGTGATAGTTGTGGCCGAGTAGGTCGAGCGCCCCGGCGTGAAAGACCGGATTCGCGGGACTGCCGTTGTTGGCCGCCTGTGTGACCGGGCGCGTGGGGTCGAGGGCGTGCACGATGCCGGCCAGCTCACGCGCGATCGGGGCGGCCGTTTTGTCGCTGTCGGCCCACTGCTCCATCACTTCGTTGCCGATACTCCAAATGAAGACGCTGGGATGATTGCGGTCGCGCAACACCATGTCCGACAGGTCGCGCACATGCCACGCGTCCCAATCGAGATGGTAGTCGTACTTGGTCTTTTCCTTCTTCCACATGTCGAACGCTTCGTCCATGACGATGAAGCCCATCCGGTCGGTCAGATCGAGCAGTTCGGGCGCGGGGGGGTTGTGCGACGTGCGGATCGCGTTGGCGCCCATCGCCCGCATGATCTGAAGCTGTCGCTCGATCGCGCGGGTGTTCGCCGCGGCGCCCAGCGCGCCCAGATCGTGGTGCAAGCACACGCCGCGGATCTTTACCGCCTTCCCGTTGAGATAGAAACCTGAATCGGCTCTGAAGATGAACGAGCGAACGCCGAACGGCGTGGCGTAGTTGTCGCACGCCGTCGCGCCGCACATCAGCCGCGACACGACGCGATACAGATACGGGCGCTCGAGCGACCACAACACTGGATTGCGGATCGTCACCGCTTGCGTCATCTCGACGACCGAATCGCCTCCAACCCTGCCGTCGGCCGATAGTGCCGCGACTTCCTTCCCCGCGGAGTCGTACACGGTCGTGCGCAGGGCGATGGGTTGCGCCGCTTGTCGCTCGTTGCGCACCGTCGTCCGAATCGTGACTTGGCGTCGTGACGTACGTGCCCCACTGATCGACGTGAACGGGATTCGTCTTGACGAGACGCACGTGCCGGTAGACCCCGGACCCCGAGTACCAGCGCGAGTTCGGCTGTTGGGAGTTATCCACCCGCACCGCAATCACGTTGCGTTGCTTCCCATAGCGGAGGTGCGGGGTCAGCTCGTAGCGGAACGAGCTATAGCCATACGGCCGCTTGCCGAGGTACTGGCCGTTGATCCAGACCTCGCTGTTGCGATACACGCCGTCGAACTCGATGAACACGACCTTACCGGTGTCGCCGGCGGGAAGTGTGAACGCCTTCCGATACCACCCGATGCCGCCGGGGAGTGCGCCACCGGCCACGCCCGCGGGGTTCTGCTCGCTGAACGGTCCCTCGATGCTCCAGTCGTGGGGCAAATCCAGCCTGCGCCAGGGGGTGTCGGCGAACCCCGGCTCCTGCGCTCGCGGCACGTCGCCGAGATGAAAGCGCCACCCACGATCGAAACTCTGGGTTTCGCGTTGCGCCAGCAGCACCAGGAGAAGCGCGAGCACTGCCTCAGCCTCGGAAGTAGAGGTAGGCGGCGAGGATCAGAA
>QHTY01000124.1:2883-7619 GCA_003220985.1 Gemmatimonadota bacterium
AGATGAGCAGGCTGTAATACTGGAAGTAGAGATTGTTGACGATCCACAAGAACGAGCCGGGCGTGTAGCCGTCGGCGAATCCCGCGAGGTGCAGGCTCACGGGCGTGTCCACGGCCAACCGGAAGACGCCCAGCACGAAGCCCACGAGCAGCGCGGCGAGACAGCCCTTGGCGTTCAGGCGCCGGTTGAAGATGCCGAAGACGAACACCGTGAAAATCGGAGGAGCGAGATAGCCCTGGACGCCCTGGAGGTAATCATAGAGCCCGCGCGCACCCTGAATCACCGGAATCCACAATAGACTGATCACGACCATCGCCACCGTGGCGGCTCGACCCACCCACACGAGCTGGTGTTGTGACGCGTTGGGCCTGAACTTCGTGTAGAGATCCATCGTGAACAGGGTCGAAGACGCGTTGAAGGCACCGGCCATGGAGCTCATCAGCGCGGCGAGCAAGCCCGCCACGACAATTCCCCGGAGCCCCGCCGGCAGAAGATCCTTCACCATCAGCGGAAAGGCCGCAGCGGAAAGGCCGCTTGCGCCGCCTGGGGGATCACGTTCCCCTGAGCGTCGACCATCACGCTGAGCCCTGGCACGCGCCCGGTCTTGGCGAGGGCGAGGACGATCAGGCCCGGAATGATGAAGAGGAAGACGGGCGAGAGTTTGAGATACGCGGCGAAGATGCTGCCGCGCCGCGCCGTGCGCTCGTCTTTGGCTCCCAACGCACGCTGCACGATGTACTGATCCGTGCACCAGTACCACAGACCAATGATCGGCGCGCAGAACAGCATGCCGAGCCAGGGGTAATTGCCGTTGAAGTACCACGCGATGCGGCCGGTTTCCTTCACCGGCGCCCACGTGCCCTCCATCCCCGCGGGGACCAGCGGTTTCCAAAGGTTGAATAGATCGGGATCCAACACGTGGCGCAGCTCGTGCCAGCCGCCGAGCTTCGCGAGCCCGAACAGTGTGAGCAATCCCGATCCGATGACCAGGACGAACGTCTGCACCGCATCCGTGTACGCCACGGCCCGCATTCCGCCGAGCACCGTATAGAGGCCGGTGAGGAGCAGCACGGCGACCGATCCAATCCAGAAGCTGTTGAACGTGGCGCCGCCCAGCCGGAGCGAGACCTCGGGCAACAGCGTCGCGAACACAACGCCGCCGGCGAAGATCGAGACGGCGAACTTCGTGAACACGTGCGCCACGAGCGTGATGACGGAGAGCACCCAGCGCGCGGTGGGTGAGAAGCGCCGGCCGAGAAACTCAGGCATGGTGTAGACCAGCGCGCGGGAATAGAATGGGACGAAGAGCCATCCGAGAACGAGCAGGCACCAGGCATGCAGCTCGTAATGCGCGAGCGCGACGCCGCTCGTCGCGCCAGCGCCCGCCAGACCGACAACGTGCTCGGAACCGATGTTGGACGCGAAGATGGAGGCCCCGACCAGGAACCAGCCGAGATTGCGGCCGGCCAGGAAGTAGTCATCCGCCGTGTCCCGGTTGCGCTTTGCAACCCACCAGGCGACGCCGAGCAGCATGGCGAAATACAATCCGATGATGACCCAATCGAGGCCGGCCATTGCGCACCGAGACTACACGTCACCGATTCCCTGTCAAGAAAGGCCATCAGGAGGTGCCCTATGACCCTGTCTCGCCGTAACGCCCTGAAGCTCGGTCTCGGCGCCGGGGCGTTCGCGCTCCTCCCCACGCCCGCGCTGACCGAGGTGGTGCACCTCGCTGCGTCCGCGGCTGGCGACGCGGGCACGGTCCGCGCCCGGCCACTACCCCTGTCGGCGGTACGGCTCACGGGCGGACCTCTCAAGCACGCGCAGGACTTGATGGCGCAGTACCTGTTGCGGCTCGACGCAGATCGGATGCTCGCCTATTACCGGGAGCGTGCGGGACTCACACGCAAAGCCGAACCGTACGACGGCTGGGACGGCGGCGGCCGCAATCTCACCGGCCACATCGCGGGCCATCACCTCTCGGCCGTGAGTCTCATGTTCGCGGCCACGGGCGACGCGCGCTTCAAAACCAGAGCCGATTACATCGTGCGCGAGTTGAAGGAGGTCCAGGACAAGCACGGCGACGGCTACCTGAGCGCGCTCGAGGGCGGGCGCGAGGCGTTCGGGCGCCTCGCGAAGGGCGAGATACGCTCGGCGGCGTTCGACCTCAACGGCCTGTGGTCGCCCTGGTATACGCTCCACAAAACGTACGCGGGCCTGCGGGACGCCTACCGCCACACCGGCAACCGCATGGCACTCGAGGTGGAAACGAAGTTCGCCGCATGGGCCGAGGCCATTCTCTCGAAGCTCAACGACGAGCAGCTCCAGCATATGATGAACACCGAGTTCGGCGGGATGAACGAGGTGATCGTGGACCTTTACGCCGACACCGGGGACGAGCACTGGCTCAAGCTGTCGTACGCGTTCGAGCACCGCGCGTTCATCACGCCGCTCGAGCGCCACCAGGACGACCTCGCGGGCAAGCACGGTAACACTCAGGTACCGAAGCTCATCGGCTCGGCCGAGCGCTACCGCTCCACCGGTCAGCCGGCCGATCTCCTCGCCGCCGCGTTCTTCTGGGATCGCGTGACGCAACATCACAGCTTTTCGAGCGGCGGCCACGGCACCGACGAGTACTTCGGGCCGCCGGATCGCCTGAACGACCGCGTGGACGGGCGCACGTGCGAGACCTGCAACACCTACAACATGCTGAAGCTCACGCGGACCCTGTTCTCGTTTCAGCCGGACGTCCACTACGCCGATTACCACGAGCGCGCCCTGTTCAACCACATCCTCGCGTCGATAGACCCCGAGGACGGGCGCGTCTGCTATATGGTCCCGGTGGGACGCGGCGTGACGCACGAGTATCAGGACATGGATCACAGCTGGACGTGCGACGTCGGGACGGGCATGGAGAGCCCCGGACTCCACGGTCTCGGCCACTACTACGAAGCGGGCGACCGGCTGTGGGTGAATCTGTTCGCCCCCTCGACGGCCGAGTGGATCGCCGCAGGCGTACGGCTCGCGATGGAGACCGATTTTCCGGAGGGAGAGCGCGCGAAGTTGACGTTCACCTTGCGCTCACCCAAGGCGTTCATATTGGCGATGCGCCGTCCCTACTGGGTGACGGACGGTTACCGGGTGAGCGTGAACGGCACGATGGTGGAGCAGCCGGCGCCCGCAGCGAGCGACAGCGGCCAGCCGCGCCGCGGGTCGTACGAGTGGCCCTTCCCCGTGGGCTCCTACGTCGAGATCGCGCGCACATGGAAGAGCGGCGACATCGTCGAGGTCACGCTGCCCAAGTCGCTGCGCCTCGAGCCGCTGCCCGACAATCCCAAGCGCGCGTCCATCATGTGGGGGCCGCTTGTCCTCGCGGGCGACATCGGGCCGGAGCGGCGGCGCGGTCGCGTGGAGGGCGAGGCCCTCGAGCCGCCACCCACGGTTCCCGTGTTCGTCACCGACAGCGCCGCGGTCGCGGATTGGGTCAAGCCGACTGGGGGGGGCGAGCCGGGCAACTTCACGACAGATGCGGGCCGGGAGCCCGACGGCACAGGACATCAGCGGACTGTGAACTTGATGTCGTTCTACCGCTTGCACCGGCGCACGTACTCGACCTACTGGGATCTCTTCACCCCGGCGGAATGGGAAGTCCAGAAGGCCGCCTACGCCGCGGAGGCGGAGCGGCTGCGGCGCCTCGAGGCCGCGACGGTCGCTTGGCTCCAGCCGGGCGAAACGGTATTCGAGCGCCCGTTCAATTATCAGGCGGGGGACAATGTCTTCCCGCAGCGCATCATGGGCCGGCCGGGACGTTTCGGCCGCACCTGGTTCTCTTACGATCTTCCGGTCGAGCCCGCGCACCCGATGACGCTGATCGCGACCTATTACTCCGGAGACCGGCGCGGCACACCCGCGGACTTCACAATTCTCGTAGACGGCACGCAAGTGGGCGCGCAGCATGTTGCGTTCGCCGAGCCGCCACATTTCTACGACATCGAGTATCCCGTGTCCGCGGGCCTCATGCGGGGCAAGAGCAAGGTCACCGTGCGATTCGAGGCGAAGGCGCAGAGCCAGATCGCCACTGTGTTTGGCTTGCGGATGATTCGGGGAGACGCGCCGCGCTGATCAGGCCGGCGCCCAGGCCTTCGCTTTCGCAATCACCGCGGCCATCTGGTCCGAGTATTTGGTGAAGGTGTCATCCACCACCATCAGGGTCGGGATCAGCCCTTCACGCTGTGACAAGCCCAGGGTCTCCGCGTTCCAGCGCCCGAACCCCGACTCGTGCACGCCGCTCGAGCCGCGCACCGGCGCCGGCGCCGACAGGTGCGAGAAGAAGCGGGCGTACGGCACGCCGTGCGGCGAATACACGTGGTAGAGCGGGATGAACTCGAGCAGCGCGTCGTAGAGGAACTCGCCGCAGCACAGCACCTGCGGGTACTTCTGGCGCAGCTCCGCAACAAGGCGGCGCGCACCGTCGTGCATGTCGCCGCGCGTGTTGTTCGTCCAGCCGCCGATGATGTCGAGGAAGTAGGCGTCCACGCCGTAGCGCTCGATGGCGTCGGCGATGCGGCCGGTGAGCCAGCGCCGCCAGGATTCGACGCCCAGGTTCATGTATGCGAGCCACCCCTCTTGGTGGCGGTCGTTGTCCCAGTCCACCCAGTTCAGGTCCATCGTGTCGCCGTCCACCTTGGCCGTGGCCGCGTCGGCCATGGCGGCGAACGAGGGCTGGTGGCGGTTCG
>QHTY01000158.1:0-4792 GCA_003220985.1 Gemmatimonadota bacterium
GGCCTGCACGCAAGGCTCGACGAACGGCTCCGAACACACCATTTCGATCTTGACCTTCTCGTGGAACTCCATGACGAGCGCCGTACCGCGGTACTGCTCGAACCGCTCGTGCTCGCCGCCATGTCCGCTGACGCGGCTCAGGGTGATGCCGGTGATTCCGGCGCGGAACAGCGCCGCCTTGACCTCGGGAAGGCGCTCGGACCGCACGATCGTCGTGATGAGCTTCATGCTGGGCTCCCAGTCGATTGGGGTTGGGCTACGGGTTCGATCGCGGCCGCCGCCGGCGGTGCAACCTTCCGGATCAACGGACGGTACGCGTCCCACTGCGCGAGGATCGTCCGGGCGCGGGGACTGCCAGTCTTGTGGAAGTGCTGTTGGATCAGCTTGCGCAGCACACGCGCGTCCATCGAATTGAGCCCGCTGACCGCAACCATCTCGAGATTGCAGTGCGATTCGAGCAGGCCGCGCTCATCGAGCACATAGGCGATGCCGTTGGACATCCCGGCCGCGAAGTTTCTGCCGACAGGTCCGAGGACGACGACCACGCCGCCCGTCATGTATTCGCAGCAGTGATCGCCGGCGCCCTCGATCACCGCGACGGCGCCGGAATTCCGCACGGCGAAGCGGTCACCCGCGCTGCCGGCCGCAAACAAGCGCCCCGACGTCGCGCCGTACAGCGCCGTATTGCCGATCAGCACGCCCGACGCATAGCCCGCACCGCGGAATGGCCGGATCACGATTTCGCCGCCGCTCAGCCCTTTGCCGACGTGGTCGTTGGCCTCGCCTTCCAGCTGCAAGTGCATGCGGGGCAGCGTGAACGCGCCGAAGCTTTGGCCGGCGCTCCCGCGAAACCGCAAGCGCAGCGGCGTTCCCGGTCCCGCGCCGCCGTGGCGGCGCGCGATTTCGCCCGCGATGCGCGCTCCCACGGTCAGGTGGTGATTCCCGATGGAGATCACACGCGGCATCGCATCCTGCCGCGCGAGAATCTCTGCGTCGAGCGACACGAGGCCGGGACGAACGTTCCGCTCCAGCATGCGCCGCCGCGGCTCTCCTGTGTTCGCCGGGGCGGACAACAGCGCTGAGAGATCGAGCAAGCTGGCGCGCGGCGTTTCCGGTCGCGCGCTGCGCCGCAAGAGCTCCACGCGGCCGATGAGATCGTCCATGCGGCGCACGCCGAGCGACGCCATGATCCGGCGCACGTCCTCCGCAATGTGCGTGAAATAGGCGATGACCCGCTCCGCCGTGCCGCGGAACTTCGCGCGCAAGTCGGGCCGCTGCGTGGCGATGCCGGTCGGGCACGTGTTCAGGTGGCACTGGCGCGCCATCGCGCAGCCGAGCGCGACGACTGTGGCCGTGCCGAACCCGAAGGATTCGGCGCCGAGCAGCGCGGCGATGACGACGTCCCGTCCCGTGCGCAGCCCGCCGTCGGTCCGCACTTCGATGCGGTCCCGCAGCTTGTTGCGCATGAGAATCGCCTGCGTCTCCGCGAGACCCAGCTCCCAGGGCGAGCCGGCGTGCTTGATCGACGACAGGGGCGAGGCGCCGGTGCCGCCGTTGTGGCCCGACACGAGCACGTAGTCGGCGTACGCCTTGGCGACGCCCGCCGCGACGGTGCCGACTCCCGCTTCCGCGACGAGCTTCACGCCGACGCGCGCGGCCGGATTCACCTGCTTGAGGTCGTGGATCAGCTGCGCCAGGTCTTCGATCGAGTAGATGTCGTGGTGCGGTGGCGGCGAGATCAACGGGATCCCGACGACCGCGTGCCGCAGGCGCGCGATGAGATCGGTGACTTTGTGGCCGGGCAGCTGGCCGCCTTCGCCGGGCTTGGAGCCCTGCGCGATCTTGATCTCGAGCTCATCGGCCCGGACCAGATATGCGGTCGTGACGCCGAACCGGCCCGACGCCACCTGCTTGATACGGTTGTCGGAGCGGTCTCCGTCGCCGCGCGCCGCGTATGTTGCCGGGTCCTCGCCCCCCTCGCCCGAATTCGAGCGGGCGTGCATCCGATTCATCGCGATCGCCAGCGTCGCGTGCGCCTCCGGTGAGAGCGCGCCGAGCGACATGGCGCTCGAGATGAAGCGTCGCCGGATCTCTTCTGCCGCCTCGACCTCCTCCAGTGGCACCGGCGCCTGTTCGACGAAGTCGAGCAAGTCACGCGGGCCCGCCGGCGCGCGCGCGCGCGCGCGCGCGTCGAAGGCCGCGTGATCGCCATCTTGCAAGGCGCGAACCAGCGGCGGCGACCAGCCGTGATCCTCACCGTCACGCCGGTAGCGCACGCGGCCATGATCGGGCAGTGCGCCCGCGCTGTGATGCCGCTTCAGCACGTCCTCAGCAATTTCTTTGAATCCGATGCCGCCGATGATCGACGCCGTGCCCGTGAGGCAACGGTCGATCACTTCCTGGCCGAGCCCGATGGCCTCGAAGATCTGCGCGCCGGCGTAGGACTGCAGCGTCGAGATCCCCATCTTCGAGAGGATCTTGAGCAATCCGTTTTCGGCCGCGCTGCGGTACTTCTCGGCTGAGGCCTCTGCGTCCCGGAGGCATTGCAACGCGAGCCAGGGATGCACCGCCTCCGCGCCGTATCCGAAGAGCGCGCCAATGTGATGCACGTCCCAGGCGTCGCCCGCTTCGGCCACTAGGCCGACCCGGATACGCTGTCCCGCCTGCACGAGCCGCTGGTGCACGGCCCCGATCGCCAGCAGCATGGGGATCGGCGCGCGGGTCTTGTCCGCATCGCGGTCGCTGATGACCAGGATCGTGGCGCCGCCGCCCCGACGCACCGCCTTGACCGCGTCGCGGCTGAGGGTTTCGAGCGCGCGCGCCAACTCCTCGGGACCGGCGGCGGCCTCCCAGACCGCGCTGAGTGTGGCGAGCTCCGCGCCGCCGGCGCGGCGCAAGGCCGACATCTCCTCCGCGAGCAGCACCGGGTGGTCGAGGCGCAGCAATGTGCGGCCCCCCCCGCCGGGCCGCTGCGCGAGCACCGAGCCGCGCCGGCCGAGGTACATCACCAGCGACATCACCAATTCTTCGCGCAGCGGATCGATGGCGGGATTGGTGACCTGCGCGAAGCGCTGGCGCACGTAGGCGTAGAGACTCTGCGGCAGCTTGGACAGCGGCGCGATCGGTGTGTCGTCGCCCATGCTCCAGATCGCGTCGCGGCCCTCGGCGGCCATCGGCGAGATCACGTAGCGCAAGTCCTCGTGGCTGTAGCCGAATGCGTGCTGGCGCGCGGTCAGCTCGTCGGCGGGAAGCACGGGCCCCACCGCGGGGACCTCGGTTGGAAGCTGGCGCACCACCCGCTCGGTCCAGCGGCCGTACGGGAACCGCTGCGCCACTTCGATCTTTGCGTCCGCGCTGCGCAGCACGACGTTGCGCAGCGTATCGACCACCAGCAGCTCGCCCGGGCCGAGGCGACCCGATTCCACGACATCGGCTGGGTCGAGGTCGACGACGCCGACTTCCGAGGCCGCCACGACGACGTTATCGCGCGTGACTTTGTAACGGCAGGGCCGCAGGCCGTTGCGATCCAACGCGGAACCGGCGACGATGCCATCGCTGAACGCAAGCGCGGCCGGCCCGTCCCACGGCTCCATGAGTCCGGCGTGATACTCGTAGAAGCTGCGCAGGGCCGGATTCATGTCGGGAATCCGCTCCCACGCCTCCGGCAGCAGCATCATGAGCGCATGCACCGGATCACGGCCCGAGCGGACGAGCAGCTCGAACGCATTATCGAGGCTGGCGGAGTCACTGCCGTCGGCCCAGATGACCGGCTTCAGCTGCTCGACATCCCGTTGCCAGGCGGGCGCCGCCAACGCGGGTTCTCGGGCGCGCATCGCGTTGCGGTTGCCCCAGAGCGTGTTGATCTCGCCGTTGTGCGCCAGCAGGCGGAAGGGCTGCGCGAGGGGCCAGGAGGGCAGCGTGTTGGTCGAGTAGCGCTGGTGGAATACCGCGATGCCGGTCTCGAACAGCGGCGATTGGAGATCGGCGTAAAAGCCCGGCAGCTCCGTGCCGACGAGGAGCGCCTTGTAGACGACGGTCCGGCACGAGAGTGAGCAGACGAAGACCGGCAATCCGGCGCTCGCCGCACGGCGCTCGATCGCGCGGCGCGCGAGATACAGTCGCCGTTCCCAGACCTGGGCATTAGCCGGCCCCGACGGTGGGCCGATGAAGACCTGCCGGATCGTCGGCTGGCTTGCGGCGGCGAGCGGACGCGCCAGCCCAACACAGACATCCCGAGGCTCACCAGCACGGTTTCGATCAAGTCGATCGCGACATCGCGTGCTGCGGCTGCTTGCGGCAGGAAGAACATCCCCAGCGCCACCCGCTCCACCGGCCCGACACCGAGCAAGCGGTGCGGAATCTGCGTGAGGACGCCGGCGCCGTCGCCGGACTTGTCGTTGGACGCGGCGCCGCGATGGGCGAGCCGCGCGACGGCGGTGAGGGCCATCGCCAGGATGTCGTGACTGCGGCCGCCGTCGGCGCGCGCGACGAAGCCGACGCCGCAGGCGTCGCGCTCGCGCCAAGGGTCCAACAAACGAAACGCCCGCTCCGATGAGGGAGCGGGCTTGTGGGGGTCTGTTCGTTTGGTCACGCTATCGCGCCCCGCCGCTCCCTCGAGAGGGTGTGCCGGTAATATTTGCCAGCGGGGGAAGCGTATGTTTATGCATTGTTGAACATAAATATGCGAACGAGTTCGAAACTATGCAAGTGGTGGGGTAGGGGCGGAGCATGCTGCGCCCCTACGCCGTCAGCCGACGAGAATCGGCTCGAGCTGTTTGGCGGAGTCCGTGCC
>QHTY01000158.1:4826-19813 GCA_003220985.1 Gemmatimonadota bacterium
TTGTCGGTGAGCGTCACGACGTATTCCGGCAAGAGCGGGATCTTGCCCCCGCCGCCGGGTGCGTCGATCACGAAGTGGGGGACCGCGAGCCCTGACGTCCACCCCCGCAACGCCTTGATGATCTCCAGCCCCTTCTCGACGGTCGTCCGGAAGTGCTCGGCGCCGGCCACCTGGTCGCACATATAGATGTAGTAGGGCCGCACCCGCGCGACGAGCAGCCGCTGCATCAGCAGCTTCATCACCTCGGGATCATCGTTCACGCCCCGCAGCAGCACCGTCTGACACCCGAGCGGAATGCCGGCATCGGCGAGCATGCCGAGCGCCTGCACGGCGGCAGGCGTGAGCTCGTCGGGGTGGTTGAAATGCGTGTTGATATAGAGCGGGTGGTACTTCTTCAGGATGGCGCACAACTCCGGCGTCACGCGCTCGGGCAAGTGACAGGGGATGCGACTCCCGATCCTGAGCACCTCGAGATGCGGAATCGCCCGCAGCCGCTTGCAGATCTCGTCGATGCGGCGGTCGGACAGCAGCAGGGGATCCCCGCCCGACATGATGACGTCGCGGATCTCCGGATGCTCCGCCAGATAGCGAAACGCCGACTCGAGCTGCGCCATGGGGATCTTCTCGGGGTCGCCCACCTTGCGCCGGCGCGTGCAAAAGCGGCAGTAGGACGCGCAGACGGGCGAGACGAGAAACAGCGCGCGATCAGGATAGCGGTGCGTGATGTTGGGGACCGGCGAGTTCTCGTCCTCGGCGAGCGAGTCGACGAGCCCGTCCTGCACGTCGAGCTCCTGTAGCGTGGGCACGTACTGCCGCCAGATGGGATCTCCCGGCGACTTGATGAGATCGACCATCGCGGGCGAGATGCGAAACTCGAAATTCTCGGCGGCCTGCCGCAGGCGCGCGATGTCACCGACATGCTCGGCACCGAAGCGAGCAGCCAAAGCGTCCAGAGAAGCGATGCCTCTCTTACGGAGCAGTTCTTGCCAGGTCTCCAGGTGTCAGATCCTTGGTATAGATCACCAGATCGTCACCGGGCGCATAATAGCCCGGAATGGTCGCGGCCCTGGTGTAGCCGCGTGCTTCGTAAAACTTCCTGGTGGCGTCGTAATCGTCGCGAGATGAGGTCTCGACGACCACGAGCCGTCTGCCATCAGCCGTCAGTCGGCCTTCGACGTCCTTGAGCAGCTGTGAACCCACGCCGCTTCGCTGGCATCCACGATCGACGACGATCCAGTACAGATCACTGGTCGCGACCGTGCCCGGTGTCGGCCCCCAGCACGCGTAGCCAATGAGCTGGTCGCCGTCGAACGCCCCGACGAACCGGTAGTCGTCGTCGCCTGCCAGGCTCTCGTCGAGCAGCTCGACCGCGGTGGCGACCTCCTCCGGGCGGAAGAGTCCGGCGCCCCGCGTCAGCTGCTCAAGCCGTGCGCGGTGCGCGCGCCCGACGGGGCGCAGGAGATGCAGCGAGCAGCTCACGCGCGGCCTTGGTGCCTTGCGCTTCCCGCAACGCCAGCTCGGCGATGCGACGGATCAGCTCGGCATAGTCCCACCCGGCGGCCTGCGCCATCCGCGACAGGCCTGCGTCGTCGGTGAGATCGGGATTGGGGTTCACCTCGAGAATCCAGGGCCGGCCCGCGTCGTCGACGCGGAGATCGACGCGACCGTAGCTCTTCCCCTGCATCGTCCGCCATGCCGCTTCCGCCAACCGGCAGAGGCGATCCGCGAGCCGCTGCGGAATCTGCGCGGGGCATACCGGCCGGCTGCCGAGGTCCTCCAGCGAGCCGACATGCCACTTCGCGGCATACGTCAGGATCGGCCACGTGCCTTCGGGCATCGTGCTGAAGTCGATCTCGGCAACGGGGAGCGTGCGGGTGCCGACGATCCCGACGTTGAATTCGCGGCCCGCGATGTACTGCTGCACCAAGACTTCGTCAAATTGCTCCGTCATGGCGGCGATGCGGGCCTTGAGGCTCTTGCGGTCACTGACTACCGATTGCCGGTCGACGCCCGCGCTCGCGTCCTCGGCGGCCGGCTTCACGATGGCCGGGAGCGGGAAGTCGTCGTCGATCTTTCCCTGGGCGATCGTCCAGCGCGGCACCGGGAGGCCCGCACGCTCGAGCATCGTGTTGGCCACTGCCTTGCGGCGACTGACCGCGGTGGTCCAGGGACCGCAGCCGGTGTACGCGATCCCCGCCAGCTCCAGCGTGCCGACGACGTGATCCTCCCACTGCGCAACCCCGCGCACGCCTTCGCAGAGATTGAAGACCAGATCGGCGCGCCCTCCCCGGCAGTGATTGAACCACCGCATGTCGTGGCGGACGGGAACGCGTTGGACCTGATGGTTGAAGGAAACGAAGATCCTGGCGATGCCGTCGACCGCCTCCATCACGCCGGCGATATCCTCGGCGGTCCAGTCATCGGCGCCGGGATCATAGAGGATGACGACCCTCACGCGGAAAGGGCGGCAGGCGTTGGTAGGGGCGCAGCATGCTGCGCCCCTACGTCACGCCCGGTAATCCGTCTCCATGCGATTCGGATGACTTCCTGAATCAGGCCATCGTACGTGTATCCCGCGACCCGCGCTGCCTTCGGGAAGCAGGAGTTCATCGCGGGATCGGGAATGATGCCGGGCAGTGGGTTGAGCTCGACGACATTGGGTACGCCGAAGCGATCCACCCGCACGTCGATGCGGCACCAGTCGCGACAGCCGAGTGCGCGATACGCGTCGAGCGCGACGCGCTCCGTCTCGCGGCAGAGCGATTCGGTCACGCCGGTCGGCGGGCATTGGAAGATCGCCAGCGGATGCTCGGGCGTGTCCCAGATCCACTTGGCTTCGTACCCGTACACCGGTGGCGCGCCGCGCGGCAGCGTCGCGAAATCGAATGCGACGATCGGCAAACAGCGCACGTCGCCGTTGTTGCCGAGGATGGCAACGGTGAACTCGGGTCCCGGCAGATAGGTCTCGACGATGACCGGCTGGCTGTAACGATCTAAAAGGAAAGGCACGCGCTCGGCGAGCTGCGCGGGGTTCTCACATAAGTTATTGATAAATACGCCTTTACCTGATCCCTCCGCGACGGGCTTCACAAACAGCGGGAACGGCAGCGGTAAGCGCTCGAGATCCGCCACTGTGTCGATCACGCGGAACGGGGCGGTCGGCACGCCGCGGTAGGCGAGAATCTCCTTGGTCCGCCCTTTGTGCAGCGTCAACGCCAATGTCAGCGGATCGGAGCCGGTGTACGGGATGTTCAGATACTCGCACAGCGCGGGGACGTGCGATTCACGACAGGGGCCGTGCAGCCCCTCGGCCATGTTGAAGACGACGTCGGGACGTGCGAGCGAAAGTTTCTGCGGGAAGAATTCGTCGGCCTCGAGTCGAACCACGGTGCCGAAGAGACTGAGAGCCTGGTCGACCGCATCGATCGTCGATGGGTCATCCCATTCTGCGTAGGCGTCAGACGCGTCGTGTGCGTCCGGCTTTTCGTTGTATGCGAGACCTATTCGCATTCGAAATCAGAATACGAGATGGTCTCGCGATGCGCAAGAGAAAAAATCAGACTTTATGGTAGGTGACGCGCGCCGCTTCCTGTCTGTCGTCGGCCGTATAGATCTCGAAATCGGAGAAGAGCGCGCCCGCTTCCTTCTGCAAAACGCGCAACACGGCGATCGCCATCCGGCGAATTTCCAGCTCCGCGCCTTCGCCACAGCGCAGCTCGAGCATCGTGCGCCACGCGCGCGCGTTGCCGGAGACGACGATCTTCACTTCCGTGGCGTTGGGCAGCACGCTGCGCGCCGCTTCGCGCGCCAGCTTCCGCCGGTGGACCTTGTCGGTGACCGATTCGTAGCGCTGCATCAGTCCCTCGACGGCCCGGACATAGGCGGCCTGCGCGTCGCTGACCTGTTGCAGCCACTCTTCCTCGAGCTTCGCGTCGCCCGCGGTGGCGGGAGGCATGACGAACGCGGCGTGCGATTCATCGACATAGCGCTGCGAGATTTGCGAATAGCCGAAGCCGGCGCGGTGCCGCACCAGCTCGTGCGAGCAGGAGCGGGAGATCCCTTCGATCAGCAGCACGTACACCGCGTGCTCCAGCACCGAGCCATGGCCCTGCTTCTTGATGTTCTCGAGGTAGTCGGCGGTTGTGCGATTGATGGGATTGTGTTGGCTCATGTAGCACAACCGGCCCGCATACTCGGCCAGGCGCTCGCCTGCGCTCGCCTCGCCGCGCCATTTCACCGGCAGGTGCGCCGGCTCCAAAAACTCGGGCCGGGCGATCAACGAGACTCGGGGGGCGCGGAAAATCTCCACTGCAGAAGGGGCGGAGGCTAACGTGTCAGTTCGAGTTTCGGGGTGGCCCATGCGGCGCTGCGCTCCACTTCACGTAATCGCGTTGCGATGTCGTCCGGAATCACCGCGGCCTCGGCGCCCATCTTCAGCGCGGCCACGGGTGACCAATCATTCGCGGGAATGATAACACCCGGGTTGAAGATGGACAGCGGGTCGTAGGCGCGCTTGACGCCGCGAAACAGATCGACCACGGCCTTCCCGTAGAACTGCTCGAGCACCCCCGCACGCAGCCGGCCCACACCATGCTCACCCGACGGAACACCGCCGAGTCGGAGCAGCAGCGCCGTGACGTCTTCGAACAGTGCCGCGAGACCGTCACGCCAGCCGTCACGCGTCGTATCAGGCAACGCGTTCACATGCACATGCCCATCTCCCGCATGGCCGAAGATCGCGACTGGAATGTTGCGCTGCGCCGCGGCTGCCCTCAGCCCCGCGACATAGGCGCCGAGGGCATCCAGCGGCACGCAGCCGTCCTCGACGATCTGGAACGAGCGCTGCGTGGCGGGAAGCCGCGCGAGCGCCGGCGAGGCAAGCCGTCGCACGCTCCACAGCTGTTCGAGTCCCGCCCGGTTCACCGCGGTTTCAACGTGCACGGCCGACGTTTTGAGCCCGCGCACCGCGTCCCCCACGACGCCGCGCGCCGCCGCCGCGTCTTCGCGCTCGAACTCGACGAGCAACAGACAGGCCACGCTCGGTGCTTCCGGCACGAAGCGGAGCAGGGTTTCGTCGAGCAGCTCGATCGCAGAGGGCGTGAGCGATACGAGGTACGGCACGGCCTCGCTCATGGACTCGAGATCGGCAAATCCGAGCGCCGCGCCGGCCGTGTGCGGTGGAATTGGGTCGAGTTTCCACTGGACTTCGGTGACGATGCCAAGCGTGCCTTCCGAGCCCACGAACAGATCGACCTCGTCTCCGCTTTCAGCGAATCGGTCCAGCGCATAACCGCAGGAGTTCTTCCGAGTCTTCGGGAAGCGCGCCGGAATCAGGAGCCTGGAGTCAGGAGTCAGCGTAAACCGTCCCTGACTCCGGGATCCTCGCTCCAGGATCCTGACAGATCCATCCGCCCCGACAACCTCGAGAGCCTCCACCCACCTCCTCATGCTGCCGTATCTCACCGAGCGCGGTCCGGCCGCGTTGGTAGCCACCATGCCGCCGCTTGTCGCGAAGTCGCCCGACGATGGGTCCGGCGGCAGCCGTAAGCCGTAGGGCTTCGCAGCCTCATTCACCCTGGCCCAGGTGACTGAGGCTCCAGCCCGTGCGGTCAGGTTGTGAGGATCAACCGTGAGGCCTCCGAAGCCGATGCTCAGATCGACGATGACACCAGTGCCGAGGTTGCCCCCCGGCATGCCGCTGCCCGCGCCACGGGGGACTAGCTCCATGCCCGACTCCGTGGCTTGGCGCACCAGCGCTACGACGTCATCTCGGTTCTCAGGGATCGCGACGGCGGCGGGCAGAATGCGGTAGATGCCCGCTGCTTCGGCGTAGGCGGCGCGGGCGCGAGCATCGGTGACTAACACCTTCCAAACTTGACACCGGGGAAGCACAACGTGAAGCTTCGCTTTGCGATGACTGCCCCCCCGACGAGTGCTCCTCGTGCGCAGCTGATTCACATCGAGGTGGATCGACGGCTGGGGCACGAGTGGGACGAGTGGAACGGCCGCCCGCTCCCCGGTGGGGGCGACTTTTCGGCCGCGCCCGGTCTGTTCTTCCGCTTCGCGGCACTCACTGTCGCCGCGGCCACTGCCGCTGTCGCCCTTCTTGTGTATCTGATCGGACCACGGCTTGGTACGCTCTGGACACCGGTACCGCGGATTCTCTGGATTGCCGTTGGCGCATTCGCGGTGCTGCAATGGCTCTACGTGGGCGTGCTCGCGGCCTCCTTCTTTGGCGGCTGGAACTTGTTGCCCGAGCGATTAATGGAACGTGGCCCCTACCTGCAGCTCATGAATTACACGTCCCTGGTGGCTCGGGCCTTCGGGAAGCGCGACTGGGTCGAGCATGCGGCGATCGACATCTACAACACGCTCGCGGAGCGTCGGGGCCGCAGGGTGGGGAAGGGCGAGCTACTGGTGCTGATCCCTCGGTGTCTCTCGAAACAAGCGCTCGACGGCGTGCTGGAAATCGCGGGCCGGTATGAGGTCCCCGTGTTCGTCGCGACCCGCGGCCAACTCGCGCGACGGGTGATTCGCGAGCGTCGCCCGCGCGCCGTGGTCGCCGTTGCCTGCGAGCGTGACATGATGACGGGGCTGCGCGATGTCGCGGGCAAGCTTCCCGTGCTCGGCCTGACGATGCAGTTGCCCAACGGGCCGTGTCGCGATGCCGCGCTCGATCTGGATCAGATGGAACGGTGGGTACAGGGACTAGTCGGGTTTCGCGCGTTGAAGCAAGAGCCCGAGAACGCCCCAGCCTCCTAGCGCAATCCACTCCGCCCTGCCGAAGCTCCCCGGCACCGCGGGAATCACCTTCATCAAAATGATGACGATGCTCACGACCGCGCCGGCCGCGGCGATCGTCGTCCCCCGTCGACTGGCGGCGCGACGCGCGAGCGCGATGAACGCCAGGCATGCGGCGAGCCACCCGACAGCTCCAACACCTGCGCCAACCTCCGAGATCGGGACCAACACGGCATCGCCGATGAATGGACCGACCGCCGTGAGCACGGCGACCAGGGCGATCGCGAACGACGGAGTGCCGAAGCGTCGATTGACGGAGCCGAGCGCCTGATGGACGAGTTCCCGGCGCCCCAGCGCGTACACGAGTCGTGTTGCCGCGACGAAATTGCCGTTGAAAACCTTGAGCAACGAAAGCAGGGCGCCCGCCAGCATCAGTCGAACGACCCACGGAGTCCCGAACGCGCGGGCGAAGGCCGCGTCCGTGCCGAGATGTTCTGCGACCAAATCGGTCCAGGGATACACCCACGCCGCGACACCCACGACGAGCACGTAGAATAGGCCTCCCGCGACCACCGCGAGCGCGATCATGCGACTCAACAGCCGGGGATCGAGGCCCGGCCGCGCTTCCTCCGACGCTTTCGGAATCGACTCGAAGCCCGTCATGAAGTAAGGAACGATCTGCAGGACGAGCAGCACGGAGATGAGCGGGCCGGACGAGGCGAAGAGCGGTTTGAGATTGGCGGCACTGCCGCTGGCAAACCCAAAAACCACGAACACGGCAAAACAGGCGAGGAGACCAAGTGTAGTGATGTCCTGGAAGCGGCCGCTCGTGCGAATGCCGCGATAGTTGATGAGGCCAACGATTGCGGTGAGTCCGAGTCCTGCCACCAGCCGCGGCAGCGTAATTGCCTTGCCGGCGACGGCGTAGAGGATCATGTCGTTCATCGCCGGGAAAATGCGCGCGAGCAGATTGCCGATAGCGACCGCTTCCCACGGACAGACGATCGCGTAGGCGAGCACCATCATCCAACCGGCGGCAAAGCTCACGGTGCGTGGAAACACGCGCTCGGTGTAGGCGATCTCAGCGCCGGCATCGGGTATCGCGCGGACCAGGCGGCCGTACGTCACCGCGATCGGCAGCAGCAGCAGCGCACCGCCGAGAAAGCCGAGCATCGCGCCGCCGGGACCGCCGCGACCCAGCCAGTCGTCCATGATGACCAACCAGCCAACGCCCACCATGCTGCCGAAACCGAATGCGAAGTACTCGAGGGCGCCGAGGCTTTGCCTCAGGGCAGAGCTAGTAGGTCGTGACTCCAAGCTTGTCCTTGAGCGCCGTCAGGAGCTGCTGGGCTCGCAGCTGACCCGGTGAGCCGGGCGGGGACGCGCGCTCGAGATCCCGCGTCGTGCGCGAGGGGTCCTCGATCGGCCGGTACACCGCCTCGATCGTCACGCGCGCCTTGCGCGGCACGTCGGGATCGGCCCACAGGCGCACGCGATGGGGCGGGGCGGGGGGGGCACCGGCGAACTCCGCGGTTTCGAGAAACGCGTCGCGGAGACTCACGAAACGCACGCCGATGGTGTCGGCGCGGAGCAATGAATCGGCAAACTGGGTGACGCGTTCGGGCGGCGCGTTGATCACTGCGTGCAGCGCCTCAGGCATCGGAGCAAACGCAGGACGGGTCGTGGTCGGTGTGCAGGCACCGAGCAGTAGGGCGAACGCCCACGCACCACGCACGACGCACGACGCACGCATCAATGGCTGTGCGGTGGAGCCTTTACGGTGTCAGCCGGTGCTCCGTGCTCGTGCCCTGCTTCGCGATTCTCGATCTCCGCCTGGAGCTTTTGCGACGAAATGCCGGCTGCGTGGTCGAACACCAACCTGCCGCCAAGGATGCCGGTCCACACGAGTCCCGCCAGTCCCACCACACTCAGCATGCGGGTGAGCGCCAGCTCTTGCGCCGGCATCTGCAACCGGCGGATCAGTCGCCAGCCGAGCACCACGGTAAAGAGCGACATCGTGATCAGCGCTACGTTCTCATGCTTCTCCATGATTTCGTGGATCGCCTCACCATGCTCGATCGAGCCGGACGCGATCTTGCCGGCGACCACAGCCGCCCACCCGCCGATGACGCCGGCCCACAGCGTCCAGATCGCGGCCCACATCAGAGACTCGCGCTTCGTCGTGGCCGCCGCGAAATCGAACAGCACGGCCACGAGCAGGAGCGCGGCCGGGAGATCGTTGAGAACGGCATGCCAACGCGCGGCGTCGTAACCGAGCATTACAGTCCTAGATTGTTGACGATGGGTGGGTTGGCCGAGTAGTCGTAAAACCCTTTGCCGCTTTTCCTGCCATGCATTCCCGCCAGCACCATGCGCTTGAGCAAGGGCGGCGGCGCATAACGCGCTTCCCGGTACTCCTGGAACATGATCTCCGCAATGTGGTGCGTCGTGTCGAGGCCGACGAAGTCGAGCAGCGTCAGCGGGCCCATAGGATAACTGCAGCCCAGCTGCATCGCCTTGTCGATGTCGGGCACGCTGCCGACGCCCCGCTCGACCGCCCGGATGGCGTCGAGCAAATAGGGGACGAGGAGCAGGTTGACGATGAAGCCGGAGGTGTCCTTGGCGGCGATCGGCTCTTTGCCGAGCGAGGCGGCGAAGGCGAAGGCGCGCTTGAACGTCTCCGCGGACGTCGTCACCGTGCGCACGACCTCCACCAGTGCCATGAGCGGCACCGGATTGAAGAAGTGCAGTCCCACGAACCGATCCGCTCGCTTGGTCGCCCCGGCCAGTTCGGCGATCGTGAGACTGGAGGTGTTGGACGCGAAGATCGTCCCCTGGCCGCAGAGCGCGTCGAGCTCCTTGAAGAGCGCATTCTTCAGCGCTAGATCTTCGGTGATGGCTTCGATCACGATGTCGACCGATTTCAGATCCGCGACGGTCGTCGTAAAGCTCAAGCGCTTGAGCGTCGCGTCGCGGCCCTCGGCGGGGAGCTTGCCCTTCTCGACGAATTTGGCGAGCGACTTTTCGATGCCGGTCCGGCCGCGATCGAGGACCTCCTTCGACACATCGCGCACGATCGTGTCGTAGCCGGCGGTGGCGGCGACCTGAGCGATCCCGCTGCCCATCAGACCACACCCCAGCACCCCGACTCGTTTGATATCGGCCATCACCTCTTAGCCTCGTGCTTTTGGACGCGGATTCTCGAACGCCTTGCGAACCTCTTCGGCGATGCGGACGAGTGTGTCCGCGCCGGGCAGCGCGGCCGGACTCGACGCGGTGCGGATCTCGCCGCGCTCGAGCCGGTCGAGCACCTGCTCGAGCGCAATCTGGACGCGCTCATTCGCGGCGCGGTAGGTGCGCGCGATGAGGACACCGCCGAGCGTCAGGCCCACGGCGGGGACCAGCATGAGCGCTTGCGCGAGCGCGAGGGGCGGCGCGATGAGCGCGGTCGCTCCCGTCATGCCCCACCCCAGGATTGTCAGCACGCTGGCGCCGGTGATCCGCTTCGTCCGCTGATCGCGGACGTCGGCCTCCAGCCGGACCAGACAAAACCCGGGTTCGAGCTGCACGACTTGTCCGGTGATCTCGGCCGCCCGAGCGAGCGAGTAGCGGCGGCCTCCGGCAAGCGCCCGCTGAATCGAGGCAAACGGGCCGGCCTTCGGCTCCCACGATGTCCGGTCGGCGTAGCGTCGCTTGGGTTGGAGCAGCTCCTCATCCGTCATCCAGCGGCTCAATGCGCGCTCGACTGCGGTCTGATCACCCGGCACCACGCGATGCGCGACGATGGACCGCGGACCGGTGAGCCACGCCCATGTCCCGGTCGCGACTTCGGGCGCGGTCCGTGTCTGCTCTTCGAGCATCGCCTGGCGGAGGTAGCGATCGGGAATGCCGACCTCCTTGCCGAGCGCCAGGACTTCATGCGTCGTAAGCCCCTCGCCGATGTCTCGTTCGCCGGCCTGCAGCTCGGCGGCGCGCTTGATGATCCGCTCCAGCGCGTCCCGGCTGATGAGATCCTTCCCCATCAGACTTTGGCCTTGCCAGTGTTCTGAACCGCCGGGAGACGCTCACCCGCTCCCGCGGCTCGTTCGGGCAGAGCCGCTGGGGGATTGCCAGCGGGAGCGAGCCGATCCATGAAGACTTTGAACAGATCGATGGGGATCGGGAAGATCGTCGTCGAGTTGTTCTCGGAAGCGATCTCGTTGACCGTCTGCAGATAGCGCAGCTGAATCGCCGCAGGCTCCGCGCCGATGATGTGCGCCGCCTGCGCCAGCTTTTCGGATGCCTGCAGCTCGCCCTCGGCGTTGATGACCTTGGCGCGGCGTTCGCGTTCGGCCTCCGCCTGGCGCGCCATGGCGCGCTTCATCTCCGGCGGCAAGTCTACGTCCTTCACCTCGACCGCCGAGACCTCGATCCCCCACTCCTCCGTGCGCTGGTCGATGATCTGTCGCAGGATCGCGTTGACCTTGTCGCGGCTCGCAAGCAGCTCATCCATCTCAGTTTCGCCCAGCACTGAGCGCAGTGTCGTCTGGGCGAGCTGGCTGGTGGCGTAGAGGTAGTTCTCGACGCCCACCACCGCCTTGTCGGGCGTCTTCACGCGCATGTACAACACCGCGTTCACCTTGATCGAGATATTGTCGCGCGTAATCACGTCCTGCGGCGGGATGTCGATCGCCATCACGCGCAACGACACCTTTTGCATTTTGGCGAGCAAGGGCGGCAGGAATATCAGTCCCGGCCCCTTGGTCGGCCGCAGGTGGCCGAGCAGGAAGTAGACGCCGCGTTCGTACTCGCGCAGCACGCGCAGCCCCGCGAACAGATAGAGGGCGATCGCTCCGATCGCGGTGACGAGAATGTCGCTCATAACGCCTCGACGATGACCGCCGCGCCCTGGCCGCCGCCAATGCAGGCGGAACCGAGCCCAAAGCGCTTCTGCTCACGCCGCAGCGCGTGCAGCAAGTGAACCGTGATTCGCGTGCCGGTCGCCGCGAGCGGATGCCCGATGGCGATTGCGCCGCCGCAGGCATTCGTGCGGTCGCGATCCAGCCCTAGCTCCCGCTCGACCGCCAGATACTGCGGGGCGAACGCTTCGTTCACTTCGACGAGATCCATCTGCTCGAGTTTCATCCCGGCCTTCGCGAGCGCCTTGCGGGCGGCGGGGGCCGGCCCGATGCCCATGTGTTTCGGCTCGACGCCGGCGACGGCCCAGGCGACCAGGCGGCCGAGCGGCTTCAGGCCGTGCGCTTTCGCGTACTCCGCACTGGCAATCACCGTTGCGGCGCCACCATCCGAAATTCCCGACGCGTTCCCGGCGGTGACGAGACCGTCCTTCTTGAAGTAGGGCTTGAGGCCGCTGAGGATCTCGAGCGTGGTCTCGGGCCGCATGTGTTCGTCGGCGCGGAACTCCACTTCCTTCCCCTTCGCCTTGATCGTCACCGGTACGACTTCGTCCTGGAACGCGCAGGCATCCCACGCCTGTTTTGCCCGCTGCTGCGAGGCGACGGCGACTTCATCCACTTCCCGGCGCGTGAGCTTGTACTTCTCGGCGAGGCTTTCAGCGGTTTCGGCCATGGACAGGCCGCACTGCGGATCCTTCAGCGCTTCCCACAGCAGGTCTTCGAGCGGCGCCGGGCCAAGTCGCAGTCCCCACCGCGCGCCGCGAACCACGTGCGGCGCCTGGCTCATCGATTCGGCGCCGCCTGCCAGCACCGCCTCGGCTTCACCCAGCAAAATGAGCTGCGCGCCCTGCGTAATCGCCTCGAAGCCCGAGCCACAGAGTCGATTCACCGTCACGGCGGGCGTCTCGATCGGGAGACCCGCCTTGAGTCCGACGTGGCGGGCCATGTATATGGCGTCGGCGGACGTTTGCAGGGCATTGCCGAACACCGTATGTCCGAAATCGCTCGCTGGAACGCCGGAGCGCTGAATCGCCTGGCGAGCGGCGGCGACGCCCAAGTCGATGGCCGATAAGTCCTTCAAAGAGCCGCCGAACGAGCCGAATCCCGTCCGCACGCCGGACAGAAAGACGACGTCTTTACCGGCGCCCTGGGTTTTCATGAGAGCAACTCCATCATAAGTGGGCGGAATATGGGCCTGCCGCCGATGTGACGGTAGGTCGTGAAGCCGAAACACGAGCGGCGGACAGGATTGTTCCCCATCCGCCGCATTTTCCATCGATGTCGACTCGTCAGCGCACGAGGTCGACCCACCCCGCTTCATTGGCAATGATCGCGACGCTCCCCGCAGTGTCGAATGCGATATGACGGGGGAGACCTCCGGTCTCGAGCGTGCCTAGGAGGTTCAGCGTGTGCGCGTCGAGTATGGCGACTTGGCCGGCCGGTCGCAGGCTCACATACAAAACCGACTGATCTGGCGTGAGCGCGACTTCGTCGGCGGGAGTTTCGAGCATGCGTCTCTGGGCTTTCCCGTTCGGAAGGTGAATGAGGTCGAGCCATCCCGCTTCGTTGCCGCAGTACAGGCGCAGCCCGTCGCGCGAGACGGCCACACCCATAGGTGTGCCTCCCACGTCGTACCGACGAAGGAGCGATAGCGTGCGCGCGTCGAATTCGAGAATGACGCCTGCTTTCCACGTCGGGACGAACACACGGTTACCTGCCGGGTGGGCCGCGATCTCGGTGCAGACGAGCGGTAGGGTACTCGAGCGAACGATCCGCCCGCCGTTGTCGCTCAACGCGCAGGCGCAGAGTCGGTCGAGGTTGGTGGTCACGTAGAGCATTCGTTCGTCCGGGGACAATGCCGCCCCAAGAGCATTGCCCTCCATGGCGATCGAACCGATGCGGCGGCGACATACGAGATCCACAACCGCCACATCTCTCGTGAACTGATTGGTCACCCACGCACGCTCGCCCGACGACGCCAGGCTGACGCGCGTTGGCGCGACACCGACGCGAACGCTGCCGCTGCTCGCGAGCGACCGCAGCTCCAATCGCTCCAACACCGCCGCGTGGACCCGTGTTAACCAGGCAACGCCGCCCGGTCCGATAGCGACGTCGAACGGGTAGCCGGGGATCACTAACCGGGAGTCAAGCACGCCGCGGGGTTTGCCGGCCGCTTGCGTTGGCGGCTGCTTGAGGGGCCGCACCGGCTGAGTCACGATGTCGGCCGCTGCCCTGAGCAACGGCTGGAACGTGAGCTCGTGCATGCCGCCCCGCCCGCCCCCCCCGCCCCCTGCGCTCCCTCCGCCCCCCGTCCAGGTCGTCTGGAACTGCAGGATCGCTGCCGCGATGCCGCCGCTCCGCACGTGCGACCACGGCTGGCGCATCAGGCGACGGACCAGGCGATAGCAGGTTGCCGGCTCGTGCCCGGACTGCCGCGCCAGGGACAACAACGATGCGCCGGTTTCCTCAGACTGGAGAATCCAATAGAAGAGCCGGGTCCAAGCCGCGAGCTCCTCCAACGGCGGCAGGCTGGCGCGACGCAACTTGCGGGCGACCTGATGACGCGTTCGCAGGCCGAGAAACCTGGCGACGTCATTGGCGGGGGGGAGCAGGCCGTTCCGAGCGGTGAGCACGTCGAGGACAGCCCGTGCTTCGCCGGACAATGATGGCAGCGCAGCGCTCAATACTCTGGCCAGCGGAAGCGGCGGCATGTCGGACTCAACGCATGGTTGTGAACCGCGTCAACTAGGAGTCAAACTAGGTCCCCTAGTTTCTTTACCACCGCGGCCGTGCTCGCGTCACCGCCGAGATCGGGCGTGCGGACCTTGCTCGCCAGCACTTTCCGGACCGCCTGCTTGAGGTCGGCAGCCGCAGAAGGATACCCGAAGTGTTCGAACATCAAACCCCCGGTCAACACCGCGGCAAGGGGGTTGGCCACCCCCTTCCCGGCGAGGGCCGGTGCAGAACCGTGCACAGGCTCGAACAGCGCGTGCCGGCTCCCAGGGTTGAGATTGGCGCTGGCTGCGATGCCGAGCCCTCCGACGAGTCCCGCGCCCAGATCGGAGAGGATGTCGCCGTAGAGGTTGTTCGTTACGATCACCTCGAAGCGCTGCGGCTCACGCACCAGCTCGAGTGCCAGCGCGTCGACGTAGCGGTGCTCGGCCGTGATCTGCGGGTACTCCCGCGCGATCGCCTTGAACTTGTCCTGCCAGATCCGATGCGCGGGAATCGCGTTGGACTTGTCACTCATGGTGACCCGTCTCTTGCCGTGTGACTGTGCCCACGCGAACGCCGCGCGGATGATCCGCTCCACGCCCTTCCCCGTGTTGACTTCCTCGGCGATGTGCTCGT
>QHTY01000158.1:19970-20350 GCA_003220985.1 Gemmatimonadota bacterium
GATCGGAGAGTGCGCCGAGGAAGATGGGATCGACGTCGTCGCGCAGATGGCGAAAGGCGGCGTCGGGGAGCGTCTCTCCCGTCTTGAGATAGTGATCCGCGGAATAGGGAAGTCGCTCCCACGAGAGCGCGAACGCGTGCTTGGCGGCGACTCGGTCCAGAATGGGGATTGCCGCCTCGATGACCTCGGGTCCGATCCCATCGCCCGCGATCACCGCAATACGATGGGTCTTCAACGGCCCGTCATTCGAAGCCCGTCGGCTTCCCGCACGCGAGGCAGTAGGCCCAGCCGACGTCGACCGGACTGCCGCACGCGGGACACTTGAGGTCGCCTTCCTGCGGCTGGCCGCAATGCGGGCAGAACCGCACGTCGCGATTGCT
>QHTY01000285.1:0-1515 GCA_003220985.1 Gemmatimonadota bacterium
TCGTGAGCGAGGGTTCATTTAGCGCTGGGCATACGTACATCATCGTCTTGCCACGCAGCTTTACGATCACCGTGACGGTGCGGGATGCGGCCGGCGCGTCAGGCTCCGATACGAAGATGGTATCGGTCTTGCTGCTGTGAACGTCGCGCAAGGGCTCTCGGCGGACCTAGGTCTCCTGGAGAACGTGCGGCTCCGGGGCTGCGAGCGTCTGCTGTTCGTCGAGTGTGGCGACGGCTGGCTGGCGGAGGAGGCGTGGCGCCGAATGGTCAAAGGCTACGTGTGCGGCGTGGACCGGTCGCCGAGACTCGTGGCGCGAGCCACTCGGCTGCGTGGTGTTCGCGGCAAGCTCGAGTTTGCGACTTGGGATGGCCGCCACCTGCCGTACCCGGACGCGTCCTTCGATTCGGTGGTGTGGCGCCGCGACGTTGGCGGGTGGGCGGAGCCCGCGCACGTCCTATGTGAGATGCGCCGGGTGGCCCGCGCGGGAGGCCAGGTCTATCTCGTCGGGTTGTCTTAGAAGATCGTGTAAATGAACGGTGCCAACACCGATCCCTGGGCGAACACGAGCAGCGCGCCAATCAGGACCATCACGACGATGATGGGCAGCAACCACCACTTCTTGCGTACCCGCATGAACGCCCATAACTCGGTAGCGAGACCTGTCCGGTTCACGGTGTCCTCCTAGAACTGACGTTCCATGTCGCGCCGGTTGCGTGCTTCCGCCGGGCGCGCGACCCACGAGCTGAGTTGTCGCTTCAGCGGGTTGCGACCGACGACCCGCAACAGCAGCCCGACGGGCGTAATCACCGCGAAGTACAGCAGTGCCATGACCAGCGGTGTCGTGATCTTCGAGAGTGCGGTCGCCAGCCCCATCCAAGCTTGCCGCACGGGGCCAAGCCTTGCCGGAAGCAGCAGGCCGGCCCCGAGCAACAGTCCGGCAAAGGTGATCAGGACCGTCGCCGCAATCAGGCGTCCCCGCCACCATGCGACGCTGGCGAGTGCGGCCAACGCCGCGCCGACCGTGAAGGCGAACCGGCGTCCCTCAGCGGGGCTCAGTCGAGTTGGAACTCGCGTTTCCAATCCACGGTCTCCTTCCACTCGGGCTGCTGCGCCTTGTCGAGCAGGAACGGCCCCAGCACGAGGTAATCGATGTTGGTGCGCATGAAGCAGCGATACGCATCCGCCGGCGTGCAAACGATCGGCTCCCCCCGCACATTGAAGGACGTGTTCACCACGACCCCGCAACCGGTCAGCCGCTCGAACTCCTTGATGAGGTCGTAGTAGTTGGGGTTTGTGTCGCGCGCGACGGTCTGGATGCGCGCCGAGTAGTCGATGTGCGTGACGGCGGGGATGTCCGAACGCACGACGTTGAGCTTATCGATGCCCCAGAGCCTCCGCTGCTCGTCGCTCATGGGGACTTGGCGCTCCCGCTTGACGGGCGCGACGAGCAGCATGTAGGGCGAGTCGCAGTCGAGCTCGAAGTAGTCGCTGACCCGCTCGCGGAGCACGCTCGGC
>QHTY01000285.1:1744-2325 GCA_003220985.1 Gemmatimonadota bacterium
GGGCCCGAGGTACGCGCCTTTCATGCCGTCCCCCCCGCCAGACGTCACGGTCCGGGGGGCGCGGTTGTAGCGGTGCCAGATGAGCTGCGCCACGCCGAGCGCCCCTCCCGCGTCCCCAGCGGCGGGTTGAATCCACAGATGGTCAAAGGCGCCCTCCCGAAGCAGGCGCCCGTTTGCCACGCAGTTCAGCGCCACGCCTCCCGCGAGGCACAGGTTTTTCATGCCGGTCTCCCGGTGCACGGTGCGCGCCATCCGCAGCATGATCTCTTCGCACACGACTTGAATGGACCGAGCGAGATCCATCTCGCGCTGTGTGAGCTTGGACTCTGGTACGCGCGGGCGGCCCTCAAACAACTTGTCGAAGGCGCCGTTCGTCATGGTGAGGCCGGTGAGGTAGTTGAAGTACTGCTGGTTGAGCTCGAACGAGCCGTCCTCGCGCAGATTCACGAGCTCGTTGTAGATGACATCTACGTACTTTGGCTCGCCGTACGGCGCCAGACCCATGACCTTGTACTCACCGGAGTTCACCTTGAACCCGGTGTAGTAGGTGAATGCGGAGTACAGGAGGCCCAGCGAGTCCG
>QHTY01000285.1:2631-7913 GCA_003220985.1 Gemmatimonadota bacterium
GCGGCTTGTCATAGAAGCCGACGTGCGCCAACTCGGATGGCCGAATCCCTGCTACTTGCAGACAGTACTCCACCGCGTGCTTCGGAAACGAGGCGTCGCCCTTCTTCCGCGTGAAACGCTCTTCCTGCGCGGCGGCGACAATGTCGCCGTCCTTGAGCAGGCAGGCGGCACTATCGTGATAGAACGCCGAAATGCCGAGGATGTAGCTGTGCGCCATGGTTCTCAATTCGTTGCTAGACGGCCGCTTGCGGGGCAATACGGAGCCGCCAACTGACCGGGGCTCGGTTTCTCCGCCGCGCGGACGAGGAGTTCGCGGCCCAGCATCTGCGCGACGATGCGGTTCCCAGCAGGCGAATAGTGACCCCCGCTCATGAACCACTTGGCCGCGGCGCCCTGCGCCTCGCGAAAGGCAGCAGTGAGATCGACGTACTCGATTTTACGGCGGTCGAGCTCGCGCGCGAGCGGGGCGAAGGTCGTCTGGCGCCCCTGCTGTGCGGCGACGACTGATTCCCGGTCCGGGAGGAGCACGACGAGCGGGCGGGCGCCGGCTGCTGGATCCGAAAGGCCGTCGATGACGGATTGATCGCCCCGTCCCGGAATAGCCGATCGGGCGCGAAATATCGCGCAGAAATCCGCAGCCACAGTTCGGTGAACAGGCGAACCGTTGCAGAGTAGTCGTAGGCGGGGTTCCGATAAACCGCCGGCCGGTACCAATAGTCGTGCGCACCCAGCTCCACGACGTCTTGGGGCACACGCAGATACCGCTCATAGTCCGATGCGTGCGGCAACGGATTCGGCAGTAGGACGAGGCGACCGCCGGCATCGAGGCTGAACCTCGGCTTGACGAGCGGCACCTCGCGGTTCGAGATAAACCGACGGTACACGTTGACAACGCGGCCCAGGTCGTCTGAGACGAAACCGATGATTACGATGCGGGGCGACAGCGCCACCCCTTCCGCGCAGAACCGAAGATATGCCTGATCGACGCCGTAGCCACCGACCCCGTAGTTCAGCACTTCGATCCGTGGGAACAGTTGCTCGACCAAGGCCGGCCAGCTGGCAGAGTCTGCGACCTCGTTGCCGTAGACGAACGAGTCCCCAAATGCCGCGACGCGTAAGACACGGGCCGGCGGCTCCGGCTCGTACTCCCGGGGGCTGCGCAGCCCCTGCGAGTTGATGGCATCCGCCGAATCACGGTAGCCCGGGCGGTAGCGCCACCCCAGGATCGAGTCGAGCACGACCCTGTATGTGTGGGTCGAGTCGAGCAAGAGCTGAATCTTGTCCGACTGCTCGTGGAAAATGTCGCTGGTGGTACGGATCTCTTCGGCGAGAATGGGACGCGACAGCCGGATCGCGAGGCGGCACAGACCCTCGGTTGCCGTTAGGACGAACGCAACCCCGAGGGTGACGAAGAGCGCCCGCTGGCGGTTGAATGTCATGGTTGTCGCCGCGCTCCCCTGTTGCATAGCCGGTGCCGTCAGGACCTGATGCGAAGGTGGTGCCGGTGCTGCTGGTGTCGCAGCGCCACCGCGACGGTTGCTGCTGGCGCACTACGAACGAGCGGGGGCGCGAGGCCGTAAGTCGTTCATACATGGGGGCATGGCGGTTGCACGTCTGCCCGTCATGGCGGCCCATCACTTCACCATCGACGTCGAGGAATACTTTCAGGTCTCGGCCCTGGAGCGGTATGTCGCGCGCAGCGACTGGGACCGTTACCCATCCCGCGTAGCAGCGCAAATGGAGCGGCTCCTGGCGCTGCTCGCGCGGCACAACGCGCGCGCCACGTGCTTTGTCGTCGGCTGGGTCGCCGAGCGCCACCGGGACTTGATTCGAACGATTGCCCGTGCGGGGCATGAGATTGCGTCCCACGGCTGGGATCACGCGCGGGTGACGAAGCTGACTCCGACGCAATTCCGCAGCTCCGTGCGCCGCTCGAAGCGGGAGCTCGAGGACATCACCGGCGTCCCGGTCGTGGGATTTCGCGCGCCGAGTTTCTCGATCGTGGCGGGTGGGGAGTGGGCCCTCGACATCCTGCTCGAGGAAGGGTACGGCTACGACTCGAGCCTGTTTCCAATCCGGCGTCCCGGATACGGATATCCAACGGGGCGGTCGGATCCATATTTTATCGAACGTTCCGCCGGCCGGCTCGCGGAGATTCCCCCGGCGACGCTGCGCTGGGGCGGCATGCGGCTCCCCGCGGCGGGCGGCGGCTACTTCCGGCTTCTACCGTACGGTGTGGTACGTGCGGCACTGCGGCAATGCGAGCGCCGGCACGTGCCGGGCACGTTCTATATCCATCCATGGGAGATCGATCCGGACCAGCCCCGCGTTCATGTCCCCTGGCTGACGCGCGCGCGACACTATCGTGGGCTCCGGAGGACCGTGCCGCGCCTCGAGCGCCTGTTGACCGAATTCCGGTTCGTGCCGATCCGCGAAACCATGTTTGCGCTGCGGCGGCGTTCGAGCCGCCCGATCGGTCTCCACAAGAGATCTGCGTGAGCGACCCGCGCCCACAGCTCGAACTCCTAACACTCAACGGTGACGCGCGCGCATGGGACGAATTTGTGACACGCGCTCAGGGCAGCAGCTTTTGTCACTTGAGTAGTTGGCGTCAGATCCTCAGCGATACGCTCGGCGCGGAGTGTCTGTACTGGGCGGCCGCGGACGCCGAGGGCGCGTGGCAGGGCATTCTGCCGCTCGTGCGCGTGCGAAGCCGGATCTTTGGCCACTACTTGGTCTCGCTGCCGTTTCTCAACGACGGCGGACCCCTCGGATCACCCGCGGCTCGCGACCGGCTGGTCGGGGAGGCAGTCACGGAGGCGCGCCGCAGCGCCGCCGATCTCCTGGAGCTGCGGACACGCGATCCCTGCGGTCTCGAGCTTCCGGTCTCGTCGAGAAAGATCACGGTCCTTCTACAGTTGCCGTCCGACGTCGACGCATTGTTCCGGTCATTCCCCGCCAAGCTCCGCAGTCAGATTCGCCGTCCAATGAAGGAAGGGCTCACCGTTCGGTTCGGGCCCGAGCAACGAGAAGCGTTCTACGAGGTGTTCTCGCGGGCCATGCGAGACCTCGGTACCCCCGTGTTGCCGCGCGCCTTCTTCGAACGGATCGCTGCCGCCTTTCCGCAGCTCGCCGTGTTCGGGGTCGTGTACCGGGGCGATCAACCACTTGCGGCAGGCTGCGGCTTCATCTGGCGTGACGAGTTCGAGATGACGTGGGCCGGAGCGCTGCGCGAATCGCGTCCACTCTCGGCCAACATGCTGCTGTATTGGGCGTTCATGGAGCAGATGATCGCCCGCGGCGTGCGCGTGTTCAACTTCGGTCGCTGCACACCGGGCGGCGGAACGCATCACTTCAAGCAACAGTGGGGTGGCAGGGACGTCCCGTTGCCCTGGCGCCAGTTCAGCACAGGCGCGGTGAAGGCACCGCCGTCGCCAGGCGATCCCGCATTCTCGTGGGGACCGCGGCTCTGGCGGCGCTTGCCCTTGTCCATCGCCAATCGCCTGGGGCCCCGGTTGGTGCGATTCATACCGTGAACGCCTGGCGACACCAGACTCCCGTCCATTCACCACTCTCGCCGGCGGCGCTGCTGCAGGGCCTGCGGGCAGCGCTCAGTCGCAACGGCGCCCACCGGCATGCGGCGGCGCAGGTCGAGGCGCTACTCGAAGAGCGGTATGCGCCCCGAGCCGTGCTGCTGACCGAAAGCGGGACGGCGGCGCTGACGGCGGCCCTCGTCGGTTTGCAGCGGGATCACGAGGCTCAGGTTGTCGCGATCCCCGCCTACTCATGTTACGACGTCGCGACCGCGGTTGAAGGCGCCGGCGCGCGGGCGCTACTCTACGATATCGACCCGAGGACACTCGGACCGGATCTCGTGCAGGTGGAAGCCGCGCTACGGCGCGGCGCGACCGCCGTGGTGGTCGCTCATCTGTATGGTTGCCCGGTCGATCTCACCACGGTCAAGCGACTGGCGGTCGCAGCAGGAGCTGTGGTCATCGAGGACGCAGCGCAGGGCGCAGGGGCGACGATGAGCGCTCGTCCGGTCGGGACGCACGGCTCACTCGGCGTCCTCAGTTTCGGCCGAGGAAAGGGGTTGACGGGGGGCCGCGGCGGCGCGTTGCTTGCGTTTGACGACCGCGGCGCGCGGGCGCTTGAACGGGTCCGTGGGATGCTGGCCGAGCCGCGCCGCGGATGGACAGAGCTGGGATTGATCAGTGCACAGTTGCTCTTGGAGCGGCCAGCGCTGTATGGCCTGCCAGCGTCCCTTCCGTTCCTCCATCTTGGCGAGACGATCTATAGAGAGCCGCGACCCCTCAGAACATCAGCAACAGCATCTTGCGCGATCGTCGCCGCGACCTGGAGACTGGCGGATCGCGAAGCGGAGGTACGGCGAGCCAATGCCGAACGTCTCCTGCTGGAGTTGCGGCAACAGCCTGGCTTCGCGGTAATCGAGACGTCTCCTACCGCGCGACCAGGATACCTGCGGCTCCCGGTGATCACCTCGCCACATGCGCGTCGCGCCGCGACGCAAGCCGCTGCGCGACGCCTGGGCGTGATGCCCGGTTATCCCCAGCCGCTGTGCGACCTTCAGCCGTTCGCCACGCGGTGCCTGAACCGCAACGACGCGTTCCGTGGGAGTCGGTTGCTTGCGGAACGACTCTGTACCTTTCCGACTCACGGACGACTCGACGCGGGAGATCTGGCTGGCCTCGAGCGCTGGATTCGCGAATGGGGACGATCCCAGTAGCCGGAAGAGCGCTCGCCGCGTTAGCGACCGCAGTCTTGGTGCAGTGCGGTTCGACCGGGAGCGCAGCCTCCTCCGCAACGTCGAGAGATACCGTGTTCGTGGAAGATTTCGAAACGGGAAGTCTCGCGTCGTGGACCGACGGCGTGGATCCGGCGCGTCATCACGTCGTGATGGATCCGAGCCAGGCGCAATCGGGCAGCCGTTACCTGCAGGTGACCTATCGCGCCGGTGGCGATGGCGGGTGGCTGACGCATTTCTTCCCGTCCGGTTATGACTCTTTGTATGTGAGCTATTACGTCCGCTTCCCCGCGGGCTGGCAAGGCGGGACAAAGCTCGTTGCGCTCTACGGCTCGCGTACCGACGATCAATGGTCGGCTTTCGGAAAAGCCGGTACGTGTCCGGCCGGCGACGATTTCTTTGCGGCGATGCTCATCGCCGAGGGAACGGGCGACCCTGGCCCGCTGCGTTTCTATTCTTATTACCCGGCGATGGCGCGGGAACCGGACGGCGTCACGTGCTGGGGCCGATACGGCGA
>QHTY01000286.1 GCA_003220985.1 Gemmatimonadota bacterium
TCAATATCCGCATCCGAATGCGCGCTCGATACGAAACCGGCCTCGAACGCCGAGGGTGCCAGGAAGACCCCCCGCGCCAGCGCGGCCTTGTGCCAGCGCGCGAACAAGGCGGCATCGCTCTGCTTCGCGTCGTCGTAATTGCGGACCGGACCGGGCGTGAAGTACGCGCTCCACATGGACCCGGCGTATCCGGCCGTGAGCGGAATCCCGCGACGCTCCGCCACCGTGCGCAGACCCGCGACGAGCCGCGCGGTGCGCTTCTCCAGTGCTTCGTAAAAACCTGCGCGACTCGTCTCCCGCAAGGTTGCGAGACCGGCGGCCATCGCCACCGGATTCCCCGACAGCGTGCCCGCCTGGTACACCGGCCCCTCGGGCGCGACGCGCTTCATCAAGTCCGCCCGCCCCCCGTACACCCCGACCGGGAATCCGCCGCCCACGATCTTCCCCAACGTGGTGAGGTCCGGCTTCACCCCCAGGCGCGCCTGCGCGCCTCCGGCGGCCACGCGAAAGCCGGTCATCACCTCATCGAAGATCAACAATGCACCGTACTGGTCACACACGTCGCGCAGCGACGAATGGAAGTCGGAATCGGGGGCGATGAATCCCGCGTTGCCGACGTAGGGCTCGACGATGATCGCCGCGATCTGGCCTTCGTACGCGCGAAACAGATCCGCGACCGCTCGCGCATCATTGAACGGCGCCGTCAAGGTGAGACTTGCGAGCTCGGCCGGCACGCCGGGACTGTCCGGCAGTCCCAGCGTTGCAACGCCGGAGCCCGCCTTCACAAGGAAGCTGTCGCCATGTCCGTGATAGCAGCCCGCGAACTTCACGATTCGCGAGCGGCTCGTCGCCGCCCGCGCCAGCCGCACCGCTGCCATCGTCGCTTCCGTGCCGCTGTTCACGAACCGCATCATCTCGACTGACGGCATGCGGCGCCGCACCTCTTCGGCGAGCTCGACCTCGGCCTCGCACGGCGTCCCGTACGTCCAGCCGCGCGCGGCGGCCTCGCGTACGGCGTCGAGCACCACGGGATGGGCGTGGCCGAGGATCAGCGCACCCCACGAGCACACGTAATCGAGGTATTCGTGGCCATCCACGTCGGCGAGACTCGATCCATGCCCGTGCGCGACGAAAAAAGGCGTCCCGCCAACTGCCCGGAACGCCCGCACGGGTGAATTGACGCCACCGGGCAACACCCGTTTCGCCCGGTCGAACAGCTCGCCCGATCGTGTCACGTCAGCGCAGCCGCCTGGAAGTCGTAGTCCTCGCTCGCCGTAATCCGGGCTCGCACGAACCCGCCAGGCTGTGTCCAGCCGCCGCGCTCGAGGTAGGTGACGCCATCGACATCGTCCGCCTGCCATTGCACGCGCCCGACCTTGATCCCTTCCTCTTCTTCCAAGCGGTCGACGAGCACGTCGACCTCGCGTCCCACAAATCGCGCCAGCCGTTCGCCAGAGATCACCCGCTGTACCTCGACGATTTCTTCTAGACGATCTCGCTTGACGCCTTCCTCGACGTCGTCTTCGTATTGCATCGCCCGCGTGCCCTCCTGCGGTGAATACGCAAACGCGCCCATGCGGTCGAACTGCGCCTCTTCGAGAAACGCGAGCAGCGCGCGGAAGTCGTCTTCCGCTTCGCCGGGGAAACCGACGAGACAGGTCGTGCGAATAGCGAGATCGGGGATCGTCCCGCGCAGCCAGGCGAGCTTCTCCCGCAGCGTGCGGACCCGCTCCGGGCGCCGCATCCGCTCCAGCATGCGGTCGGTGGCGTGTTGGATCGGCATATCGATGTACGGGACGATCCTAGGGTTCCGCGCCATGAGTTCGACGAGCCGCTCGTTGATCCCGGCGGAGTACACGTAGAGGAGCCGGTACCACGGCACCGACGTCTCCTTGAGCAGGGCCTCGAGCAAATCGGGCAGTTTCGGACTCCCGACTCCTAGATCCCGGCCCCAGTGACCGAGGTCCTGAGCCACGAGATTGATTTCCTTCGCGCCTTGCGCCTCGAGCTGCTGCGCTTCGCGTACCAGACGGGCGAGCGGCTCCGAGCGGTGCTTGCCGCGCATCAGCGGGATAGCGCAGAAGGCGCACGTATGGTCGCAGCCTTCCGAGATCTTCAAATACCGCACGTGCGGCTGATCGCCCAGGAATTGCCGGACACCGGGGTGCGCGGCGATCGGATCGGTGATCAGTCCCCGTTCAGCGAGCGCCGGAACGAGGTGGTGTAGCTCGGAGAACCCGAGAAACAGATCCACTTCGGGAATCTCAGTTTGCAGCTCATGCTTGTATCGCTGCACGAGACAACCGACCGCCACGACCGCCTTGACGCCCTCCGCCTTGAGCTTGGCGGCGCCGAGGATGGCGTCGATCGATTCCTGCTTCGCGGCATCGATGAACCCGCACGTGTTCACGAGAATCACGTCCGACGACGCCAGCTCCGGCGTCACGACGGCGCCGTGGCCGACCAGCTCGCCCACGAGCCGCTCGGAGTCCACCGTGGCTTTGTCGCAGCCGAGGGAAATGACGCCCAGCTTCATCCGCGGTAGTTCCCGAAGTTGAGCTCGATGCCGAAATCCTGGGACCGCAGGAACCCGATGACTTCCTGCAGCTCGTCTTTCGACGGCGCTTGCACGCGGATTTCTTCGCCCTGAATCGACGCCTGGGCCTTTTTGAACTTTTTGTCCTTGATCGCCTTCACGATCGCTTTGGCTTTCTCCTGCGGGATGCCCTGCGTGAGCTTGATCTCGCGCCGGACCGTGTCGTTCGCGGCTGGTGTGATGACGCCGAGCTCCATGTTTTTCACGGGGACGCCGCGCTTGATCATCTTCGATTGGAGCACATCGAACAAGGCCTTCATCTTGAAGTCATCGTCGGCGACCAGGGTGAGCGTCGCTTTCGCACGATCGAACGCGATCGACGCCTTCGATCCCTTGAAGTCGTAGCGTTGGATGATCTCTTTCTGGGCCTGATTGACGGCGTTGTCGACCTCTTGCAGGTCGGCGCCGGTGGAAATATCGAACGATGCTTGGCTGGCCATGGGGAGGAAACATAAACACGGGACACGAGAAACGGGAAACGGGACACGTAACTACAGCACGTTTCCCGTTTCCCGTTGCGCGTTTCCCGATGTTATGACAGGAAGCTCTCTAGCGCCCTTGCTCTAGATACATGACGAAGTCTCGCCAGCGCTTTTTCTTTGAGCTGCCGCACCCGCTCTCGAGTGATGCCCAGCTGCGAGCCGATCTCCTCGAGCGTCATCGGCTCCTGACCTTCGAGACCGAAATAGAGCCGGAGAATCCGCGCTTCCCGCTCCTTCAACGTCGCGAGCACCGACTCGATCGATTCGGTCAGCGCGTGCTCGAAGATCTCGTCGTCGGGACCCGGATTCGTCGTGTCGGGCAAGTAGTCGAGCAATTTGTTGTCTTCGCCCGGCGTGAGCGGCGCGTCGAGCGAGAGGTGCGCCTGCGAGATCGACAGCGTCTTCGCGACTTCTTCCTCCGAGATGTCCATCCCCTCGGCGATCTCCTCGACCGTCGGCTCGCGCCCCAGCTCCTGGAGCAGCGAGGCCGAGCGTTTGCCGATGCGGTGCAGCGTCCCGGCGCGATTCAGCGGCACGCGCACGATGCGCGACTGCTCGGCAAGGGCCTGCAGAATCGCCTGGCGGATCCACCACACGGCGTACGAGATGAACTTGATGCCTTTCGTCTCGTCGAACTTGTGGGCGGCGCGGATCAAGCCGAGGTTGCCCTCGTTGATCAGGTCGGAGAGCGAGACGCCCTGATTTTGATATTTCTTGGCGACCGACACGACGAACCGCAGGTTGGAGCGGACGAGCTTGTCCAGCGCCTCGGGATCCTGTTGCTTGATCCGCTGCGCGAGGGTGACTTCCTCCTCTCGCGTAATCAGCGGGTACTGGCTGATTTCCCGCAAATACTGGTCCAGAGACCCCTCGTCGAATGATGCGCGCTTCGCCGTATTCAATTGCATTTGGTGGCCACTCCTCTTGGGGAAGCTACCACTCTAATGAATCAGCGAACCGAGCCGGCTCCACCGAATGTCGGTCAGCCAGGGAAGCGCATCGCGCGTCCCGCGATCGTAACTGAAATAGACGACGAGCGGGCGGCCCTTCACCGCGCTCGCATCGACAAAGCCCCAATAGCGTGAATCAGCAGAATTGTCGCGATTGTCCCCCAGCACGAAATACTTGTCCATGGGGACACGCAGCGGACCCCACGTGTCGCGCGTGGGATGATAGCGGCGTCGCTCCTCGTCGTTGCGCCCGACGAGGTACTCCCGTTGCCAGTTGAAGTCGGAATCGTAGCCGTCGTGCAGCGGATCGATCCGCTGGATGTACGGCTCTTCGAGCGCCCGGCCGCCCAGGTAGGTCTGGCCGTCGCGCATCTCGACGACGTCGTTGCCCACGCCGATCACACGCTTCACATAGGTGATCGTCGGGTCCTTGGGATACGCGAACACGATGACGTCACCGCGATGCGGGCGTTCGAAGGCCGGCAGGCGGGCGGACGTCCCGGGAATTTGCGCACCGTACACCGCCTTATTGACGAACAAAAAATCCCCCGCGAGCAGGGTGCGTTCCATGCTGCCGGAGGGGATTTGG
>QHTY01000287.1:0-7160 GCA_003220985.1 Gemmatimonadota bacterium
ACTGCTCGGGACTCATGTACGTCGGCGTACCCACCGTTACGCCGGTCATGGTGAGCCCCTGCGCCTGCAGCACCTTCGCGATGCCGAAATCCGTGACGACAGCCCACCCGTCTTCATCGAGCATGATGTTGGCGGACTTGATGTCGCGGTGGATCACGCCGTGGCGGTGCGCGTAGCCCAAGGCGTCCGCCACTTGCGCGAGGATCGTCTGCGTCATCGCGAGGGGTAACGGGCCGATGTCGCGGATGATGACATCGAGTGAGCGCCCCTGCACATGCTTCATGACGAAGTACAGGACTTCGTTGCTCTGGTTGACGGCGTAGATCGGAATGATGTGGGGGTGGCTGAGGGCGGCGGCGGTGCGGGCTTCGCGCTTGAAGCGCTCCACCATCCCCTCGCCCATGAGCAGGAGCGTAGGCGCCAGGACTTTGATCGCGACCTTGCGGTCCAGCGCCAGATCGTGGGCGAGGTACACCGTGGCCATACCGCCATGGCCCACCGCAGTCAGGATCTCGTACTGCCCCAAGGTCGCGCGGCGCAGCGCGGCGAGTTGCGCCTCCGCGGTTTCGGGGCGCGTGTCAACGACCGACCCCGGTGGCGTAGCGACGGTCGGCCCAGACCAGGGCCGTTGCACCGGGATGCCTGTGCCGCAGCGCGGGCAAAAGGCTGTCCCAGGTCCCAGGGTCGCGCCGCAGCGGGAACAGGTAGAAGGCTGGTCGGTGGTCATTCCAGCCGCACAAGATACAGCAATCGTGCTTGGGTGGAGACTACGGCACGGCGTATGTGATGTCGAAGGTGCCGGCGACGAGGCCGCCGAGCAGCACGGAAAGCCAGGGTCGTTTCATTGGCTCCAGGGCAGCACGGTTCGGGTTCGACTGCTTTCGGCGGCCAGCAGCAGGCCCCGCATCACATCGAGCGACCATTCCGGCGAGACGGCCAGCTCAGCGGTTCCGAGCATCACGTCCCGCACGTTTTCATAATACTGGACGAAGCTGGATCGCAGCGTCGGGACTGTGCGCGTTCCGTCAGACGTGATGAGTGTCCCGTACAGCTCCGGCGGCTCCGAGTCCCAGTCCGGTTCATCAGGCGTGCGCCCCTCCTTGAGCGCCGCCTCTTGGGAATCCATTCCCGATTTGATGAACGACCCCTTGGTGCCGTGAACCATCCAGGTCGGGCCGACGGGTGGCCGCAACATGGAGACGCGTAGGACGGCGCGCACATGCCGGTAGTACAGCGTGACGTCGAACGCGTCGTCGACGACCGCGCCGTCGCGCTCGATCCGGATATCAGCGCCGATCGCCTCCGGCACGCCAAACAGGAGCAGCGCCTGATCGAACAAGTGCGGCCCGATGTCGAACCAGACGCCAGAGCCCGGGTACGCCTGCTCGCGCCACGCATTCGGCTTGAGCTCGGGGCGAAAGCGATCGAAATGAGATTCGTACGTGGCGATGCGGCCAAGATCGCCCTCGCCCACAACGTGGCGGACGGTCGCGAAATCGCCGGTATAGCGACGATCCTGATAGACCGTCACGATGCGCCGTTGCGTCCTGGCGAGCTCGACCAGCTCCCGTGCTTCCGCAAATGTCGTCGTGAAGGGCTTGTCGACGACCACATGATGTCCCGCGAGCAGACACTGTTTCGCAATGGGATGGTGCGACGTATTCGGCGTCGCGACAACGACGAGATCGATCTTACGTTCGAGCAGCTGGTCGACACTGCGAACGAATTCGACATCGGGATATCGCGGATCGGGGGGGCCGTGGCGCTGCACGATCGTCGTGAGCAGCAGGCCGTCCACGGCGCGGATGACAGGCGCGTGAAACACTTTGCCGGCGAAACCAAACCCGACCAGACCCACGTTGAGCATGACAGAGTTTGCCACCAGAATCGGTAAAGGGGGAGGTTCGATATGATGCTCGTAACGCTCGTCGCGTGTCTGGCTGCCGCGCAGACCGCCGACACGCTCGATGTCACCGCAGTCGGGAAAGATCCGGGCTGGCAAGTCAGCGGCCGAACCACGTCAGTCGTCGATACCACCGGGAAACGCGCGTTGAAGCTCAGCGAAGCACCGGGTATGGGCGTGGTCTGGCTCAAGGGGTATGACTTTGGGAATGGCGTGATCGACGTCGACATCCTGGGCCGGAGTCAGCCGGTACAAGGAAGCTTTGTGGGCGTTGCCTTCCACGTGGTCGACGGTCAGACGTATGAAGCAGTTTACTTCCGGCCGTTTAATTTCCGAGCGATGGACTCCACACGTCATGCGCACGCCGTCCAGTACGTCTCGCACCCCGGCTTCCCGTGGCCAAAGCTCCGGTCAGAACATCCGGGCCAATACGAGGCGCCCGTCATTCCCGAACCGGACGGAGATGCCTGGTTTCACGCGCGCATCGTGATCGAGCGACCCAAGGTGAGCGTCTTCGTGAATGGCGCGGCGACACCGGCACTCGTCGTCAACGAATTGAGCGATCGCGCGCGTGGATCGATCGGCCTGTGGGTGGGAGAAGGTTCCGGCGGTCACTTCGCCAATCTGCGTGTGACTCGCAAACCCTAGAATGTCGCGGCGTCTTCCAATCGCTCGTCATGATGAACAGCGGCGCGCCGTCGAACTGATAGATCGGCCGCAGGCGCTTGGTGTTGTAGTACTTTGAGACGTCGACGACTTTTTTCTCCGACGTTACGCTCGCGAGCGGCACGCTGTCGTAGAAGCCGCGATGGATACTGACCAACCGGCCGTATTCCTTTCGCCTCACGAGGTCGAGCGCGAGATTGCCGAAGGCCATCGGGACGATCGAATCGAGCGCGTCGGGATCGCCTGAGCGCACCAGGTAGCCAAGCCGCTGACTGACGACGTCGACGCGCCGCCCGTTGTTGTATTTGGCCGAGCTCTCCTTGAGCGCCGCACCGATCTGGTCGCCGATGCCGCCGAGCTTGCGGTGCCCGAACATGTCGGTCTCTTCACCCTCGAAGCTCATCCCCTCGTGCGAAGTGAGCCGCGCGCCTTCCGAGATCAGGACCACCGAATACCGGCTCGGGTTCTTATTGCGATCCTGTACCAGCAGCTCGGCCAGGTGCTCGAGTTCCACGGGGTACTCGGGGATCACGCAGCGATCCGAGGCGCCGGCCATGGTCGGCAGCAGCGCCGTGAAGCCGGCGTAGCGGCCGAATACTTCGATCACCAGAAAGCGCTCATGCGAGCCCGCCGATGTGCGGAGGCGGTGCGTGAGCTCGATGGTACGGGTCACGCAAGTGCTGAAGCCGATGCAGTAGTCCGTGCCGTAGACGTCGTTGTCCATCGTCTTCGGAATGGCGACGACCTTCAACCCCTCATCGTGCAACCGCTTGGCGTAGCTGAGCGTGTCATCGCCGCCGATCGGAATCAGGACATCGATGCCGATGTGCTCGAGGTTCTTGATGACATCCTTGGTGATGTCGTTGATCTTGTCATTGTAGCCGGTGAGGTGCGGCGGGACGCGGTCCTGGGGCAAGTGACTCGGCCGCACGCGGGAGGTATGGAGGAACGTGCCCCCCGTGCGTCCGGCGCGGTTCACGATCGCTTCCGTCAGCGGCAGGATCTGCTCCGAATTGTCCGCACCTTTCTCACGCGAGTAATCCACGAGGCCGCCCCAGCCGTGGCGAAGACCGATGACCTTGTAGTCGTCGCGCAGCGCGCGGATCGTGATGGCGCGGATGGCGGGGTTCAGTCCGGGGACGTCGCCGCCCCCAGTGAGGATGCCGATTGTACCTTTACTCATAGTGCCGAGGAACATAGCGGGAGGAGCCATGAAAATCGATTTCCGGCAAGATGTGGATCGCGTGCTGCAGGACGCAAAAACGCAACAGAAACCAGTACTTCTGGACTTCAACGCCGCCCCGATGTGAAGCGGCTGTGCTCGGCTGGATGCCGAGGTGTGGCCGAACGAGCGGGTGGCGCGTTTCGTTACGGACAATTTCCTCGCCGCACGCGTCCACCCCCGTCAGAATCCCGACGCGTTCAAACTGTACAGCGAGGGCTACAAGGCGCCGTGGACCCCGACGATTCTGCTGCTGGATTCCGACGGCGTCGAGCACCACCGCATCGAAGGTTTTCTTCCCGTAGACGACCTTCTCGCCCAACTGATGTTGGGCCGCGCCCGCATCGCGTTCGACGCGCAGCAATGGGCGGAGGCCGAGCGTCGTTTTCGTGAGATCGTGGATACGCTCCCGAACACCGACGCTGCGCCTGAAGCGCTGTACTGGGCCGGTGTGACGCCCTACAAAGCCACCGGCGACCCGGCGTCCCTCAAGGCCACGGGCCGCGCGTTCAGAGAGCGCTACCAAGACACCCCGTGGGCGAAGAAGGCATCGGTGTGGACGTAGGTTAGTATTCGGGATATCTTCGGGCATGCGTCGGATTCTGCTCGCGGATGCCGATGCGTTTTACGTCGCTGTCGCCCGCGCCGTCGATCCCGAGGGCGCCGGCAAGGCGCCCCTTCTCATCGTCGGCGGCTCGCGCGACAGCCGCGGCGTCGTCTGCTCCGCCTCCTACGAGACGCGAAAGTTCGGCGTCCGCTCGGCGATGCCGATCGCGCGCGCGCTGCGGCTCTGCCCCGACGCGGTGTGCGTCCCCGTTCCTTTCAAAGAGTGCCTCCGCAAGAGTGCGGAAATCCGGAAAGCGCTGCAGCAGTACACGCCGGTCGTCGAAGGCGCGAGCGTCGACGAGTGGTATCTCGACCTCACCGGCACCGAGGGCATTTATCAGAACGAGCGGTTAGAAGCGACTGCGCGACGCATCCGCGATGGCATTCGTGCGGCGACTGGACTCACGCTCTCCATCGGCGGCGGGACGAACAAGCTGATCGCCAAGATGGCAGTAGACCGCGCGAAGCCGAGCCGCGGAGGCAACGGCATCCTCATCATCGCGTCCGGGTCTGAGGAGGCATTTCTGCGCACCTGTGCGCTCGGCGACATTCCCCTCGTCGGTCCCAAGTTCCAGGAGCGTCTTGCCGCGCACGGCCTCGTCACGATCGAGGATCTGCTCCGGCACGACCTCCCGACGCTCGAGCGCTGGATGAGCAAACGCGAGGCGCGCTGGTTGTGGAATCGAGCGCACGGCGTCGACGACGGCACGGTCGCCCACCGCGTGATGAACCGCGGCCTGAGTCGCGACGAGACGTTCGGAAAGGACCTGCACCGAGATGAGGACATCGCGCGCGAGCTGCTGCGGCTCGTCACGCGGGCCGCCGCCGACCTGCGGGGCGATGGACTCACCGCGCGGACGATCGCCGTGCGGCTCCGCGATTTCGATTTTCGGACGCGCGCCGCGCAGCGGACCCTGCCGGAACCAGTCGTCGCCGACCGCGTGATTCTGCGGGTATCGCACGAGCTCCTGAACAAGCTGCGCGATGACCGCCGGGTGCCCGCCCGACTCGTCGGTGTCCGGCTATCGGGACTGAAGCCGGCGAGCTCCGCCGATCAACTCGGAATCTTCGGCCCTGAAACCGATCGCGACCGCGGCCTGGCGCGCGCGATCGACCGCGTGCGGGGGAAATTCGGGCAGAAGAGTATTCTTCCGGGCGGGATCACTCCTTCTACAACCAACGCCGCCACGTAGCCTGGAGCGGGTTGGAAAGTGTGTAGCGACCAACGTCCAGTTGGAGGCGTGCCGTTTGAGGCGAGACCCTCACCACGCGCCTTCGCGTAGGCCTCTTTCTTTGTCCAACACCTGAAAAAGGCCTGGGCCTGAACGCCGCTCGGGAGCCGGGTCAGCTCATCAACTTCAGCCGGGGAGAAGAAGCCCCGCGCGATCTCAGCGTAATCAGGTAGCGCCTGGAGGTGCTCGAGATCAACCCCGACCTCGGCATCGAGCGCGATGGCGATGAGGGCGAGGTCGGCCGAGTGAGAGATGTTGAACCTGAGCCCGCGGCCGCATTCAGGACTGAGCCCAGGCTTGCCGAAGGTGTTGTACACGAAGCGTAGTTGGCCGGGTGGAGTTGCCAGATAACGTGTCAGGATCTCGCGCAACGAGCCGCGCGCGACGATAAAGCGGCGCCGGTCACACTCGAATCGAAACCGAGCGCTCCGGCTCTGTTCGTCCTCACCGAGTGTCTCGTAAAGGCCGACCAGACGTGCACTTCGCCGCGCGCCAGTTGCATCGGACCCGTCACTCGGTCAAGCGCACCGGGTCGGCCATCGCGACAACGATTTCGCGCGCTCCCTCGAACGGCTCCCTGCCGTGCGCCGTGCGAATGTTGTCCACGACCAGCAGGTCGCCGGCCTGCCACGGCTCACGTACGCTGTGGGCCTCGTAGGTCTCGTTGATCACGTGGACGATGTCGGGGCCGATCGGGTCGCCGTTGCCGAAGCGCGTGTTGAAGGGCTGGGCGTCCGGGCCGTAGACGTCGACGAGGTACTCGCGTACGTCGGGCGCCAGCGTCCACTCGTTCAGGAATGCGATCTGGTTGAACCAGCAGCGCCGCCCGGTCAGGGGATGCCGCACGACGGCGTTGCGGCGCTGCCGCGTGCGCAGGCCACCGCCATCCCGCCACTCGAAGTCGATCGCGTTGGCGCGACAGTAGCGCTCCACGGCGCCGCGGTCGTTCGTGCCGAATACGTCGGCGATGGTCGCGCCGATATCGTCGTTGTAGTTGCGAACCAGAAGCCAGCCCTGCCGTTCGAAGCGCTCGACCAAGTCTCGAGGGAGCGCGCCCAAGACGGCCGCGCCGTCCGCGAGCGGGGTGGCGCCGCCCACCGCAGGCGTCACGAGACAGGCAAAGAGCATGAGGCTCGGGACCTCATACGCGTAACTCAGCTCGTGATGCACGCACATCGGCTGGTTGGGCGGCCATTTCGTCGCGGAGTAGACCCCGGGCGCATACCGGGTTCGGGGCGCAAACGCTTCCGTCTCAGTCATCAACGTCCCGAGCTGCCGAAACACCGCCTCGGCCTCGGCCGCATCGCGCAGCTCGAGACCCCGTATCCGCATCGCGCCTTGCTCGGCGACGACAGAACGGACCGCGTCGCGATCGACGCGCTCAAGTCCTACAGTGATCATGAGAACTCCCCCTAGAGATAGGCACCCCCACCCCCACCCCTCGGTGATCGAGCAACGCCGCCAGATCGGCGAGGCCCGGGTGCTCGGTGACATCCTTGAACGTGACCGCACGGTCGAGCGCGATCACGAG
>QHTY01000287.1:7256-9772 GCA_003220985.1 Gemmatimonadota bacterium
AGCCCACACCAGCAACGCCGTTGTGTATTGATCACGTGAGCGTTTTCCTACACCGGTTTCTTGCGCGGGAGGGTGAGGCACGAACACAACGCGTGGAAGGAATTGCAGCGACGCGATGTGTGACGTTTATAACTTCTTTGCGATACGGGTGTTACACCGGGGGCGTTACCTCTCGCGTACGCCGTTCATCTTAAGTGTTTCCCTGATTCAGCAAAAAGTTGTCGCGCGGCGATGGAACCTGTTTTCGGGCGGTGCGTCGCCCGGAGACCTCGGCGCGTAACAGGACTGTCACGTGGCCGAGGTCTCGGAAACGCGATTAGTTCGAGCCGGCGGCTCTTGCGGTCGTGGGTGTTGGGTTGGTGATGAAGCGCGCCACGTTCTGCTTCAGCTCCGCGAGCGCGCGCTCGTACAGATACATCATGTGCCCGGCGTCGTAATACTTGAGCGTGATGTTGTCACGCAAATCGGGCGGCAACCCTTCCAGATGGCTCACGGTGTACTCGGTCGCGAAGAACGGGGTCGCGAGGTCGTAGTAGCCGTTCTCGATCTCGATCCGCAGATGCGGATTGGACACGAGGGCCTGTGTGAGGTCCGTGCCGACATAGGTCGTCGCGGCCCAGCCCCGCTGTCCCTCACGCGCCCAACTCCACTGCACGCCGCCGCCCATCACGTACCGATCCTGCGTGTCGAACTTCAGCTCGCCCCGAAGATAGGCGTTCGCCGCCGCGGTGAATGCCCCCGTGACGGCGTTCGACTGCGGATCGCCCGGCGCGTTCTCGGTCAACAGGTCCGGGAGCGGTCCCGAGAAGCGGGAATCGAGCCGCCCGGTCACCAGCCCGCGCGCGCGCTGCAGCTCCGCCATGAACTGCCGCAGGTTCACGCGCAGATCGGCCTTGAGGAGGTAGTCCTCGGAGAGTCCCGTGTACGCCGCGACCTGTTTGGCGACGGCGGCCTTCCGATCCGCCGGAAGCGTCGCGCCCGCGGCCAGAGCCGCGGTATACTCGCCCATCGCGTAGCGGCGCACCTCGGTGAGGAAGCCGCCCAGGTTGGCCGGCGCGGGAATCACCTTGTGATAGACAGCGGTCGCGGCATAGCTCGGCAAATACAGCTCGTAGGACAGATCGTGGCCGGGCGCGAACAGTAGCGTCTCGAAATCGAGCACCGAGGAGATCAGCACGATCCCGTTGAGCGACATGCCGTCGCGCTCGAGTCGATTGCCGAGCACCGCCGAGCGCGTCGTGCCGTAGCTCTCGCCAATGAGATACTTGGGCGACGCCCAGCGACCGTTGCGACTCACGTACTGCGAGATGAACTGCGCGAGCGCCTTCGCGTCCTCATCGACGCCCCAGAAATCCTTCCCGGTTCCCTTCCCCACGGGCTTGGAGAACCCGGTGCCGATGGGGTCGATGAACACCATGTCGGTGACATCGATCAGGCTGCTTTGATTGTCCACGATCTGGTACGGCGGTGGCGGCGTAAACGCCGCGTCGGTCGTCACGATGCGGCGGGGGCCAAAGGCACCCATGTGCAGCCAGGCGGATGCCGAGCCGGGCCCGCCGTTATAGATGAAGGAGATGGCCCGCTGGCTCGGGTCCTTGGCATCGGGGCGGGTGTACGCCGTGTAATAAAGGGCACCGATCGCCTCGTCCTTCTCGTTCTTGAGCAGCATCGTGGCCGCGGTGGCGCGGTAGGGGATAAGCTGACCCCCGATCCGAATCGTGTGATCCGTGGCCGATGACGTCTCATTCGGGATCGGTGTCGGCGCCGCTTTGGTGGTATCGCGATCCGACGTGGGCGCGGCGGCGGGCCGCTGGACCGCGCGCAGCGGAGCCGCAAACACGGTTGCTAGCATGATGATCGTGCAGAAGCGCATAAACCCCTCTCTGGAGAGCGTCGCAAGCGCGAAGCTAGCCCCGCTGCGCGGCGTTGACTACTCCACCCCCACCACCACCCCCTTCGCCTCGATGCTGGCGCTGGTTATTGTTCTATCTGACGCGCGGCGACGCGCGTCCCAGGCTGGGAGCGGTCCGTCAGCTGCGACGGATCGAGGCGTTACCCAATCGGCCCCCCAGTCACTGGCACCACAACAATGGGAGTTGCATCCGATGGGCACCTCTGCACCGACGACCCATGACCTCCTTGCGGAGATCGACGAGCTCCGCACCGCGCACCACGCCGCCATTCTCGCACATAACTATCAGCGTCCTGAAATCCAGGACCTCGCCGACGTCGTGGCCGACTCGCTGCAGATGGCCCGGCGCGCTACCGAGCTCGACGCGCCGATCCTGGTGATCTGCGGCGTGCATTTCATGGCGGAAACCGCCGCGATCGCGAACCCGGACAAACGCGTTCTCATCCCGGACCGCACCGCTGGCTGTTCCCTGGCCGCGACGATCCAGGCGGCGGACGTGCGCGCCTGGCGGGCCACGCATCCCGACGGCGTGGTGGTCGCGTACGTGAACACCGCGGCCGACGTGAAGGCTGAGGCGGACTACTGCTGCACGTCGGGGAATGCG
>QHTY01000287.1:9787-12995 GCA_003220985.1 Gemmatimonadota bacterium
ATGTCCCCGTCCTCTTTCTGCCCGACATGTACCTCGGCAACTACCTGCGCAAGGTCACGGGCCGCCCGCTCGATGTCTGGCTCGGCGAATGTCACGTGCACGCCGGGCTTACACGCGAGATGCTGGAGCAGCGCCGGGTCGAGTATCCGGACGCGGAGTTTCTCGTGCATCCGGAATGCGGCTGCGTGACCAGCGCGATGTATTACGCTGAGGCGGAGGGCGATGTCGCGGCAAGCCGCATGCGCATTGTGTCGACGGAGCAGATGATGCGGCGGGCACGGGTCTCGCCCGCGCGCCGCTTTGTAGTTGCGACGGAAACCGGCGTGCTGCATCGGCTGCGGCGCGAAAATCCCGGGAAGGAATTCGTCGCGGCGCGTGAAGACGCCGAATGTCGCTACATGAAGCAGATCACCCTCGAAAAGCTGCGCGACTCGCTGCGCCACCTGCAGTACGAAGTGACCGTCGCTCCCGACGTCGCCGCGCGCGCCCGGCGCGCCATCGACCGGATGCTCGCGATTGGCTGAGCCCTCTCCCTTTGGGCTGCTCGAGGTCCGTCGCGCGCTGGCCGAGGATCGCGCGCGCGAGGACGTCACGACGCACCTGCTCGGACGCGCCGCCGAACAGCGTGTCGAGGCGCGCTTCATCGCCGAGGGATCTCTGGTCGCCGCCGGTTTGCCGATCCTCACGACGGTCTTTCGGGAGCTGGACCCCCGTGCTGCCGTGCGGCTGATGGTCGCGGACGGATCCTGGGCGGACGCCGGCACGACGCTCGCGATCGTCAGCGGCACGGCGCGCGCATTGCTCGCCGGTGAGCGGGTCGCGCTCAACTTTGTGCAGCGGCTCGCGGGGGTCGCAACGCTCACGCGCCGGGCGGTCGACGCCGTACGGGGGACACCCGCGAAGATCACCCACACGCGCAAGACCACTCCCGGCCTGCGCAGTCTCGAGCTCTATGCGGTGAGGATCGGTGGCGGCGTGGAAAACCGCGCCACGCTCGCCGCTGCGGTTCTGTGGAAAGACAATCACTGGGCGCTGCTGGGGCAGAACAGCCTCTCGCTGGCCGGCGCATTGCGCGCCGTTCCCCCCGGTGTGCCGGTCATCGTCGAGGTAGAAACCGATGAGCAGCTCGAGGCCGCGCTCGCCGCCGGCGTCACGCACATCCTCGTCGACAATCAGCCGCCCGAACGTGTCGCCGTCTGGGCGCATCGGGCGGCGGGGGCGGGGGCGGGGGCGGGACGTTCCGTGACGATTCAGGCGTCAGGTGGCATCACGGCCGACACAGCACGCGCGTACGCCGACGCCGGTGCTGCCCTGATCGCCATCGGCGCGCTCACGCATTCCGCCCCGGCCGCACCGATTCGCTGCGATATCAGCGACGCTGTGCTTGCAGCCGTCTCCAGCGCGCCAGCACCGCGTTGACCTGCGCGCGTGCCCGCGCGCACGCGGCTACCTGGCCCGCGGTCGGCGCCACATCTGCATCCTGCATCGCCATAGCTGCCGCGAGCGCGGTGTTCTGCGCGCTTACGAGCGTCCTCACCCCCTGGCCCCCTCTCCGCGATGCGGAGAGGGGGGACGTCGCGGAGGGCGCCGGCGCGAGCGATTCCACCTGCGCCCGCACGCTCCCCGTCAGCGACTCCACTCGGCCTCGCGCCTGCTGATAGGCGGCCTGGGCCACGGCGGCGAGGTCGTACATCTCGCGCGTCAACGTGGCGAGCTGGCGCAGTCCGGCCGCGGGAGTCTTGACGCGCGGATCGAGCCGTAGAGTGAGCGGCTGGGCGTAGTTCTTGCCTTCTACTCTCAGCCGCACGGTGTAACGGCCCGGCGCCGCCCACGGCGCCCGCGGCGTGTGCTCGCTGCGATGCGGCACCGCCCCCGTGGCCTCGACTTCACCGGCGCGCGGGGCATCGCCAATCGGCTGATGGCGCATGTCCCAGGTGAAGCGGTGCAGCCCTGACCGCGTCGACAGACGCTGCTCCGGTGCCGGCCAATACAGCGGCAGCCCACAGTCGGACGCCGTCGGGTTCCGCTGGCAAACGCCATTGTAGGCCACCGGGTCCACGGCCGGATCGGGATCGAGCACCGGATCGTCACTCGAATAAGACCGAATGACACGTCCCGAGGCTTCGAGGATTTCCAGCTTCACCGGGCCGGACGCATCGGCTCCGAGTGCGTAGTCGATAATCGCGCCGGCTGGTGGATTCTCGGCGGCGGGAAGCTCGGGTGGCCACGGCGTCGGCTCGTTCGTACCGAGGCGCACTCGGACGGCCGTGCTTGGGCGCACCAGGTACGTCGCGACGCCCCTCGATCTCGCCAGATGACGCAACGGCGTCAGGTCGTCGAGAATCCAGAACCCGCGGCCGTGCGTGCCCGCGATCAGGTCGGCGCAGAGACACGTGCTGTCGTCTTTCACCTGGATATCGCGCACTGAAATCGCGGGCATGTTGAGCCGCAGCGACTGCCAGTTCGACCCGTCATCGAACGAGACCCAGACCTGCACGTCGGTCGCGGCGTAGAGCAATCCCGGCACCCGCGGGTCCTCGCGAATCGAGTTCGCCACCGCGTTCGGCGCGACGCCGTTATTGATCTCGGTCCACGTCCGGCCCCCGTCGTGCGTCCGCCAGAAATGCGGATGCATGTCGTCGACCCGCAACGTGTTCGCCGCCGCGTAGGCAGTGCCCGTATCGAAGTGGCCCGCTTCGATGTTGAAGATCCGCGTCCAGGGCTTGATCCCCGCCGGCGTGACGTTCCGCCACGTGGCACCACCGTTCGTCGTGACTTGGATGTTGCCATCGTCTGTTCCGGCCCAGAGCACTGCCGCGCTCCTGGGTGAGGGGGACAGCGCCGTGATCGCCCCCCGCGGCGTCGGCGTGACCGTGCTCGCGTATCTCCCCGCGCTCGCCGGCACGGCCCACGTCTGCCGCGCGAGATCGGGACTGATCCGGGTCCACGTGTGCGCGCGATCCACCGACTTCCAGACAACGTTCGATGTGTAGTACAGCACGTTCGGATTCACCGGCGACCAGGTGAGCGGCATGGTGCGCACGTTGCGGCCGAACTGATCGCCGCGCGCGGCGGAATCGGGTCCGACCTGCGCGGTCTGGCCCGTGCGGCGGTCGTAGCGCGACACGCCGCGGCGCGCGCTCCCGAACACGACCTCGGGATCGCGCGGGTCGGGAGCGGCGATGCCGTATTCTTGAATGTTCGCCGG
>QHTY01000288.1:0-4536 GCA_003220985.1 Gemmatimonadota bacterium
AATACGAGACCGCCCGCAAACAGCAGCCACCAGACGCTCAGCGCGAGATCGCCGGCGAGCGATGTCATCCGGCCGAAGTATTCGTGGAATTCAATCGACCCGCCAAGGAACACGGCGGCGCCGCAGAGAATCCACATCCAGAGCCGGAGCCTCTCTGCACTCCCCCACCACCATGCCGCGACCCCCGTGCCCGCCATGAGGACATACCACGCGAGCGCCCACGGATCGATGAAAACAGGAGTCTGATACACCCGCTCGAACAGCGCGACGGAGAACAGCCACGCCCACGCTGAGCTCGCCAGCGCGATGGACGCATGGCGCCCGCCGGGTCTCCCGCCTTCCCGCTCGGCGGCGAGGGCGATGAACGCGAGGACGGTCCATCCGATCGCGACGCTCGTGGCCGGCCACGGAAATGGCAGGGCGAAGGCCAGTAGCGCAAAACCCGCAATCAGGTGCGATGCACTGCGCCGGAACCAGCCGGCGGGCAGATATACGGCGGCCAGTGCGACTGGAACGATCTGGAAAGAGTCAGCGATGAGACGAGGATGGGCCGCGGCGGCGAGGATCAGCAACGCCATCGGATTCACGATGAAGAGCAGACGGTCCACGGCGACATCGGTGATATCGCGACCGGTGGGCACCGCCGCGCTGAACGGGTCATGCTGGAAGTGTTGCCACCAGAGGACGCCCGTGATGGCGGTCGCCGCGCCCAGGGAGAGCCAGCGCGTCGCGTCCGATCCCTCGCTGCCGGCCAAGCCAGTGCCGAGGATCGGCCAGGCGATCACCAGCACACCAAGCCGTGCCTCGGGCCACGAGCGCCGTAGCGTCACTTGCACGGTGAGGAGCGCACCCGCCGCAACGAGCCACGCGCCGAGGGGCGCCGCGATCGCCGGTGCGGCTCCCGCGGCGGCAAGAAAGAGGTAGCCGAACAGCGCGAGATTGAACGTCGCGCGCCAGCTCATGCTGTAGGCCAGGATCCCCGTGCCGAGTCCAATCACTTCGAGATAGAGGAGAAACCCTCTAGGGTTGGGCGCGGTCTGCAGAATCAACGGCGCGAGGTACGCGCCCGCGAGCGCCCAGATCGCGAGGCCTTCGATCTCGTGGTGCAGCGCCAGCATAGTGACGGCAACCGTCGTGGCCGCGAGGAGCAGGATGCCGAGCCGGCGCTCCATCAAGGCGTACGGCCCCGCAGCGGCCCATAAGCCGAGGTACGCGAGTCCGCCCCCTGCCCCAATCATGGCCGCCCCATAGCGGCGCATGCCGCGCCCGATCCGTTCATGGCCCCAGGCGGCAACGGCGATGCCCGCCACGATGGCGCCCACCGAGCGCACGAGCGGCGCGACCCAGCCGCGATCGAACGCGTACTTCAGGAACAAGGCGGCGGCGATGAGCAGCGCCGCGACGCCAATCGCGAGCAGACCCCGCTGTCCAAACCATTGTTCGAGATCGGTCTTCTGGGAGGGCTCGGGAAGCGACGCGGTCGGAACGGGAGGCGCCGGCCTGCTAAGGGGTGCCGGGCGCATCGCCGGAGCTTGCGGGGTTGCGTTGGCGACGAAGGTCAGGCGGCGCACCAGATTTTCGAGCGCGGCGACGCGGCGCTCGAGTTGCTCGATGGCCTCCTTTTGCTCGTCGGTCACACGGCGGCGGGTGACCTGCGCGATCCAGCTGCGGTGATAGCGGCTGTCACCGCCACGATGATGACGAGATCAGGGACCCACCCGAACTCGGTGACGGGAACCGTCATCTGAACGAAATACATCACGAAGTCGAACACCCCGATTAGGAGGCCCAGCAGCACCGTAAACTGCAATGCACGCCCCAGCCGGGCCAGCACGCCGCCGGTGACGAGCGCGACCGCTCCCTGCGCCGCGGCGATCGCGACGGCCGCCACACTGCCGCTGAACAGCGTCTCGATGATTGCGGACCGACCGGGGTGATAACTGAAGAACCACGTATGGATCACGGCGATCGCGAGTCCGGCGACCGCAGCGCAGATCGTCGCCCAGATCGAGTAATAGATGATGATGCGAGTTCTGGAGTCTTCCATGCAGCTCCTCCTCGTCCCTACACTATCGCCCTGCGGCTAGCGCAGCGCCACCGCCGCTTCCACGAGCGCCGCACGCGCCTGGTCGATCCGGCTCACCAGATCAGTCAGCTCCTTGTTGGCCGTGGCGGCGTCCGCGTAGCGGATCGCTTCGTTGACGCTCGGAAATGCCATCGTCGCATAGCCGTTGTCCAAATCGGCCGCGAACTGCAGACTGCGGAACCAGGGCCGGCTCACCAGGCCCGCGGGTCGGGTCAGCCGGCGCTCGACGACCATGAGTGCCTGGTTCACGCGGCGAGCACGCGCCGAGTCGACACTGCGCGCCACGGCGCTGTCGCGTGACGCGTTGAAGGCGCGGCCGACGGCGGTAAACCGATCGAGCGCGTCCTTCAGTGCCTGCGTGTTGACCGTTTCCTTCCATTGTTTCTTCGCGATTCCGGAGTCGAGCTGCGAGACCAACCCGGTCATCTCGGTGCCGAAGGCGGCATAATCGAGCGGCAGGACGTCGCTGTTGGCCAGCCGGCTCATGATCACGCCGACGAGTTGCGCGCCGGCGCGATGGGCCTTGTAGCCGGGATCGCCGAAACGCGACATCCAGTCGTACGAGTCATACATCGAGTGATAGATGCCATCGGGCCCGTCGAATCCGATGCCGCCCGCGGGAATGCCGAGGTGATGATAGAAGCCGGAGAAGTCCGAGCCGCCACCCAGGTTTCCCATCGTCAACGCGGTGGTGTCACCGTTCTTGCCCTTTAGCCAGACGTCGTACACCGTGCCCGGTCCAACCGGATCCGGCACGACGTGTGCAGTCGAGCGCAGGAGTGGCTTGAGCGACGGCGAGCCGCTGCCGCCGAAGTTCGGTCCCGAGAAGGTCCCGTCTTCGTTGATGTACGCGACCACACGCGCCCGCAGCGTATCCTCGAGCTCTTCGACCCACTCGGTCGATCCGATGAGCCCCCATTCTTCCGCGTCCCAGGTCGCGAACACGACCGTCCGCGCCGGTTTCAAGCCCTCGCGCGCGAGTGTCGCGAAAGCGCGTGCGGTCTCGAGCACGCACACGGTGCCGCTGACGTTATCGCGGGCGCCGGGTCCCCAGGCGTCGCGGTGGCCACCCACCACCACCCACTCATCGGGCCAGCGCTCACCGCGGATCATCCCGATCGTATTCCAGATCCTGTGAAATCCCCGAGCCCCGCGTTCGGTTTTCACGTGGAGGCGCGCGCGCGCCGGCCCCGGTCCGGCGTGATAACGGAACGGCAACGCCCCCTGCCAGCTTTGGGGCACCGAAGGTCCGCCCATCGGCTCGAGAAAGCGCCGGGCGTTCCCGTAGCTCATCGGGATGATGGGAATCTTCGGGATATCGAGCGAATCCTCCGGCAGCCGCCGCGCACCCTCGACCGACGACCAGCTCGGCGTCGTGGGATCGCCGTTGCCGTTCATCATGCTGCCGCGCTGGATGCCGTCGGCATTGCGCATCGGCCCCTTGGGATAGACGTCGCCGCGGAAGTAGCCGTCCTCCTGTGGATCGGAGTACACCATCAGTCCGACGGCGCCGCGCTTCTGCGCTTCGCGTGCCTTGATGCCGCGGAACGAACGACCGTAGCGTGCGATGGCGATCTTGCCGCTCACGCTGATGCCCAGGGAGTCGAGCGTTTTGTAATCTTCGATCAGGCCGTAATTCACGTAGACGACTTCGGCCGTGACGTCGCCGTCGCCGGTGTAGCCGTTGAAGGGCGGGATCTGCGCTCCGGTCCCCGGCTCGACCAGGTTGAGTCGCACGGGCCCCCGGCGCGGGCCAGGGATAATCCACGCCGCGACGGTGTCCGGTTGCGGAATGTAGACAATGTATTCCTTACTCCAGGCGTCGATGCCCCACGATTTCAGCTTGTCGAGGACGTAATCGCGCGTCGTCGCCTGCGCGGGCGTGCCCGCCATGTGCGGCACGGCGGAGAGGTCGCGCGACATCTGACGGACGCTCGCGGTGTCTGGGACGGCGACGAGGCGTTGCTCAAAGGTCTGCGCTTGCAGACGTGCCGACGTGCCGATGTGTAATACGATCGCCACGCCCAATAGCCGATAGCCGATAGCCATTAGCCGCCTCACCGTGGGTTCAAGATCTGATTGATTCGCGCCTGCAGATCGACGATGTGCGCGCGGGTCGCACGATCCCCCGCGCGCGGCAGGGCAGCGCGCAACATAGTCTGCAAATCCACGAGTTCGAGCCGAGCCTGGGCGCGCGCGTCGGCGGGACGGGGCGGCGGCGGTGTGAAGCCGGGGAACGGCGTGAAACCCGGAGGCGGCGGCGTAACCAGCGGCGTATTGATGAGCCGTTCCATCTGATCCACAACGCGCGCTGCAGATTGCGCCGATACTCATCGATGCGAACCGCACCGCCTCTGAATTCCGCGAAGACGCCGCTCCGGACATCGGCGAACAGGTCCGGGATGGTATAACCGCTCGGCTGCGTGGCCTGCTGGTCGGCCAACCGTGAC
>QHTY01000288.1:4558-4965 GCA_003220985.1 Gemmatimonadota bacterium
GCAGTCTGGCGGGTCCGTACCCGCTCGACAAAGCCGGTCGGCTCGATGCGCCGCAGGATCTCCGGATCAAAGAAGAAGCTCGGCGTCGTGAAGACGTTCTCATTGAGGAACTGCACGGCCTCGGCCTGTTTGGTCCGCGGCACGGGCTGATAGACGGTCCCCGACTGGCTGGCGTATTTGGTGAACTGGTACACGCCCCCGACCACGACGGCCACGTGGTTCATCTCCCGCGCCCACTGGTTGATGAGCTCGCCGTACAGGTCCTCGAGCCGATCGTAGTTGTCCAGCTTGTTCGTGGTGGTGGCGGGGATCAGCATCGGCACGAGGCGCTTGATGTTCCGCACGCCGAAGCCGCTCGCCTTCACCGGATCGTCGCCGAGGGCTTCGGTGATGATGCGCGGGTCGAC
>QHTY01000289.1 GCA_003220985.1 Gemmatimonadota bacterium
ATCATTGCGCACTTGCGTCAGCACGCGGTTGCCGACGAGCGCTAGACCGACGGTGTTGTAGTACTGGGCGATCGCGCGGAGCGCCGCGAACGCGATCACCGCCACGGCCGCGAGGGCGAGCAGCGTCGCCGGATCGAGGGCGTTGAGCGCCGCGAGCCGGTGAGGGGTGTGGCCGCGCGTCACGGCGATGATGCGATCGAGCACGACCTTCAGCGGCCACGGCTCCAGCAGCCGCAACGCGACGTCGGCGTAGAGCGCGAGCAGCGACAGCGTGACGAGCGAACGCTCGCGCTTCAGGTACGGCCAGAAGCGCCGCGCTAGTCGCCCGAGGCCGGGGAGGGACCCGCGGAGGGACTGGGGTCGCGCCACTACGCCTCCACCGGGTGACTGCGGGCGAGCGCGATGATCGTCGCCGCGCGCGCCTCCCAGCTCTGGTGCTCGAGGACTCTGGTGCGTGCGGCCTGGCCGAGCCGGGCGACGAGCGCCGGATCGTCGTGCAACCGTTGCAGCGCGTCGGCGAGCGCGCCCGCGTCCCCCGGCGGGCAGAGGAGACCGTTGACCTCATGTTCGATGATCGCCGCGACTTGCCCCACGCGACTCGCCACGACCGCCCGCCCGCTCGCCAGGTATTCGTAGACCTTGAGCGGCGAGAAGTAGAACCGCTTGGCATCCGGGTACGGGGCGACCGCCGCGTCCATCGAGGTCAGGAGCGCCGGGATATCGCGTGGCGCAGCGCTGCCGGTGAGGTGTGCCGCGTCCGTGAGCTTCTTGCGCGCGAGATCGGCCACGATCGCCGCCTGCTCGGGTCCGTCGCCCACGAGCAGCAGGCGGGTCGCCGGCACTCGTTCATGCAGCGCCGCGAACGCGTCGATCAGGACCGGCACGCCGTGCCAGCCTTTCATCGAGCCCACGAACCCGACCGTGAAGATCCCCGGCGCGGCGGGCAGCGCGGGGGGCACGTCGGGCCGGAACCGGTCGGGATCGACCCCATTTGGGACCAAATGCACGCGCCCGTGCGCCGCCGGCTGGCGCGCGAGCCAGGCGGCCACCTCCGCGGAGACCGCGAGCAAGGCGCTCGCGGCACCGAAGACGCGCGCCGCCATCGCAGCCGCGCCCTGCGTATCGCGCAGCTCGCGGTGCTCGGCCTGCTCCTCGATGAGGGGCGCATTCACCTCGAGCACCCCCGGCACGCCGGCCGCGCGGGCGTGCTCCATCGCGGCGGCGCTCCACAGCGAGTAGCGCTCGTACACCATGTCGAACGGCGCCGCCTGTGACAGCCCCACCGCCAGTGCGCGGTTCAGCACCTCGACCGCCGCGATGCCGGGCGCAGCCGCGCGTACCGCCGCGATGCGGTGCACGCGGACGCCCTCCAGCTCCGGTGGCAGCGGGTCGTCCGCGCGCGCCGCGAACAGCTCCACGTCCGCTCCGCTGCGCCGGAACGCGCGGATCATTTCCTGGACGTGCACCGAGCAGCCCTTGCGCCCGAACACCGGGACGCCCGGATCGGCGCAGACGTAGGCGATCCGCATTATCCAGCGACACGCGCGAGCGACGGCCGCGCCGTCCCCGCCCCTCCCCGAGCGCGAACCGCACTGAAAATCGTCCGCAGCCGCGCGGCCGTGCAGCGAATGTCGAAGTCGGCTTCCACGCGCTGGCGCGCGCGCGTCGCCAACCGGACGCGCAGCGCGCTGTCGCTGAGCAGACGCTCCAGCGCCGCCGCCAGGTTGGTGGGGTCGTGCTGTGGGACCACGATGCCGCAGTCATCTGCTAGGAGCTCGGGGATCCCCGTGACGTCGGTCGAGACGCAGGGCGTCCCCAGCGCCATCGCTTCCACGAGCACGGTCGGCAGACCGTCGCGATCGCCGTCGGCCGCGACGACGCAGGGGGCGGCGAATACCGCGGCGCCGCGCACGAGGGCGACGACTTCGCTACGCGGCCGCGGACCCACCAGGTGTACGTGGTCTTGGAGCTGACGCTCCAGAATCAGCGCCGCGAGCGCCGGTTCGAGCGGCCCGGTACCGATGATGTCGCACCGGAACGGGGCACCGCGGCTCTTCAGCAGGGCGCAGGCTTCCACCAGATCGGCGAAGCCTTTCTTCTCGACGAGGCGACCCACCGTGACGATCCACGGCGCCCGCTCGGCGGGCGAGGCATGAGGAAACAACTCGAGATCGAGGCCGTTGTAGACGCGCTTCACGCGCGCCGCAGCGCCGCCGTAGGTGCGCTTCAGGTAATCGCAATTGAAGTCGCTCACCGTGACGGTTGCGCCCGCGTCGCAGAGCTTGCGCCGGAAGTCGTCGGGATGGACGGTATCGTGAAAGACGTCCTTGGCGTGCGCCGTGAACGTGTAGGGAACCTTGGCGAAGTGGCTCGCCAGCCGCGCGGCCGACGTGGCCGCCGTGGCGAAGTGCGCATGCAGGTGCTCGATCCCGCGCTCCCGCACGGCGCACGCGATCAGCGCGCCCTGGTACACCGCGTGCGCGTCCTCGCCCTGCGCCGCTTCCATCGCCTTCCAGAACCCGGGGAGGGCGGCCGCGGCGGCATCGAGTGCTGCCCAGAAATCCGCGGCTTTCACGCCATGGTAGGGGATGTACTGCACCGGCGCGCGGACGCGCGCGATCGCTTCCTGAAAGTGCGTGTCGTTCGGAGGCATGATGGAAAACACTTCGACCTCGAGCCCCGCCGCCTCATGTGACGCGATCTCCGCCACGACGAACGTCTCGGAGTAGCGCGGATAGCGCTTGACCACGTATCCGATACGCGACGGCATTTCAGGCTGCATCGGTCGCCTTCGTAACCAGCTCTGCGAGGAGCTGTGGGACGCGAGTGAGTCCGTTGAGGTCGACACGCCGCCGAGCCGCCAGGGGCGGCGTGCGCTCGCGGGCGAGCCAGTCGCTCAGCGCGGTGGACGTCAGGTCGGCGGGATGGAGCACATCGACGAGGCCAAGCGCCTGGAGGCGCTCGGCGCGGATGAGCTGCTCGCGGCGCGGCTCGACGCGCGGCACGATGAGCGCCGCTTTGCGGAACGACAGCACCTCGCAGATGGTGTTGTAACCGCCCATGGCGACGATGTGATTGGCGCACCGCACTAGGCGCGTGGGTTCGGAGAGAAATCGGACGATCCGCCGCCCGGGACGGCCCGCCGTCGCGCGCGCGATGCGCCGCCGCACGTCGAGGGGCATGCTGGGACCCGTCACCAACACCCCGTTCGTGTCGGCCGGGAGCTCCGCCTCGGCGAATGCCTCGGCGAGCTGCGCGCCGTCCTGGCCGCTCCCCACGAGGCAGAGCGCGAGCGGACCCGGTGGGAGCCCGAGGGCCGCGACGGGATCCCCATGCGGACCGCCGGCGTAGCGCGTCCGCGCCCGCTGATCGAGGTAGCCCGTGTAGCGCACTTTGTTCGCCACATCGGGCGTGAACGCATATTCGCGCACGGCATCGTACACGGCCGGATCGCCGTACACCCACACGGCGTCGTAGTAGCGGCGCACCGCCTCGTCGTTCTGCGCGCGTGTCCACTCGCCCTGCAGCGTGACGGGATCGTCGAGCACGTCGCGCAGTCCAAGCACGAGCCGTGTCCGGCCCTGGGCTCGCAGCGTTTCCAGGGCGAGATCCAGCTCGCGGAGTGCGCCGCGGGGCACGTTGTCGACGATCAGGACATCGGGCGCAAATGCGTCCAGCGCGGCGGCGGCCGTGCGCGCGCGCACGCACAACAGATCGTCCAGGGAGACGTCGAGATGACGCGGGCGGTACTGCCCGCCCAGGTCCTTCCATAATGAAGGGAGCGCGACACAGTCCACGCCGGCCGCCCCGGTTACCAAGCTGGCTTCCCGCGCCCCGGCGATCATCAGCACGACGGCCTGGAGCGGGGAGTGCTGGAGGGCCTGCGCCAACAGCAGGTTCCGGCGCATGTGCCCCAGTCCCATCGTGTCGTGGGAATACAGCGCGACGCGGTACCTCTGGGCCTTTACGGAATTCGGCAAACGAACCTCGATCCCAGGGCTCGACAGGGGCGCCGGCGAAGGGCTCACAAGAACGAGTCCGCAGGTCGCGCCAACGTAACCAGTTTGTATAGGGCGTTCTACATTCGCGGGTCGACGCTGCGTCGTGACACGAAGCGAGTCAGGGTGGTGCGATGTGCGCCATCGACCTTCAGCTACCCCGCGATATCAATCCCCTGCCGCGCTCGCGGACTGG
>QHTY01000290.1:0-200 GCA_003220985.1 Gemmatimonadota bacterium
GCGCTCGCGAGGAGTGCATTGATGGCAGACTGGTCATGGTGGCGCGGGAAGAGCGCGGGCACAACGAGGACAGCCACGAGGCCCATGAGAATGAGCACGACCAGCATCTCGATCAGCGTAAACCCAGAACGATGACGCATTGGAGGCGCGCCACGCCTCACGGCAAAAACCGGGCCTTGAACGTCTGACCGTACGGCGTA
>QHTY01000290.1:291-5577 GCA_003220985.1 Gemmatimonadota bacterium
AGCTTCTTGCTGCGCAGCGCCGCGTTGATGCCCGCCAGGTCTCGCGTCGTCAGGCATCGAAGTCCCGCACGACATCGGCCAGCTCGCGTGCGATCGCGTCGGCGCGCTCGACCTGCGTCTGCGAGGGCCCGCCATCGTAGAAGACGATGTTGCTGTACAGATCGGTGAGGTTCTCGCGCAGCCGCTCCTCGCCGGTGATCATACCGCCTTCCTTCGTCGCGACGATTTTCTTGCGCAACGCATCGACCGTCGCCGATGCCGCCCGCAGGCGCTTCGCGACGGCATCGCCCGTCGTCAGCCTCCCCGCCCGGTCATCGAGCGCCTGGCGGACACCGTTGATCCGCTCGACGGCAAACGTCATGTCGTTCAGCGTGCCGGAAACCCTGAGTGCCAGTTCGAGCGCCGCCTGACGCTCCGGCGCGGTGTGCGTGCTGCGCGGGTCGGGGACGACCGCGAGCTGCGTCGTAAATGTCGCCGTGTCCTTCGTCAGTTTGATCGTGTAGGTGCCGGGCAGGACCCGCGGGCCAAACGCCGCACCGAATGCCGCACTCGCGGCCGGCGGTACGCGCGGCGCCGCCAGGCGCATGGACCACGTCGCCCGATTCAGGCCGCGTCGTTTGCTCGTCGGCAGCGTGCCGAGGAGTTTCCCGCTCGCGTCGAACACCTCGACGGCGCCGCTGGTAGTACGTGATTACGGCATCGCTCGGCGGATTCGGTCCGACGTACATGGCATCGCCGTTCGCCCAACCGCCCCCGGCTTGCAGCCGCTGTACCGTCGGACGTCCCGCGAGGAACGCGACCGGCCTGGCCAACACGTCGGGTGTGAGCGCCCGCAGCGGCGTAATGTCGTCCACGATCCAGATGCCGCGGCCGTGCGTCGCGATTACGAGATCGTGATCGCGCGGATGAATCGCGAGATCGCGCACGGCGACCGCCGGCAAATCTCCGCCCTTGTAGTGCGCCCACTGCTTCCCACCGTCCACGGACACCCAGAGACCGAATTCGGTGCCCAGGAACAGCAGATTGGGGTTGACGAGATCCTCCTTGATGACGTGCGCATAGCCGCGCACCGGGCTCCCGGAAGTGATCAGCGGCGTCCACGTCGCGCCGAAATCGGCGGACTTGTAGGCGTACGGCCGCATGTCCCCGAATGTGTGCAGGTCGAACGTGGCGTAGATGGTGCCGTTCGCGAAGTGCCCCGGCTCGACCGACGTCACCCACGCGTTCTTGCGGAGGCCCGCAACATTGGGGGCGACATTCGTCCACGTCTTGCCGCCGTCGCGCGTGACCTGCAGGTTGCCGTCGTCGGTGCCGGCCCAGACCACCAGCCCGTCCCGCGGCGACTCCGCGATCGCGTAGATCGTGGTGTGCATTTCGGCGGCCGAGTTGTCGACCGTGATGCCGCCCGACTGCTCCTGTTTCTGCTTCTGCGGATCGTTGGTCGTGAGATCGGGCGAGATGCGCTCCCACGTCTGGCCAAAGTCTTTCGACCGGAACAGCACCTGCGCGCCGATGTAGACCGTGCCCTTCTGTGTCGCGCTGATGTGAATCGGCGTGTTCCAGTTGAACCGCAGCTTCTTCTCCTGATAGCGCGGCAGCGGCTGGATGTTGCGCGACTCATGCGTACGCCGGTTGACGCGGCCGATCGCACCGCCCTGGGCTTCCGCATACAGGTAGTCGGGATCGGTGGGATCGGCGAACATCCAGAAGCCGTCGCCGCCGTACATGTTCTCCCATTGATGGTTCGTGATCCCGCCGGGATACTCCGACGGACCGACCCACGAGCTGTTGTCCTGCAACCCGCCGTACACGTTGTATGGCCGCTCCATGTCCACGCTGACGTGATAGAACTGCGACACCGGCAGATTTTCGTTTTTCACCCACTTGTTCCCGGCGTCATAGGAGAACCACAGACCGCCGTCGTCACCGGTAATCACGTTGTCGGTGTTCTTGGGGTCGATCCAGACGTCGTGGAAGTCCCCGTGCGCGCCTCCGGAAATCCCGCTGAAGCTCTTGCCGCCATCGGTGCTGACGATGAGCCCGCCGTCGGGCTTGTAGACGCGGTCCGGATTCGTGGGGTCCACGATCAGATTGGCGAAGTAGAACGGCCGCCAGATCATGTTCTGGCTGCGATCGAGCATCTGCCACGTCTTGCCGCCGTTGTCGGAGCGATACAGCGCATTGAGCGGCGGCACCGCTTCGATGAACGCGTACACGATGTCCGGTTTCGACGGCGCCACCGCGACCGCGACGCGACCCCACGGTTTAGGCGGTAACCCGGAGCCGGCCGTTGCCGTCAAATCGGTCCACGTCGCGCCGCCATCGGTGCTCTTGAACAGGCTCGAGGCGCTCGGCGCCGTCGCACTGTCGCCGCCCGAGCGGAACGTCCAGCCCCGCCTGCGGAAGTCCCACATTCCGGCGTATAGCGTCTTCGCATTCGACGGATCCATCGCCAGCATAGAGCAGCCCGTCGACAGGTTCGTGCCACGCAACACCCTGGTCCACGTCTTGCCGCCGTCCGTCGTCTTGTAGACGCCCCGGTCCTCGCTGTCGCTCCACAGTTTGCCGGGAACGCAGACGTAGACGGTGTTGGTGGCGGTGGGATCGACGAGAATCTTGACGATGTGCTCGGACTCGCGCAGTCCCATGTTGGTCCAGTTCTCGCCGCCGTCGTCCGAGCGGTAGATCCCGTCGCCGATGGACACGCTGTTGCGCATCCACGACTCACCGGTGCCCACCCAGACCACCTTCGGGTTTTTCGGATCGATCGTGACCGCGCCGATCGACTGCACCGGCTGCTTGTCGAAGACCGGCTTGAACGTCGTGCCCCCGTTCACCGACTTCCACACGCCGCCGCTCGCCGCGCCGACGTAGATCGTGAGCCGTGCGCCTTCCTCTACGGCCGCGAGCGCCGCGATGCGCCCGCTCATCGCCGCCGACCCGATGTTGCGCGCGCCGAGCCCCGAGATCGCTTCGGAATCGACGGTCACGGCAGGTTGCTGCGCGATCAGCAAGAGAAGGAGGGCGTTCATGGATGAGCTCCCGGCCGGGCGAACCGCTGGTCGTCGAGCGGGACGTTGGCCTCGATCTTGTCGTAGGTGATTTTCCCACGGTCCGCGCTGCTGCTGCCCTTCGGCCCCGACTCGGACGAGAACGGCAGATACACGCCGTTGACCTGCTTGTAGTCGCCGAGCGAGGTCTCGAATTCCTGCGGCGCGCCGCGGATCATGCGCTGCGTGTCGATCCTGATGGGGACGTAGTACTCGGTATCCAAGTAGTAGAAGCTGACGTCCCCGTTGGGACGCGTGACTTTGAGTTTGTAGGCGTCGCTGCCTTCGATCTGCTCCATGCCTTGATACTCCACGCGATTGCCTTTGGTCTGGTAGTTCACGAGCGGCCCATCGAAGTCGGCGTCGTCGAGAATGCTGTGCATCTCATCTTCCCCGAGGGCTTCCGGATCCCGCTTGCCGTTCCACGGCTCGATCTTCCAGCCGCTGTGCCCATCGTATGCGTTGATGCCGGTCATTCCCTGGATCGAAAACTCTTCCCGCACGCTGTTGGGACGCTTGTTCTCCTGCACGACCACCGCCTCGAATCCGCCGCTCCCGGTGAATTTGCCGCTGCGGCGTAGCGACTGCAGCGCCTGCACGCGGGCCATGCCACCAGAGGCCTGGACGTACTTGGCGATGAGGCTGTCGACGGACTGCGCAGAGAGGGGCGTCGCGCAGAGCGCGAGCGCCGCGAGTTTCAGCAAGGTGCCACGCATGATGGATCCTCCAAATGCGACGGCCTTGAAGCAGCTCCGAATGGGACGCTGAAAATACCCGCCGGTCGCGCGCTCGCAACCGAGTGCGTAGCTTCTCCGGCCATGGCGCGCGTGCCATCCCCACAGTTCCCCAACCTGACCGTGCTGTCACATCCGTTGATCCAGCACAAGCTCACCATCCTGCGCGATAAGCGCACGAGCACGCGTGACTTTAAGCAGCTCGTCAATGAAATCGCGATGCTCATGGCGTATGAAGTGACGAAAGACCTGGCGCTCGAGCCGGTGGAGATCGAAACGCCGCTCGAGAAGACGTCCGGAAGCCAGGTCGCGGGGAAGAAGCTGACGCTCGTCCCCATCTTGCGTGCGGGGTTAGGCATGGTGGAGGGTATTTCCCAACTGATCCCTTCCGCGCGCGTGGGGCACATCGGCCTGTACCGGGATCATGCGACCTTGCAACCGGTCGACTACTACTTCAAAATCCCTTCGGGAGAAGCCGACCGCGCATTTTTTGTGCTCGACCCCATGCTGGCGACCGGGGGCTCGGCCGTCGCGGCGGTCAGTGCGCTGTCCCGGGCCGGCGCGCAGAAGATTCGCTTCTTGTGTCTTGTGGCGGCCCCCGAGGGCGTGAAGGCGATGCTGGACGCGCACCCCAAGGTGCCGGTATACGCGGCTTCGCTGGATCGTGAGCTCAACGCCAAGGGGTACATTCTTCCGGGCCTGGGCGACGCCGGCGACCGCCTGTTCGGAACTCGCTGAATGATCTCCGGGGTATACTAGCCCGGTCGCTCGGAGGGGGAGGGCTCAATGGTTCGCTTCATCTTAGCGTCTCTGCTGTGGGTTGTCGGTCCGACATTAGCGGCATCACAACAAGCCCCGCACGACAGCGTCCGTGGCGCGGTTCGGTTAGTCGACACCAAGAATCGCGCGCTCGAGGTCACGACGGGCGTGGGAATGGCGCTGCGCATCGTGCGCCTCCAAGTGCCCGCCACAGTGCCGGTCACGACAACCCCGGGAAGAGACCAGCTCGCGCTGAGCGACCTGAAGCCGGGGGACGTGGTTCGCGTGACATTCGGCGCGCGGCCCAGCGGGTGGGTCGCCTACACCATCGAGCGTATCGGCCGGATGACGAGCGGCGTCGAGCATCCCCCCTCGCCATGACGAGCCGCGCCCTCGTCTGCAGGTGCGCCGCAGCGATCCTGGCGGTGACGGCCTGCCAGCGCCCACTCAAGCCCGGCGACCCCCTCCGTGGCCTCTCGGCCGCCGAGCGCGCCCGGTTCGATCAGGGCAAGGGCGTGTTCGACAGCGTGTTCACACCGGAAACGGGACTGGGTCCCTTGTTCAATGCAAATGCGTGCGCCGAGTGTCACGAGGATCCGGTGGCCGGCGGGACGGGCGACGAAGTCGAGCGTCATGCGACCGCGTTTCATGAGGTGGTGCCGGCCGGCGTCCGGCAGTGTGACGAGCTGGCAGCGTTTGGCGGCCCCGTCTATCAGAATCACGTCACACCGGCCCTCCACACC
>QHTY01000290.1:5582-6958 GCA_003220985.1 Gemmatimonadota bacterium
TCCTCCCGCAGCAACTGCCGTCGCGGCGCGCACTATCCCCGATGTCTTCGGCTTTGGTCTGCTCGATGCCGTGCCTGATTCCGAGATCCTCGCGTACGCGGATCCCGACGATCGCAATCACGATGGCATTTCCGGCCGCCCCAACCGTTTCTTCGACGGTCGCTTGGGGCGCTTCGGGCGCAAGGCCCTGGTCCCGACGTTGCGCGAGTTCAACGACGGCGCGTTCGCCGCGGAACAAGGCATCACGACCCCCGCGTCACCCACGGAGGAAACAGTCGCTGGGACGCCTATTCCAGCCGGCACCGATCCCGCGCCGGACCCCGAGTTGAACGAGCAGCAAGCGGCGCTGGCGGACGCGTTCGTGCGGCTGCTCGCGCCGCCCGCACCTCTCAAGATGTCCGGCGAGGCGCGCCAGGGGAGCGACGTATTCAGGCGGGTCGGATGCGCCAACTGCCACATCCCGACCCTCACCACCGGGGACAGTCCTATCGCGGCCCTGCGGCATAAGCAGGTCGCCGCGTATACGGACCTCCTGCTGCACGACATGGGGCCCGACCTGGGCGACATCTGCCTCGGCCTCGCCACGCCGACGGAATTCCGCACCGAGCCGCTGATGGGGCTGCACCTTATGCCCCGTTTCCTGCACGACGGCCGCGCCAAGACCCCCGAAGAGGCGATCGAGCAGCACGGGGGTGAGGCTGCCCGGTCCCGCGACCTCTTCCACGCTCTGCCGCCCGGGGAGCGGGCGGCGCTGGTGGCCTTCCTCAAGACACTCTAGGGAGCCTTCCGACGTAACCCTTTTGTCGTCCCCCGTGTCCCATCAGTAGTTACGAGACCAGCCCGTCACCTCGGAGCGTCGTGGACGAATCACAGCTCATTGCCCGCGTCCGCGCCGGGGATAGCGCCGCAGAGCGCACGCTGTATGACGCGCATGTGGACCGCGTGTACCGCCTGGCCTTCCGGCTCGCGGGCGACGATGCCCTCGCGCAGGATTTCACCCAGGAAACGTTCATCCGCGCGTTCGACCGGCTCGGCTCGTTCCGTGGCGATGCCGCGTTTTCGACCTGGCTGCATACGATCACGACCACGGTCGTTCTGAACGGCCTGCGAAAGGTGAAGCGGTTTCGGCAGCGGGAAGCGGACATCGACGACGCGCACGAGATCGGCGTGGTGCAACGGCATGCCGAACCGGATCTGAAAGCGCGGCTCAAGCAGGCGATCGATGATCTGCCGGAGGGTTACCGCACGGTGTTTCTGATGCACGATGTCGAGGGCTACACACACGAAGAAATCGGCGCCGCTCTGGGCGTCGAGACCGGCACTTCGAAGGCACAGCTGTCGCGCGCGCGGGCAAAGCTGCGTGTGGCGCTGTCGGA
>QHTY01000159.1:0-13803 GCA_003220985.1 Gemmatimonadota bacterium
CGAAACAGCGCGGCGAGGCGCCGCCAGAATCCCCCGAGCGCACCCCGCACGGCGTGGTGAAACGCACTGGCGGAATGGAATCGTTCGGCCGGCTCGCTGCGGAGGGCGCGCCGTAGCACCTCTTCGAGCTCGCGTGGGACGTCGCGGCGCTCGGCGACGAGCGGCGGTACATCGTCCGTCGTCTGACGCGCCAGTATCTGCTCCGGGGTTTTCCCGCTGAACGGCGGTCTCCCCAGTAATGAGAAATACACGACGGCGGCCAGCGAATACAAGTCGGCTCGTTGGTCGACACGCTCGCCCAGCAACTGCTCGGGCGCGGCGAACTGCGGTGTACCGCTCCGGGAGGTCGCACCGCCAAACCGCGTCCCACCGCGCAGCGCCAGGGCGAGTCCGAAATCCGTAATCCGCAGCCGGCCGTCCGGCTCGATCAGCATGTTCTCCGGTTTCAGGTCGCGGTGAATCAACCCCAGGCCGTGGGCGTGTTCGAGTGCCGACAGCGCTTCGTTGAGCAGCCGCTCGGTCTGCTCGAGTGAGAACGTGCCCTGGCGTTGGATCACTTGCGCCAGGCTCGAGCCGGGGACGAATTCCATCGTGTACCACGTGAGTCCGGCGCGGCCCATGATGTCGTAGATGCTGACGATGTTGGGATGCCGGAGTCGCGCGGCGAGCTGTGCCTCGCGCCGGAAGCGCTCGATGACCCCGGGATCGGCGGTCAGTGCCGGGTGCAAGACCTTGATCGCTACGTCGCGCTCGAGGGCGAGGTCGCGCGCGCGATACACACGGCCGAATCCACCGGCGCCGATTTCTTCCAGCAGCTCGTAGTCATCGCCGAGCGCGCGCCGCAGGCGCCGTTCGAAACCCGATTCGGTGAGGGCCGGAGCGGCCGCGAGCACCTGGAACGTGCCGGCGTCACTCACGAAGTCCTCGAGCATCTCCGTCGCCGTGTAATACCGGTCCTTGGGCACGCGCGACAGCGCGCGGATGATCACGCGCTCGACGGCGGCGGGAATCGCCTGCCGCAGCTGGCGCGGTGGAACGATGCGCGCGGGATCCGGATCCGGCGGGTTACCGGTGAGCGCAGCGTAAATGTTCGCTGCGACAGTGTACACGTCGCTCGCCGGCTCCCCGGCCTCTGCAGCCCGGACTTCAGGCGCCATGTACGCCGCGTTGGCGTCGTCCGTAGGCAGCGGCGGCAGGTAGGGCAGGCACCAGTTGGAGTATCGCAAATCGGTAATGACGCCCTGCCCACCGGTGTTGATCATCAGCGTCGAGGGGACGATGCGCCGCATGATGATACCGCGCGCATGCGCGTGCTCGAGCGCGGCGAGGAGATCACGGATCAGCGACATGGACTGCGGAATCGGGCGCGGTCCGCGTCGCAGTGCGTCCGCAAGGCTCTCGCCTTCGATCCAGTTGGCAGTGCGATACGCGAACGACGCGATCTCGCCGGCGGCGTAGACATGACGGATCGCCGGATGGTCGAGCTGTGCGAGCGTTTCGGTCTCGCGCATGAACCAGGCGCGTCCCGGTGCCTCGGCCGCGAGATGCACGCGGATCGAGACGTTCCGCTTCAAGACGCGATCCCAGCCGTGATACAGCGCGCGATCCGCCGACAGCGCGACGAGGTTGTCGAGCCGAAACGCAGGCTCGAGTGCGCGCAGCGCGTCGTCGAGCAGACCCGCGGGCGGCGTTTGCGCGGGAGAGCTGGTGACGGCCGTCACCCTGGGAGGCGTGGAGCGCCGGTCTGGCGTGGTCACGGGCGAGAAATGTAGTGGCTGAGTTCGGCTGGCACGAACCTCCGCGACGCCGCAGATTCCCTCGATGGAGAAAGAGCCCCGCCGTCCCTCACGTTCGTCTGGTCCGTCGCGTTCCTCCGGTCCGCACCAACCCGGCCGCCATCAGATGGAGCGCCGGGTACGGCCCGAGCGGCGGTCCGGACTGGATCGCCGCGTCACCGAACGACGCGTCAAGCAGGTCACGGTCGTGGTCGAACGGCGGGGACGCACTGAACGCCGCAGTCGCGTGGAGCGGCGCTCGCCGCAACCGCGCCGTCAATTGAAGGATCGCCGCGGCTCCGGTCGTAACTTTACTTCATCCTGATCGCCGTCACGCCCCAGCCAGTTCGTCCCACGCGCGCATAGCGCGCATCGCGCAGGTAGATGATGTTGCTTGCCGTGTCCACTTCGGCCGTCAAAAAGCGGGCGAACTGGGCGATCGCGCGCCCGTCCGGCGTGTCCTGTATCGTGTGTACCACCGCCGGCTCGCGCAGGCGCCGCGCCACTTTCCAGTCGTCACTCGCGACCGTATCCGCGCTGGCATACATCGCTTCCCACGTAAACGGTTGACCGATGTTGGTCAACGCCGCCCAGGACGCGCCGGCGCCGAAGCGGTGTTCGGCCACCTGCCGGACCTCCCGCTTGCGCGCCGCTGCCACGATTGCGTGCGCGCCGCTATACAGCACAAGGAGTAGGACCGCGAGCGCAGCGGCACGCTGCCGAGCCACCGGACCGAACCAGTAGCGAACCCACCCCACAATCGCGACGAGGCAGAGACCCGCGTAGACCCAAAGGACCCAGGGCGCGACGATGTCGTGTCGCCCGACGAGCAGCACGCCGATGAAACCGCCGATCACCAGCACCCCGCTGAGCGGCGTCCAGTGCCGCTCGCTGCCCCACGCCAGCGCGACCAGCGGCACGAGCCAGAAAAACGGATCGACGATGGCCACCCAGTCGAGATAGAACCAGCGGTTGCTCCAGGGAAGAAATGGGCGCCAGCCGTACGATCCCTGCCAATCCATGAACAAGTGGCTGGCGAACGTGATGCCTACGCACAGGGTGAGCCAACGCCAGGGAGCACGCCACTGGGTCCGCGCGCGGGTGATGAGTCCGATCGTCAGAATGAGCACCGGGATTTGAATGAGCGCCCCGATGAGCGAATGCGTGATGCCACGATGATGGACCAGAAACTGCGAGCGCGACCATCCCCAGTAGCCCGAGAACGTTTCGGCCAAATCCGGCATGTTCGCGGCGATCGCTCCGATCAGGCTCGCGCGCGGGACGTGGCGGTCGGCGATTGCTCGACCGAGCGCGGCACCGACGAGAGCATGGGCGAGGTTGTCCATCCTACACGATGCGGCGACGAGCGGATCTTCGGGGAGTCCGGCCTTCGGATGGGGAAGTGAGCGACTTGGTCTTTAGTTTCTCGCGAAATCGACTGTAACCACCACCGTGCTCGGCTTACTCGCCGGGCGCTCCGCGGAGACTAGGGCCACCGTCGCGACAGTACGCTGATTCTCGATTCTGGCATCTGTAAGTGCTTGCCGGACGGCCGACAGGGCCTCAAAACCCTGGCGCGTATCGACAACGGTCGCACTGGCTTGCAGGGTGCCACGAGCTTGGGCTTCTGCACTCCTCCCCATGAGCATCAGTGCTCCCACCATCACAACCGCGCCGAGTCCGAACCGCATCGCCTGCTCCCCTGAGTGAGTGCCGTTGGCTTCGGTCCCGTCTAGGGCAGGCTCCATGCCGGTCAATTGTAACAGCGTAATGCCTTGTTATATCGGTGAGTTCGGTGATTGTTGCTGACGACGGCGAGTGTTGGTAATTGTCAACAATCGTGACACCAGCTCGCTATTGCGGCGCCTAAGTCAAAGTCCTATCTTGGTTTCCGCTTTCCCGCCCTGTATGCGTCAAGAAAGTTGACAGTGGCGAAGAAATTGGCAGTTGGCATGAGCCTTGCCATGACGACAACTCCGAAGCTGTGAGGCGCCGAATGGCACTCCAACTGACCAATAGCTCGACACAAAAACAGGAGCTCGAAATGCGCAGCATCACCAAGCTGTCCCTGGTTGTGGCCGCCCTCGTGCTGACGGGCACGGCCGTCCAGGCTCAGACGAACAATGCCAGCATCACGGCGACGGCGAATGTCCAGACGCCGATCAACGTGCTAGGCGCCCAGCAGTTGAACTTCGGGAACGTCTTCCCGGGCGTGAATAAGTCGATCGCGGCTACAGATCTTACGAACGCCGGCCGGTTCGACGTCACGGGCCAGGCCAGCAGCCCGGTCACCATCTCGTTCACGCTGCCCGCGACGCTCGGTTCGGCTGGTAACACCATGCCGATCGTGAGCTACACGGGCGTGCATGCCCAGAACAACGCGCAGACCGGCGGCACTGCCTTCTCACCGGCGGCTGGTGCGTCCCCCTCGCTGAACGCCTCAGGCGCGCTGTGGGTGTGGGTGGGCGCGCAGGTCCAGCCGGCGACGAACCAGGCGGCGGGTGTCTACACTGGTTCGATCACCATGACGGTGGTCTACTAAGCGACTGAATTTGGCGTCGAGCTGATGGCGCGCCGGCAGGGGATGCAATATTCCTCTGCCGGCGCTGTCGCAAGGAGACGCATGATAAACATGAATCGGGAATCGCTGGTCGTGCTCGGAGTGATGCTGCTCGCTGCGCCGCTCTTGGCGCAGGGCAAGCCGCTCACGGTTACGGGTGTGCGTGGGCTGACGTTCGGCGCCGTGCTGCCGGGTGTGCCGCGCGTGATATTGCGAACCGATCCCGCCAACAGCGGCCAGTTCGATATCAAAGGTCCGAAGGGTGGTCCCGTGTTGCTGTCATTCGTGCTGCCGCTGAGCATGACTGGTCCTGGTGGCGCGTTGATGCCCATCGTGTTTGGGGCGGGTGACGCGGGCTTCTCGTCAACGCAGTCAATTGGGAGTCAAGTCGGCTTCGACCCGAAGCAGCCGACCACGGTAACCTTTCCGAATAATGGCAGCGCGTCGGTCTTCGTCGGGGCCACTGCGAATCCGGCGACGAACCAGCGCGCCGGCGCGTACACCGGGACGATCACCCTCACCGTGACGGTGCTGCCATGATGCGCGCGCTCGGGCTTGCCGGCATGCTCGCGCTCGCCAGTGCGTCATTGGCGGCGCAAGGCGTCATGGTCGCGCCGCACGCGGTCTTCATCGATCACCGCCTGCGCAGCGGCTCCGTGCTGCTCTACAACCCCGGCACGGAACCGGTCGAAGTGTCGATCTCGACGATCTTCGGGTATCCGACCACGGATTCCGCGGGCCGGATCACCCTCGACACATTGCTCGCCGATTCGACGGTCTCGGCGCTGCGGTGGATCCAAGCGTTTCCGCGGCGGTTGACGGTGGGACCGCGGGAACGCCAAACCGTGCGGCTGTTGGCTCGTCCGCCCGCCGGGTTGCCCGACGGGGAATACTGGCTACGGCTGGTGATCGCGGCGCAGGCGGGTCGCGTCCCCATCACCGGCGTCGCGGATACGACGGCGATTCAGGTCGGTCTCACCCTCGAGGTACGCACAATCATTGGCGTCAATTACCGGAAGGGCCCGGTCGGCACCGGGGTGACGCTGTCCGAGCTCAGTGCGCGGATCGTCGGCGATTCGCTCATCACGCGCAGTAAGCTCGAGCGCCGCGGCAACGCGGCGTTCATCGGCATGATTCGCGAGACGCTGGTGGATTCGACGGGCGCTGTGCGCGGGCAGCGCGTCGGTGATTCGCTCGTCACCACCTTTGCTTCGCCCATAGGCGTGTATGTCGCGATGCAGCCGCGCCTCGCGAGCGCGATACCGCATCCCGGACTCCCGCGCGGGCGATACTGGCTGCGCTACGAGGTGGTCGCCGAGCGCGACGACCTCGATCCGACGGTGGTGCTGAAGGCTCCCGCGGTGCGCGATTCGGTCCAGCTGGTGGTTCCGTGAAAAAAAAGACGTTGCTGTTGGTGATGTGCGTCGGCCTGACCGGTCGCGCGGCCGCGCAGGCCGCTTCTTCCGTGTCGGCCGATGCCGTCGTCGTCACGGTGGGCATGACGATCTCCACGCTCCGCGACTTGAACTTCGGGACTGTGATTAAGGGCGTGCCGACGACGATCCTACCGACGGCCGCTAACGCCGGCGAGTGGCAGGTCAGCGGCAGCGCCAACGCGTTTATCGTGATCGGCTTCACGCTGCCGACGCAGTTGACCAACATTCAGGCGCTGCCGGGCTCCACGATGCCGATCGCCTTCAGTGGCATATCGGCAATCTGGCGGCGCTCTACGAACAATCCGGTCGGCGGCACGGTCTTCGATCCCGCGGTCGGCGCAGTGGGCCGTCTGGGTCCACCGTCGAATTTCAACATGTACATCTGGATCGGCGGCACGGTCACGCCCGCCCTTGCGGCGAAGCCCGGGATCTACCAGGGCAACGTCGTCGTGTCGCTCATCTACCAGTAACCCATGCTAATCCTGCGGGCACCGCTCCTGCTGGTGGCCGCGCTCCACACCCACCAGGTTCCGCGAGACACCGTCCCCCCCGAGCCGGTGGTGATCGACCTGCGCATCGGTCGCATCACGGGCACGACGGTCCAGGCGTATCGCGTGCGTTCGGAGGTGTTGCTCCCCCTCTCGCAGTTCTTGCAGCTCGCCGAGATCCGGCATCGTCTCACGCCGGATGGACGACTGGAAGCGACGGTCGATCCGGGCAACCGTCACATTGTGATCGATCCCCGCAGCGACTCGATGGAGTACGGGGATCATCACGTGCGCATCGAGCGCGAATTCATTCGTTTCGAAGCCCCGGAGCTCTATGTGGGCAGTGAGCGACTGGGCGACCTGCTCGACCTGATGTTCGTGGTGGACTGGTCCGACCTGACCGCGACGGTGGTGGATCCGAGCAGTCTGCCCATCGCGCGCCGCCTCCGCCGCGAGGCGGCCCGCGACGCGTATCTGCGACGTCCCGACGCCATGCACGCCGACGTCACCTTGGGCCTGCAGCGGCCATCCTGGGACGGGGTCGTCCTCGATTACTCGCTGTTCTCGCCGTCGACCGATCCAGTTGCCGGATCGACGTACGCGGTCGGCCTGGGCGCCGATGTCGGCGGCGGCTCACTCGAAATGCTGGGCCAAAGCGTGGGACCAGCCGAGCTCGGTCGCATGCACGTCGACGCGTCCTGGACCGGCGTGTGGCGCGAGAATCGCTGGGTCAGGCAGCTGCACGTGGGTGACGTGCCGTCCTCCGGCCCGCGCTCACGCGCGCTCGAGGGACTCGCGGTCACCAACGCGCCGTTCGTTCGCCCGTCGCTGATCGGCTCGCTGCGCTACGCGGGCAGTCTCGAGCCGGGATGGTCTGTCGAGGCTTACCGCGGGGGCGAGCTCGTCGCCTTCGATTCGGCAAGCGCGAGCGGCGGGTTCGCGATCGATCTGCCGGTGCGCTACGGCGAGAATCCGGTCGACTTCGTCGCCTACGGTCCGTTCGGCGAGATCCGCGAGTTCAACCGCACCTATCGGGTTTTGGCGGAGCTGCTCCCGGCCCGCCGGTTCGAGTACGGCCTGTCGGGTGGCCGCTGCCCGCAGCCGTCATTCACCTGCAACGCCACCGGCAATCTCGATCTCCGCTATGGTGCAAGCCGCCGCTGGACGGTGCAGGGCGGCCTGGACCAGTTCTGGCGCGATTCGCTCCCGGATCGCACGCACCCGTACGCGGCGCTCGTGGGCAACCCCAGTAACGCCTGGGCGATACAAACCGAACTCGTCGGTGCCGGACTCGCGCGCGGCGCGCTCAAGTATGAGCCATCCGTGGATCTGCGATTCGAGGGCGAGTACGTGCATTTCGCGCATGACTCGGCATCCGTGCTTGCCGTGCCTGGTCTGCAAAACCAGGTGACGCTCTCCGGATTCTGGCGGCCCGCCACGAGCCACGGGTTTTTCTTCTTCGACGGGCGCTTCGAGCGCATCCAAAGCGATGCCGGCGTGCTGACGCGGACGCGGCTCGGCGCGTCGCTGCAGTCGGATGAAGTGCGGCTCTTGCCTTATGTGCGCACCGAGCACGGTATGGCCGCCGGAAACCAGGCGTTCGCTGGCGTGTCGACGTTCATGATGCCGCGTCCCCGCTGGGGGGCATTTCTCAGCCAGACGCTGCTTCGCACCACCACGGAAATCGAACGCCAGGCCGGCCTGGCGTCCTGGTCGGCGTTCGCGGCGCACTCGATCGGGCGGGGAGTACGGCTCGAGGTCGGGGCTCATTGGCTGCGCGGAGACGCCGGGCCGACCTACACGATCACGATCACGTCGTACTTCTCGGCTTTGCGCGGCGTCACGTCTGTCTCCGCGCCACCGGGGCAGCCGATTGCGGCGACGCAGTTCTTGCAGGGATCCGTCCTGTGGGACCGCCGCACCGACCGCCTCGGCGTCGCGCCCGGCCCGTCGCTCGAGCGCGCGGGACTCTCCGGTCGCGTGTTCATGGACCTGAACGCCAACGGAATCCGCGAGGTCGGGGAGCCGGCCGTCGCGAACGCGCGCGTCCTGGTCGGGTCGTTGTCCGCGCGGTCCGATTCGACGGGGGCGTATCATGTCTGGGATCTCGTGCCGTTCGAGCCCGTCATCGTCAGCCTCGACTCGCTGTCGCTCGAGTCGCCGCTGCTCGTGCCGTTTTTCGCGCGCACCAGCATTGTCCCCGGTCCGAACCGGTTTCGGAGCCTCGACATCCCGGTGGTGGAGGCGGGTGTCATCGAAGGACGTGTCGTTCGCAATGCGTCGGGTGTCGGCGGTGTGACGCTGCTGCTCGTCGACCGTCAACGAGGCGTACAGCGCACCCTGGTGACGTTCAACGATGGCGGATTCTATCTGATGGGCGTGAAGCCAGGTGACTACGAGCTCTCCGTGGACGGTCGCGTGCTCGACGCTCTGGCGCTCGACGCCCAGCCGCTGCGATTCACTCTGGCGCCGAGTGCGAACGGCATCGGACGCGAAGGGTTGGAGATTCGGCTTACGTCGAGGTTTTAGCCGCCTCGGCGACCTCGTGCAGGACGGCCTCCAGCTTGGAGAAATCGTAGGGTTTGACGAGCGACGGGACGCCGGCCTCGCGCAGCAACGTGGACGTGTCCGCGGCGAAGGTATCGCCCGTCGTGAAAATCAGGCGACGCACCATGGCCGGGTGATCGCGGCGCAGCTGCTCCAGGAACTCGCCGCCGCTCATGCCGGGCATCCGGACATCCGAAACGATCACGTCGAAGCGCTCGCGTCGCAGGACCCGCAAGGCATCGCCGCCGTCTTCCACCGCCACGATGTGCATGCCACGACGCTTCAGAAAATTCACCACGGCCCGCCGCAGCCCTGCTTCGTCATCGATCAGCAACACCGACAACCGTCCGTCTGGCGTCCGCCGCTCCCGGATCGCCGCCGCCGTCGGCGGTGTCGCCCGCTGCCGCGTGCGAGCGTCGCGCGGCAGGACCACCGTGAATGTCGCGCCCTGTCCCGGCGCCGACTCGACCGAGATGCGACCGCCGTGATCATGCACGATGCCGTAGCAGATGGAGAGGCCGAGTCCCGTGCCCATGCCTTCCGGTTTGGTCGTGAAAAACGGATCGAAGATTTTTTCCTGAATGCCCGCCGGGATGCCGGGCCCGGTGTCCGCGAGTTGCAGCCAGACGCCGTCGTCGCCGGCGGTCGCGGTACGGATCGTGATGGCGCGCCGGTCTCCCCCCGACACCGTCGTGAGAGCCTGCTCGGCGTTGATGAGCAGATTGAGCAGCATCTGCTGCACCTCCGACCCGTTCGCCCAGGCCTTGGGATTGGCGTCGTCGAGATCGAGATTCACGGTGATATTGAGCGTCGTCAGATAGTAGGAGCGGAGCGCGAAGGTGCGGCGGACGATTTCGTTGAGCTCGACCAGCGTGCGCTCCTTGCTGCCGGCGCGGGCGAACGCGAGGAGATTGGAGGTGATGCGGCCGATGCGCGACGCCTCGTCGTACATCATCTGCACCGTTTCTCGCTGCTCGGGCGTGAGCTGATCGAGGAGCAGCGTCTGCGCGAACCCGGAGATGATCGCCGCCGGATTGTTGATCTCGTGCGCGACGCCGCTCACGAGCTGACCCATGGCGGCGAGCTTCTCCGCTTGCTGCAGCTGCGTTTGCGCGCGGCGCTGGTCGGTGATGTCTCGCACCAGCGCCAGGACCTTGGGAATCCGGCCCCCTTCCCGTACCGGTGCGAGCAACACCTGGCCGGTCCCCTCGCTGCCGTCGGGCCGGTGAAACGGCACCTCGAAGCGCCGGAGCTCGCCGTCGAACGCCGCCACCAGATTCTCGCGCGCGATGCGGGACGCCGTGCCCTCGAGCCATCCAAAGGCCAGGCGTCTTCCGCCCGCGTTTTGTACGTCACCCGGGAAGGCGTTCACGAGGGTCCGACCGGCCGCGTTCTCGTCGAGGACGTAGCCATCGCGATCGACCACCGTAATCGCATCCGGCACTGATTCCATCACCAAGCGCAGATTGCGCTCCGCCGACGCGGTTGCCCCCAGCGAGCTCATGAGCGAGCGCGTCTGATGGGCGACTTCGTCCTCGAGGATGTGGGCATAGCGGCGGCTCACGCCGAGGGAGTAGAGCACGCGTGCCGCGACGATCGCCATGCCGATGCCGATGAGGACAGCGGCGTCGCGCTGGGGGGCGGGCTGCATCAGGGCGACGATCGCCATGCCGGTCATGGCGGCGAGCCCGAGGACCAGCGCGACGAACCGCGCGGCGGCGCTCGCTTCCGGCGCGGTGGTGCGCCCGCCCTGGAGATGCAGCGCGTAATCGGGTGCGATCGCCGCGGCGGCGCCGATCAGCAAGAGTCCGGCGTCCCAGGTGAGGTCGAGGGCGCCGCCGGCTCGGTACGTGCCTCGCAGCGCGACGACGGCGTAGACCTGGTTGCCCACACCAAAGGCGATCACACTCGGGAGCACGAGGGCCGCCGTCGCCGCGGGGAATGCCGGTCGACGCAACATTTGGATCAGGATCATCCACAACACGGCGACGGCCCCGGCGGACCAGGCGATACTCGTCAGGAGTCCCAGGGTGGGAACCGGCGTGGCACCCGTCAGCAGCGGTTCGAGCAGGTACTCGTAGGCGAGTGCGCCGACGGCGAACGTCACGAGCGCGGCGTCGAGGAATAGCTCAGGATCGCCGCGGCGCGTCGTCTGACCGCGCACCAGCATCATGACGCCGGCGATCAAGCAGACGTAGATGCCCAGATACCCGATGTCGGCGAGCGATGGATAGGGCGGCGGCGTCCCCCGTACGAGGTCGAAGTAGTTCCACACCAGCTGGCCGGCGAGGAACGAGGCACAGCCGGCGCCAATCCAGCGCCACGCGCGACGTTGCTCCGATGTGGTGACCCGGCGGGACGACGTAAAGCAGGCGACCGCCGCGAATGCGGCCGCCCAGGTCCAGCAGGCATCCGCGCTCAGGACGAGGGCGCGGGGGTCGTGCGATGGAAACGCATAGAGCAACACCATCGCCACCAGCGACCCCATAGCGATGCTGAACAGCACGCGCGCGGACCGGCTCAGCGGCGGCAACATCTCGAGGACTCTCCGCGCCTAAATTATGCGCATTATGTTAGCCCGCCAAATGAACCTGCTCGGGTGGATGCGTGCGCCTGAGGAATCGCTCGCGCACTGGGACGATCATGCGACGCTGGCGGCGGCGGTTCGGGCCGACGGGCTGTCGCGCACGCTCGTCTGCGGCATGGGCGGCTCGAGCCTCGTCGCCGACGTGCTCGCCGCGACGTTCGACGTCAGGAGCCTGCGCGTGCTCGACAGCACAAATCCTGACGCCGTGCGAGCCACGGGTCAGGGCGACCTCGGCGACACGCTCTTCGTTATCTCCAGCAAATCCGGCAACACGATCGAGACGCTCGCGTTCTATCACTATTTCGCGGCGCGCGCGCGGCCCGAGCAATTCGTCGCGATCACCGAGACGGGCACGCCGCTCGCCGAGATCGCGCGCGCCCGAGGGTTTCGTGCGGTCATTCCGCACCCGCCCGATGTCGGCGGCCGCTATTCCGCGCTCACCGCGGTCGGGATGGTGCCTGCCGCCTTGAGCGGACTCGACGGCCGCACGTTGCTCGAGCGGGCGCGGGGCGTCAACGTCGGTGCCGCCCAGGTGATGGGCACCGGGATCGCCGACCGGGCACGGACCGGACGGGACAAGCTGTGCCTGAGTCCGCCGCCCGGGATCGCCGCGCTCGCCAACTGGATCGAGCAGCTCATCGCTGAGAGCTCCGGCAAGGAAGGTCGCGGCATCATTCCAGTCGTGCAGGAGCCAAACGGTGGCTCTGTGGTCGACTCGCAAACCGTTGGTCCGGACATGTTCTCGGCCGATCCGCTCGACCTCGGCGCCGAATTCCTGCGGTGGGAGTACGCGACCGTGGCGTTGTGCGAACGGTTGGGGGTCAACGCGTTCGATCAGCCGGATGTCGAGGAAGCGAAACGGCTGGCACGCGCGGAGTTGGAAGGCGGTCGCAATGCAGGGGCGGAGCATGCTGCGCCCCTACCCACGCTGACACCGGCGCAGCTGCGTCAACGCGCCCGACCCGGTGACTACTTCGCGATCCTCGCGTACGTCCCGCCCACAGCCGACGTCTTTGGCGAGCTCCAGAAGTTGCGCGCCGCCTGGGGCCGCACGCTCCGCTGTGCGACGACGCTCGGCTTCGGTCCGCGCTACCTGCACTCGACCGGTCAGCTCCACAAAGGGGGACCCGACAGCGGTCTCTTCCTCGTCATCACGACCGACTTCCGCGACGACATCGAGATTCCGGAGATGGGCTGGACCTTTGGCCAGCTGCATCACGCGCAGGCACGCGGCGATGTGCGCGCGCTGCTCGCGCGCGGACGACGCGTGGCCCACGTGCATCTCTCGAGTCTCGCGGACTTGTCACAGCTGATGCCGTGACGACAACCACCTACATCTTTCATCTCATACCGCACACGCATTGGGACCGGGAGTGGTATCTCCCGCGTGCCGCCTTTCACGCGCGGCTGATCCCGATGCTCGATGAGCTCATCGAGCGGCTCCAAGGCGACACGAGCTTCCGCACCTTCCTGCTCGACGGCCAGACGGTCATTGGGGAAGACTATCTCCGCGCGCGGCCCGAACGCGAAGCCGACATAAAGGCGCTCGTGAAGACGGGACGCTTGCAGGTCGGACCCTGGTATGTCCTGGCCGACGAGCTGATTCCCTCGGCGGAATCACTCATCCGCAATCTGCTGCTCGGCTCGGCCGATGCCGAGCGTCTCGGCGGCAGACTCGACGTACTCTATTCCCCGGACGCGTTCGGGCATCCGGCCGTCCTCCCAACGCTGGCGCGGGAATTCGGACTGAAATACGGCATCCTGTGGCGGGGGCTGGGCGGCCGGCCGGGACAGGCGCGCGACTTCTTTCGCTGGCGGGGCGCGGACGGGGGGGGCCGCGAGATGCTGCTCTGGCACCTGCCGCCGGACGGCTACGAGATCGGGGCGGCCTTGCCGGGCGCCGGCGCGAGCCGGCAAACACATCCCCTTCTTCGTCGGCGCCGATCATCACGCGCCACATCCCTCCCTCGCGCGCCTGCGCGACCTGCTCGCCGATCTCGAGCCCACGAGCGCGTTCCGCATCTCTCGGCTCGACGAGTTCTTCCAAGCGGCCGACAGCACGCCGGCGCAGGCCGTCGCCGGTGAGCTGCGGTCGTCGCAGGGCTACACCTGGACGTTGCAAGGCGTGCACGGCACGCGCACGCCGCTCAAACGCCGCCACGGGCAGATCGAGCTGTGGCTCGAGCGGATCGCCGAGCCGCTGGCGGCGCTGGTCCGGCTGGCGGGTGGACGCGATCGCCGCCCGATTCTCGACTCCGCGTGGCGCACCATCCTCCGCACACAGTTCCATGACACGATCGCCGGGTCCACCGCCGATCCCGTCGCCGCCGCGGCGGAATGCCGACTCACCGAGGTCGCCGCGTACGCCGGGGAGGTGACGCGTGGGGCGTTGTTGGATCTCGCGGGTCAC
>QHTY01000159.1:13851-16529 GCA_003220985.1 Gemmatimonadota bacterium
GACATCACCGTTTTTCGTCGCGATGTGCTAGTCGGTCCACCGAGCGGCGGGCGCGTGCCCCGAGAGGGAGGGGGCTATCGGCCGTTCAGTCTCCATGATCGCGAGGGACGCGCGATACCGGTCCAGGTGCTGGCGCAACGGCGCGCGCAGGAGCGTCTCGAGGCAACGCGCCATTACCCTGATCAAGATGAAGTGGATCAAGTGCGCATCGCGTTTCGCGCGCCGGCCGTGCCGGGGCTGGGTGTTGCGGCGTTGACGGCGGGGCCGCCCGTACCGCTGCCGCGCGGCGGCGACGTGCGTGTCTCGGGCCGCGCGCTGGAGAATCGCTTCGTCCAAGTCGCGCTCGAGTCCAACGGCGCGCTGACGTTGGTCGATCGCCGGCGCAACGAGCGCTACGGCGATCTCCTGCGCCTGGAGGACGGCGGCGATGCGGGCGACGCGTACAGCTACTGCCCGCCAGCACGTGATCGTATCAAGCAAAGCCGCGGTCCCGTTACCGTGCGGCGCATTGCGGCAGGTCCGTTGGTGGCCGCGTTGGAGGCGCGCTGGGAAGTGGGCGTGACGCTCGACGTCGACAACCGCAACCGCCATCACCGCCTGCGAGCCCGACTCGCTACCGGCCTGGCGGGCGTAGCTGCCACGGCCGGTGCCGCGTTCGGCGCGATCGAGCGCCCCGCGGTAAATGTCGACGACAAGCACCCCCCCTCCCCCTCCCGCTCCCCATCCCCGCACGAGACGCCGGTCCGCACGGCACCCGCGCAGCGCTTTGTCGCCGCGGCGCAGGGTGGGCGAGGGCTCGCGGTGCTTGCTCCCGCGTTCTTTGAGTACGAGTGGACCGCAAGGGGCGATCTCCTCGTGACGCTGCTGCGCGCGATCGGCGATTTGTCTCGCGGCGATCTGCCGGTGCGGCCCGGTCACGCCGCCTGGCCGACCGCGATTCCCGCCGCGCAGTGCATCGGCGCAAGCAGGATCGACCTCGCGATCGTCCCGGTGAGTGCCGGAGACGTCGAACGCGGCGAGGTGCTCCCGCAGCTGTGGGAGGAAGCGTTCCTGCCGCTGCACGGCCTGTGGCTCCGCGATGCGGCGTCGCCGCCCGCCCTCACACCCATCAGCATCGCCTTGGAGGGCTCGGGCTTGGTCTACTCGGCGCTGAAGCCGGCGCAAATCGGCTCGCCGACTGTGCTGCGCTGCTACAACGCGACCGGTCGCAAGACTGCCGGCGCGTGGCGCTTCGCGCAGGGCGTGAAGACGGCGCATCGCGTGCGTGCCGACGAACGCGAGGCGGTGGCACTTGTGCTCGAGCAGCGCGGCAATGTCGTTCGCTTCGTCGCCGAACCGCATGAGATCGTGTCGCTGCTGGTGACGTGATGCAGGAGCATGTTCTCTCGACCTCCCGGACCGCGCGCTACTTTACGTTGGGACACCCGACGGACGCGACGGAGCTGTGGTTCGTGTGTCACGGGTACGGTCAGCTGGCCTCCCGCTTTCTCGAGCGCTTTCGCGCGCTCGAATCGCCGCGGCGCTGTATCGTCGCGCCCGAGGGCTTGTCGCGATTTTATCTCACCGAGCATCCGACCGAGCGGCGGGTGGGGGCGAGCTGGATGACGCGGGAGGACCGGCTGCATGAGATCGACGACTACGTTCGCTATTTGGACGCGGTGCACGCGCAGGTCGCGTCCGGCAAGGCGCGGGTCACGGCGCTCGGATTCTCACAGGGCACGGCGACCGCGTGCCGCTGGGCAGCGTTCGGGTCGGCCCGTATCGACCGGTTGATCGTCTGGGGCGGGGAGGTACCGCCCGACCTCGATCTCGGAGACACGCGCGTGAAGGAGCGCCTCAGCGCTCTGCGCCTCACGCTTGTCTACGGAACCGACGATGCGTTCTTCAGCACGAAGGTTGTCGCCGCCACGACCGCACGGCTCAAGGCATCCGGCATCGCGTACGAGCAGGTGCAATTCGACGGCGGGCACGAGATCCATGAGGCGACGCTGCGCAGCGTGACCTAGCGTCGCACATGCGGATCGAGCACATCCCGCAGCGCATCGCCCAGCAGCGTGCATGCCACGACAACCAGCACCAGCGCGACACCGGGCGCGATCGCGACCCACGGGGCGTTCACGAGCGTGTCGCTGCCGGACGTGATCATGTTGCCCCACGACGGTGTGGGTGGCTGTACGCCGAGCCCGAGGTACGAGAGTCCCGCCTCGAGCACGATGGCGTTGCCGACGCCGAGGGCCGCGGCGACAATCACGGGAGTCAGCGCGTTGGGCAGGATGTGGCGGGCCAGAATGCGCAGCCGGCGCGCACCCACGGCAACGGCACCTTCGACGAATGGCCGCGCGCCGAGCGCCCGCACTTCGCCGTGCACGAGTCGTGCGATGCCCATCCACCCCGTCACGCCGAGCACGGCGATGACGAGCAGCGTGCTCGGTTGCCAGAGCGCCGCGAGCAACAGCAAGAGCACCACGCGCGGGAGGGCGAGCGCGAAATCGGTGAGGGCCAGCAGCGCGACGGAGATCGGACCGCGCCAGTAGCCTGCGACGGCGCCCACGATCATGCCCAAGACCACCGAGACCAGCACGGCGAGAACGCCGACGCCCATGGAGACGCGCGCCCCGTAGATCAGCCGTGTCCAGACGTCGCGCCCGAAGCGGTCGGTGCCGATCGGATGAAAGGCG
>QHTY01000337.1:0-2069 GCA_003220985.1 Gemmatimonadota bacterium
CGAGCTTTGTCGTATCGAAGACGGCCGGCTTTTTCAAAATGCCGTCGAGCGAGAAGAGGCTCAACAATTCCTCTTTGCTCATGATCTCGCGATCGCCGCCCGGACTCCATCCAAGCAACGCGAGAAAGTTACGCATTGCCTCTGGGAGAATACCTAGGTGTTGGTAGTCTCCGACAGCGGTCGCGCCATGTCGCTTGGAGAGTTTTTTCCCGTCGGGTCCGTGGATCATCGGCACGTGACCAAAAATTGGGGTCACAGCACCGAGCGCCCGATAGACCGTGAGCTGTTTGGGGGTGTTGGAAATGTGATCGTCGCCGCGGATCACGTGCGTGACGTGCATGTCGATGTCGTCGACGACCACGGCAAAGTTGTACAACGGGGAACGATCCGACCGCAAAATCACAAAATCGCGAATATCCTCACCTTTGAAACTGATGCGCCCGTGCACCGCATCCTCCCACGACAGCTCACCCGGTGGGACGCGCAGCCGGATCGCGTCCTCCTCCATATAGGCCTTTCCTTGCTTGAGGAGCTGATCGGCGACTTGCTGGTGGCGGGCGAGGCGCGCGCCCTGGAAGATTGGGGGCTCGTCCCAATCGAGGCCGAGCCAGGTGAGGCCGTCCAGGATGACCTTGGTGTTTTCGTCGGTGGAACGCGCCTTGTCGGTATCCTCGATGCGGAGCAGGAACTTGCCGCCCTCTTTGCGGGCGAAAAGCCAGTTGAAGAGGGCGGTGCGGGCGCCGCCGACGTGGAGATAGCCGGTGGGAGAGGGAGCGAAGCGGACGCGGACGGTCATCGCAGGATGATAGAGCCATCACGCTGTCTTCGGCAATCCTTCATGAAGAAGGCGCCAAGCTTCCCTCCAATAACTCTCAGCGAGGTTTCGATGGGCTCGACTTTATCGCTGCTCCTCCTGTTGACTACACCCCCGCTGGCGTACGCGCGCGTTCCGGACTGGGTCCGGGAATATGAAGCCCGCTACGCCGCTCGAGGGCGGATTCCGAGTTTCTCCCGACAAACCGGTCTCGCCTGCAACGTGTGTCATACCGCGTTCCCGATGCTCACGGCCTTCGGCCGCCAGTTCAAGCTGAATGCCTACACGCTGACCGGACTGCAGACGATCGGCGGTGGCGAGAGCAATCCCAACCTCAAGATCAACCTCATTCCTCCAGTGTCCACGATGCTCCAGACCTCGCTGACGCAAACCGCGAAGGCGCAGCCTGGCACGCAGAACGGGAACGTCGAATTCCCGCAGGAGCTGAGCGTCTTCTTTGGCGAGGCGATCTCCCCACGGCTCGGGACGTTCATTCAGATCACCTTGGACAACATCGATCTGCGGTACGCGAACCACGGTACCGTCTTCTCGAAGCGGACGATTTACGGATTTACCGTGAACAACAGCCCGACGGTGCAGGACGTGTGGAACTCGACGCCGGTGTGGGGATTCCCGTTCGGCTCCTCAGGCGTCGCACCCAGCCCGGCGGCGTCGCCGCTCATCAATGAGGGACTGGCGCAAAGCGTCGCGGGATTCGGCACCTACGCGTTGTGGAACGATCGCGTGTATGGCGAGCTGTCGGTGTACCGTTCCGCGCCGCAGGGTGGCGCCCATCCGCCGGACGCCAGCGCGGAAATGACGATCAAGGGCGTGACACCGTACTGGCGCTTCGCCTATCAGCGCACGTTCGGGACGCAATATGTGGAGCTGGGTACGTTCGGTTTGTCATCGCGGTTGTACCCCACCGGGGTCACCGGCCCGACCGATCGCTTCAGCGATGTCGGTGCCGACGTCCAGTTTGAACGGCGCATGGGGAAGGGTGGCCAGGGGACGTTCGTCGTGCACGCGAGCTATGCGCACGAGCGGCAAACCCTCGACGCGACGTTTGGCGCGGGGGGGTCGGCGAACGCGAAGAACAGCCTCAACACGGTACGGGCGGATGCCAGCTGGCTGACGGCGTCCCGGTGGGGCGGCTCGCTCGGCGCTTTCGGCACGACCGGCACGGCTGATGCGCTGCTGTACCCGGCGGGCGCGGTCACAGGGAGCGCGACCGGGAAACCGAATAGCACCGGTG
>QHTY01000337.1:2082-2698 GCA_003220985.1 Gemmatimonadota bacterium
ATCAACACCCGGTTCTCCCTGCAGTATGTCGCGTACCAGAAGTTCAATGGGGCGAGCAGCAATTACGACGGCGCCGGGCGCAATGCGTCCGACAATAACACTGTGTATTTGCTGGCGTGGTTGATGTTCTAAGGGCGAAGCGGACGCGGTCAGTTATACGGAGTGTAACATACCAGCGACGGCATGGGGCGGCAGTTGGGCCGTCGCCGTGCGCAAGCGCGTGGCACCCGCCTTGCGGCCGCGTGGCCCGCATGGCACGAACGCGCGCCGTCATCCTTTGCGTCGCCGCCCTTTCCGCGGTGCTTTGCTCCCGGGTCGTTGGGCAGCGGGTGACGACCTATCAGGCCGCGGCGTGGCCGGTCGCATCGAGCTTCGCCCCGCCTCCGTTTCCGCAGCTCCGGCTCGCCGGCACCGCGCCGCTCCGTGTGTCGTGGCGACCGAGCGAGGTCGCTTTGGCGGGTGCGTTCACCGCTGCGCTCCTGATCGACGCCGCGCAGACTCGCCGCCTCGCGGCCGGCGGCTGGCGCGACCACGTCGAGACGAATCCCATTCTCGGGCGGCGCCCGAGCGTCGGGCAGTTGAATACCTACACAGCTGTCGCGGGGCTTGCGGTGCT
>QHTY01000291.1 GCA_003220985.1 Gemmatimonadota bacterium
TGATCGTATCGCCGGCATTGCTGCGCCAGCCGAAGTAGGCGACGTACACCGTATTGTTTTGCGCGACCGCGGGGCGGATCGAGGGGCCGTTCTGGCCCAACGTGTTGCGTGACTCGATCCGGCGCGACGTGAACGTCGTGCCGCCGTTCAGCGAGACGTCCACGGTGGCGGTGCGGCCGTTCGGCGCGTCGAAGTCGTTGATGCCGACGTAGAGCCGGTCGGTGCTCGCGGCGCGGATGGCGCGGACGAAGGGCTGGTCGACGTTGGGCCGCGTCGCGTCTTGTGTCATCGTCGTGGCCGAGAGGACGTCGCTCGTCTCGAGATCTTTGAGCGCGATGCTGGGAGTGCTGAGGATCGTGGCGTACAGCGCGGGCGGCCCGCCCGGAGCGTGAGTGATGTCGGCGGTCTGCACGTTGCTCGCCAGAGTGTTGCGGAGTGACCAGGTGTTGCCGCCGTCGGCGGAGACGTAGATCGGCGCCGTCGTGCTCGCCGGCCCGCCGGGGTTTGGCGTGAACGCGGAGGCGGCGAGGATGTTGGGATTGGACGCGAAAGTAGTGAGGAAGGGCTCTGCGTCCTGCCACGTCTCGCCGCTCAGCGACGCCGGGATCATGTCCACGACGCGCACGCCCGCCGGCGGCGGCGGGGGTGACGGGGGTGGAGGCGAGGGCGGGGGTGGGGGGTTGCCTCCACCTCGTCTACAGGCTGCGACGAGGACGGCGACGAGGATGGTGGTGGCCCGCATGGCTACGGGTTACACCGGCGGGAGCTGAGGGTTCGTTCCGACTAGATCCCGAAAACGAGGCGGTCGAGCGCGTACTTCCCGCCGCCCATGATCGCAAGCGCCAGCGCGATGACGAGGAGCAGGAATTCGAATTCCCACCCGGGCGCGTTCGCCTCTTTGAATTTGCGATGGGCTTTGGTGATGAGGAACGTGATCGCGCCGAGCATCACGATCACGAGGCCGAGGGCGGCGAGCTGGGTGAGGAAGCCGAAGATCACGCCCAGGGCCCCGGCGGGCTCGGCGATCGAGAGGATGCGGAGCTTGGTCAGCATGCCGGCGGGCATCTGTGCGGACGGCTGAGCGCTCCAGAGGCCGCGCTTGGGCAAGCCGTGGACGAGAAAGACTGCGCCGAGGGCGAGGCGGAGGATGAGGAGCGCGACGTCGCTGAGGTGGTGGAGCGAGACGAAGAATCCCACGGGGGTCTCCGGGATAGGGGACGGATCTCGACCAAGGTAACCGTGCGCTGAAGCGCCGGCTCGGCCACTACGCGAGCTCTGAAGAGCTCGATGCCTACTTAAGGATTGTAGCCGCTCGCGCGCAGAGTCGCCTCGGCATCGCGCAGCTCGAGTAGCTCACGCACCGCAGCGCGTTTGTCTTTGGCGCGTGCGTAGTAGGCGCCGGCGATGCGGTAGCCCACCCAATAGCCGATGTCGATGGCGCCGTGGTTTTTGTCCGGCGGCACCATGCCGTTGTACATCCACATGCGGATTATCGAATCACCGACAATTTCCATTTCGTCCTGGAAGTCGACCCAGACGTCGTGCTCGTGCGCGCGGCCGTAGATCTGGCGCGGTGCCTTCGCGAGCCACGGCCCCACGGCGAGCTCGGCGACGAAATCGGCGATGCCTTCGCCGAGCGCGTGGCGCAGCAGGTTGTCCGGCTGGCCGGCTGGGGCGGGCTTCTGTTGGGTGTGCACCGCCTCGTGCACGACGAGGCCAACGAGCTGTGCGAACGTATGGTTGGGAAAATTCTTCTGCGCCCAGTCGGGTAGCTCGTCGAGCGGCGTAGTGGGGTCGCTCGCGCTCTGCTCGGTGCCTATCAGCATGCCGCTCTGCGCGACCGTGCCGCCGGTCGAGAGTGTGCCGATGAGGAAGTAGATGCCTGGGAATCGGGAGTCGGGATTTAGGGCGGCAAGGTTGGTCAAGCCCCGGCGAATGCCCGATGTGATCGCCAAGTTCGTATCGACCGAGAGCGTAGTGGCGCGCACGGCGGCGTAGTAGCGCGGGTACTGGGCGAGCGCGTGCAGCAGCTGCTCGGCGGCGGATCGCTCGTAGAACGGCGCGGTGACTTTTTTCAAACTGTCCCGGGGCAACGAGTCGAGCCGCGCTTTGGGCCAACCGGCGGCAGCCAGCCGCGCGCGGACGGTGTCGGGATTCATGAGCCGCACGCGCATCCAGTCGCGGAGGCCCGGCGAGCCGGGCTGCAAATACACCGTCTCGAAGATGCGCACGCGCTCGGCTGAGTCTTTGCCGGCGGCCTGGTCGTAGGCGCGCCAGAAGTTCGGGATGTCGCGGGTGATGATCTGGACGGAGTCGATTGGAGACTGCGCGGGTGCGGGAGAGGCAAGCAAGCAGAGCGCCAACAACGTGTTCCTCATGGCGATCAAGGTACCCTAAAAGCAGATCCTTCAAAAGCAGGTCCTTCGCTGCGCGCGCGCGTTGCGCGCGCTGCGCTCAGGATGACATGCCGCGGTTTCTTTGTAAGAGAAGGAGAAGGAAAAAGTGAAGAGAGGGGTCAGTGCTCCGCTAAGTCTTCCCAGATAGGGTTAGCTGCTGCAATCAACTTGAGCTTGCGCGCTCGTACCCACCCCTTGATCTGTTTCTCACGGGCAACTTTCCTTCTTGTTTTTCTATTTCCCCCTCACGTAAGCGAACGCGCTTGTCATCCTGAGGGCCGAAGGCCCGAAGGACCTGCTTTTGAATCCTTCGTTCCGCTCAGGAGGTCCTTCGCTCAGCGCGCGCGCCGCGCGCTCCGCTCAGGATGACAGGCCGCGGTGCTTCATGCTAGACAAAGGAAGGGAGAAAAAAGAAGGGAGATAGGGAAAACGCAGTTTGGGCTTTCCAAGAACCGGTCAGGGTAACAAATCGAATCGGACCTGTCTCCCATCTTGATGTACCCGCAGGCGGAGACGGCGGAGGGCAGGCTGGACAGCCTCGATCCGGATGCGTTCAAGTACGAGATCATTGCGCGAGAGATTGAATAGGGGGCAGTACTG
>QHTY01000292.1 GCA_003220985.1 Gemmatimonadota bacterium
AAAGCGACGTCTGCGCCGTAAGCGGAGTCCCGACGAGCACTCCCACGCACAACGCGCCACGCACCACGCACGTTTTCATCTCAGCCACTCCATGGTTACTCTCTTAGCAATGACAAACGTCAGAGTGTACCAGAGTAACACACTGGCCGCGCCCACCACGCGCGCCGTCCGCTCCACGGGCAGTGAGAGGGCGACATAGACCGCCAGTGGCACGGTCGTGCCGATCGCCACCAAGCGTGCGATCTTGCTCGCCCGCCGCTCGAGCAGCCTGCTGCAGCTCGGGCACAGGCCCCCGATGGCGATGCCCGGCGTATCCGTGCCGCATTTCGCGCACGGATGCTTAGGCCCTAACCCGCTTGACCACGGCGCGGGCGAACTCGGCCGTAGCAGCACGTCCCCCCAAATCCGGTGTCCGGATGTTGTCCTGCACAATCGTCGCTTCGAGCGCGCAGCGCAGGCGCTTGGCCGCCTCGAGCTCGCCCAGATGATCGAGCATCATCGCGGCGGCGAGCATCTGGGCCGACGGGTTTGCGATCCCCTTCCCCGCGATGTCGGGCGCCGAGCCGTGGACCGGCTCGAAGATGGCCGCGTGCGACCCGATGTTGGCGCCGGGCGCGAGCCCCAGCCCACCGACCAGTCCCGCCGCTTCGTCGGACAAGATGTCGCCGAACAAGTTGGTCGTCACGATGACATCGAACTGCTCCGGCTTGATCACGAGCTGCATTGCGGTGTTGTCCACGATCTTGTCGTCACAGGCGATCACGCCCGCGTACCCCTCGGCGACCCGCTTGGCCACGTCGAGAAACAAACCGGACGTCGCTTTCAGAATGTTGGCCTTGTGAACGATCGTCACCTTTTTCCGGCCGTGCAGCTTGGCGTACTCGAACGCGTATTTTGCGATGCGCTCGCTCCCTTCGCGCGTGACGATCGACATCGCCTGCGCCATGGCCCGCCGGTCGCCACCGACCTTGAAGGTATGATCGAGCCCGACGTACAAGCCTTCGGTGTTCTCCCGAACGATGACGAGATCGACGTGGTCGTAGCGACCGCCCGGTACGATCGTCTTGGTCGGCCGCACGTTGGCGTACAGATCGAATTCCTGACGCATCGCGACATTGACCGACCGGTAGCCGCCGCCCACCGGGGTCGTGAGCGGGCCCTTGAGACACAGATGCGTGCGGCGGATCGAGTCGAGGGTCGCGTTGGGCAACGGCGTGCCGGCTTTCTCGACGGCCGCCATGCCACCGTATTCTTCGTCCCAGTCGAACGTGACGCCGAGCGCGTCGAGCACTTGCAGTGTCGCCGCGGTGATCTCGGGGCCGATGCCGTCACCGTGGATCAGCGTGGCTTCCCGGACCGTCACGGCAGGCCCGGCGTGAGGCTCTTTACCGCGCGCGTCAGCGCCGTCCAGGCATCCGCGCCTTCACCGCGCGCGATGGTGCGCCACCCGATCCTGCCGATGCGCGAGTCGATCATGACGACGGAGAGCTCCGCTGTCGCGCCGGTGGATCCAGCAGGTGGATGCCGGAAAACGAGACCGGCGGGGACGAGGACATACCGACCGCCGACCAGTCCCATAAGCGTGCGCAGTTGATAGCGCAGCGGATCCGGGACCTCGACAACGTTTGACGCGCGCAAGAACGGCGTCCCCATTTGGTCGGGATCGGCTGCGATGCCGGGAGCGCGCCGCGCGGTGTGTCGCAGCTCCGGCGGTCCTACCCAGGTGACCTCGGGAGCGCGGGCGGTGAGCAGCATGACGATGATGCTGTCGCACCTATCCAGGGTCGTGCGCCGGTCGGCGATCAACGCGTCCCAGTGCAGCGTGTCTTCCGCGGCGACGAGGGCGAGCGGCGTCACCGCGACGCGCTGCCCGGCGAGCCCGGCGGTGGGCAGAGGAGCGGTCGGGGCGGGCGTCGGTTCCTTCGTGGATTTCTTGCCGCCACAACCGATGGCGGCCAGTACGCCCACGCACCACGCCATGTCCTTTAGGGCACCACGCACCAAGTACTTGGTTTTTAATGGGTTAGTCACGGCCCGAATCTAAGCGAGGGTAAGGCCACCGTCCACTATGATCACCTGTCCGGTGATGTGCCGCGCCGCTTCGCTGCACAAGAAGAGAATCACGCGCGAGACATCTTCCGGCTCGGCCACGCGGCCGAGCACCGATTCGTGCTCGGCGCGCTCGAGCACTTCGCGCGGCAGCTGCGTGAGGAGCTCCGTTTTCACGAATCCTGGCGCGACGGCGTTCACGTTGATCCCCGCGGAGCCGAGATCCACGGCGGCAGCTTTCGTGAGTCCGATGAGCGCCGCCTTGCTGGCCGCGTAATTGGCGATGCCGAACCCCGGGCGGAACGCCTGATGGCTCGCGACGTTCACGATTTTGCCGAAGCGCTGCGCGCGCATGTGCGGCGCGACGGCGTGAATGCAGTTGAACGCGCCGCCCACGTTCGTGTCCATGACTTCTGACCACGCTTCCGGTGTCAGGCGCCAGAGCGCGCCGTCGTGGGTGACCCCGGCGTTGTTCACGAGGTAGTGAATGCCCCCGAGCTTGTTGCGCACCTCGGTCACGAAGTGCTCGACCAAGTCCATCTCGCGCACATCGCACAGCGCCGAATAGCAGGGGACGCCGCACGCCTTGATCGCCGTCTCGGTGAGCAACGCTTGCGGGCCGACTTCGCGGCCCGGCAGCTCGACGTAGTTGAACGCGACGCCGCAGCCGCCCTGGGCGAACTCGAGCGCAACCGCGCGACCGAGCCCCGTCGCGCCGCCGGTGACGATGACGACGCGACCCCGCAGAGCTTCAGGGTGGCGCTGGGGTTGGGGTCGCTCCTGTACCGCAGAGGCGGGGGCCGCGCGCCCCCCTCCGCTCGACGACCAGGGATAGGGACTCGAGGGGCTCAAGGGGTTCGAACCTATGTTCGAACTTGAACATCGGCAAGCGCCATCGCAACTTACGCCGCGTGCGACCGCTCGCGATTGTTGGCTGGGCGCTGGTCTCGCTGCTCGGTGCCGCCGCATTCGGCGTCCTGGCACTGGCTCGGGGGGAAACGATCAGCGCCGCCTGGCTCCTGACCGCGGCCGTCTGCACCTACGTCGTCGCCTACCGCTTCTACTCAAAATTCCTCGCCACCAAAGTCTTTGGGCTCGATCCGCGCCGGGCCACACCCGCCGAGCGATTCAATAACGGTCACGATTTCGTCCCGACGAATCGGTGGGTGCTGTTCGGCCACCACTTCGCGGCGATAGCGGGCGCCGGACCACTGGTCGGACCGGTGCTCGCGGCGCAGTTCGGCTTCCTGCCCGGGACGCTCTGGCTCGTCATCGGCGTAGTGCTGGGCGGCGCGGTCCAGGACTTCACGATCCTGTTCTCCTCGCTGCGCCGCGATGGCAAGTCGCTCGGCCAAATGGCCAAGGAGGAAGTCAGTAAAGTCACCGGCGTGACAGCGATGATCGCAGTCCTCGCGATCATGATCATCTTGCTCGCCGTCCTCGCGCTGATCGTCGTCAATGCGCTGCGCGCATCACCGTGGGGCCTGTTCACGATCGCCTGCACGATTCCGATCGCGCTGCTCATGGGGTGGTGGATGAAGCGGTGGCGCCCGGGAAAGGTGGGCGAAGCATCGATCATCGGCGCGCTGTTGTTGTTGCTGGCGCTGGTCGGCGGCGGGAGCGTCGCGAGCCACCCCGGTCTGGCCGCGGCGTTCACGCAAAGCGGGACCTCGATCACCGGCATGATGATCGCGTACGGCTTCATCGCGTCGGTCCTGCCCGTCTGGATGCTGCTCTGCCCGCGCGACTATCTCTCGACGTTCCTGAAGATCACGACGGTTCTGGTCCTGGGCGTGGCGATTCTGATCATCCTGCCGCCGCTTCGCATGCCGGCGCTGACGCCCTTCGCCACGGCGGGGGAAGGCCCGGTGTTCGCCGGCAAGCTGTTCCCGTTTGCGTTCATCACGATCGCGTGTGGCGCCATCTCGGGCTTCCACTCGCTCGTCGCGTCGGGCACGACGCCGAAGATGATCACGCGCGAGACCGACGCGCGCATGATCGGGTACGGCGGCATGATCATGGAGTCGTTCGTCGGCATCATGGCGATGATCGCCGCCTGCACGCTCGACCCCGGCGTCTATTTCGCGATGAACACGACGCCGATCGCACTGGCCGGTGCATCGGATGTGTTGAACCAGGCGGGCTTTGTCGTCACACCGGAGTACATGCAGGCGCTGGCGGCGCAAATGGGCGAACAGACGCTCATCGCGCGCACCGGCGGCGCGCCCTCACTCGCCGTCGGCATCGCCCACATCTTCTCGGGGCTAACGTCCGCCCTGGGCGGGAAGACGCTGTCTGCGCTCTGGTATCACTTCGCGATCATGTTCGAGGCGTTGTTCATTCTTACCACCATCGACACCGGCACGCGGGTCGGGCGCTTCATGCTGCAGGAGATCGTCGGTCACGTGTGGCCCAAGTTCGGCGAAACGTCGTGGCTGCCGAGCGTCGTGATCGCCAGCGGTTTGGTGTGCGCGGGATGGGGCTTTTTCCTCTATCAAGGCGTCGTGGACCCGCTCGGCGGGATCAACTGGCCGCTGTTCGGGATCTCGAACCAGCTGCTCGCGGCCGTGGCGCTCTGCGTGGCGACGACGATCCTCATCAAGATGGGCCGCCAGCGCTACGCCTGGGTGACGCTCGGCCCCCTCGCCTGGCTGATCACGGTGACAATGACGGCGGGCTATCAGAAGGTCTTTTCTACTGATCCAAAGCTCGGCTTCCTGGCGCACGCGGCGTCGCTCGCGCAATCAGCGGATCCCAATGCGGCGCGGATGATCTTCAACGATCGTCTCGATGCCGCGATCGCGCTGTTCTTCGTGGCCGTCGTGGCGATGCTGGTGTTTACCTCCGCGCGGGAGTGGTGGCTCGTGCTGTCGCGACGCAAGCCGGCCGTCGTGCACGAGGCTCCGTTCGTGCCCACAGCGCTAGTCTCGGGGGATTAGCCTCCGGCGTTTCGTTCACGGTTGCACCCCAGCACCGCACGGCGTCCCGCCGTACCCGGCGTTTTGGCACAGCGCCGGGTTGGAGCTGATCTGGCCCTGCGGGATCGGGAAACGCTTCTTGTAAGTCGCGAGCGGGCCCTGGTTGGTCGCATTGGGATCGTGCGACTGGAGGCTCGTGGACCAGTAGCCGGGCTCTCGCGTGTCGCGGCGCACCAAGTCGAACCAGCGCTTTCCCTCGAAGGCGAATTCCCAGGCACGCTCCATGTAGATCGCGTCGCGGACGGAGAGTGGATCGGTCGGGCCCGCGTAGTTTGCCGGCTCGGGCCGGTTCTAGTCTGCCGGCTCGGGCCGGTTCTCGGCGCCGGTCCCGTTGCGCGCGCGCGCGCGGATCATGTTCAGGTAGGTCGCCGCCGTGCCGGTGTTGCCGAGCTCGTTCTGTGCTTCAGCGTAGAACAGCAGCGCCTCGGCGTAGCGGTACAATGGCGTGTCTACGTCGCTGATGTCCCAGTTCGCTCCGTTGTCGCTCTTCTTGTACTTGTACGGCATCGGTCCGTCGGCGAGCGGCGTAGCGCACAAGTTGCTGAGGCCGCAGCCTCCCGTGACATAAGCCGCGCTGGTCGTGTAGTCCGCGCCCCCGTCCCGCCGGTAGTCACCGGGCGCGTAGCTGTTCCAAAACCACGCCGTCGGGTGGATGAGTCCCCACCCGCCGCCCTGACCGCGGTCGAGTCCCCAATCGCGCGGGTAGTAGAACAGCTGAAAAATTGTCCCGGTGCGGGAGTTCATGCCGGAATTCGCGATGACGAAGATCATCTCCCGATTGCCCTTGTTGCTGGGGCGGAACGTCCGCAGGTAGTCGGCGTTGAGCGACCAAAGCCCGGAGTCGATCACCCGCTTGGCCGCATCGGACGCTTGCTGCCACTCGTCCTTTTGCATGTAGGTCGACCGCCAGAGGTAGAGGTCCGCCAGCGCCATCTGCGCGGCCGCCTTCGTCACGCGCCCCTGGGTGGGATCGCCGTAGCCGTCCGTCGCCGGCCACGTCGCCGGCAAATCTGCCTCGGCTTCCGTCAAGCCTTGAATGATCGCCTGATGGACCTGCTCAACCGGCGTGCGCTCCGGTCTGGGGTTGGCTTGCTCCTCCGGCGACAGGAGCAGCGGCACGCCATCGTACACTTTGGTCAGCCACAAATACGCGTACGCTCGCAGGAACTTGGCCTCGGCGAGATTGTACGCCTTCGTCTGCGCGTTCGGTGTCGCGATGTCGGGCCCCTTGGAGAGCACGAGATTGGCGCGCGTGATCATCGAGTACGCGGTGTTCCAATAGCCTCCCGTGAGGCCCGTGCTCGCGTCCCAGGCGATGAAGTCCGGGCTCTTGGTATTGAAGTTGGGCTCGCGATTGTCGGCGCGGGCCATGTCGGAGGCGAGCTCCGGCGCGGTCCAATTCGCCTGGCCCTGCAGCCCGCGCAGCGCGTTATAGATGGCGATTGTGGCGCTGTTCAGATCGGCACCCGTCTTGTAGAAGGTGTCCGTCGTCGTGAATCCCTCGGGATCCTCGACCAGGAGATCGGTGCACGC
>QHTY01000293.1:0-575 GCA_003220985.1 Gemmatimonadota bacterium
CTGTCTGGTTGACAGTGCATTGATCTGGAGAGTTCCTTGAGCGCGATCCGTTCGCCGCAGCCGCCACCAGCACTCACGCGGTCTGTAGAAGACTATCTCAAGTCCGTTTTCCACCTGACGAGTCAAGGCGGGTTCGCCACAACCAGCGATATCGCCGAAATGCTCGCTGTCGCTCCGCCGTCGGTCAGTGGCATGATGAAACGCCTGTCCGAAACGGGACTGATCGAGCACGTGCCGTATCGCGGCGTCCAGCTCACCCCGCAGGGTCGTCGCGCGGCACTCCAGATGATTCGTCGCCACCGCATCCTCGAATCGTATCTCACCAGCAGGCTCGGGTACGACTGGGGCGACGTCCATGTCGAAGCGGAGCGCCTCGAGCATGCCGTCTCCGAGAAGTTGATCGAGCGGATGGCGGACGCCTTGGGTGAGCCGCGCTACGACCCCCACGGTGCGCCGATTCCGACGGCCGCCGGAGAGATCGAAGAAGCGGAGCTGGTCCCGCTCGCCAAGACCGAGGTCGGCGGCAGGGTGGTGCTGCAGGAAGTCGGCGACGAGCATCCCGCGCGCCTGCATTA
>QHTY01000293.1:581-3792 GCA_003220985.1 Gemmatimonadota bacterium
CTCACGGTGATCGAGCGGCAGCCGTTCAACGGCCCCACGATCGTGAGGCTGGGCGACGGCACGACGCGTGTCGTCGGCCAGGAGCTCGCGCTCTTGCTGTTCTGCAGGCCGACCGATGGCGAATAGCCTGATTGACGCCGGTTGGCGTCACCCGCGGCTCACCCCGAGTCTCGCCGAAGTGTACCGCACCGTGCCGGTCAAACCCGGCGCGTGGTGGAAGAAAGCACTCGCGTTCGCGGGGCCGGGCTACCTCGTCGCCGTCGGCTATATGGATCCCGGCAATTGGGCGACCGACCTTGCCGGCGGCGCGCGCTTCGGCTACACGCTGCTGACCGTCATCCTGTTGTCCAATCTGATGGCGATTTTGCTGCAGGGCCTGTCCGCGAAGCTTGGCATCGTAACCGGCCGCGATCTCGCGCAGGCGTGCCGCGATCACTACTCCAAGCCGGTGTCGTTCTTTCTGTGGGTGATCTGCGAAATCGCGATCGCCGCCTGCGACCTCGCCGAAGTCATCGGCTCGGCGATCGCGTTGAACCTGCTGTTCGGCATTCCGCTGCCGTGGGGCATCGTCATTACCGCCTTCGACGTGCTGATCGTGCTGTACATGCAACACAAGGGATTTCGCTTGCTCGAAGCGCTGGTGGTCGCGCTCATCGCGACGATCGCGGGTTGCTTCCTGTTCGAGATTCTGATTTCCAAGCCGGACGCGGGCGCTGTGCTGACGGGCTTTCTGCCGAGCGCGACGATTCTCCAGGATCCCGACAAACTGTACATCGCGATCGGCATCCTCGGCGCGACCGTGATGCCGCACAACTTGTATCTCCACTCCTCGGTCGTGCAGACGCGGAGCTACGATGAGACGCCGGCGGGCAGGCGGGAGGCGGTGAAGTTCGCATTCATCGATTCGACCGTCGCGCTCTCGTTCGCGCTCTTCATCAACGCGGCGATCCTGATCGTCGCGGCCGCCACGTTCCACCGCGCCGGTCAGACGGGAGTGGCCGAGATCCAGGATGCGTACCGGCTGCTAACGCCGTTGCTCGGTGTGACGGGCGCCAGCGCGGTGTTCGCGTTCGCGCTGCTCGCGTCCGGGCAGAACTCGACGCTTACCGGGACACTCGCGGGCCAGATAGTAATGGAAGGGTTCCTGAACATCCGGATCCGACCGTGGCTGCGGCGACTGATCACACGGCTGATCGCGATTGTGCCCGCGGCCCTGACGGCTATCGTCTTAGGTGAGCACGGCACTGCCCAACTCCTGATCCTCAGCCAAGTGATTCTCAGCCTGCAGCTCTCGTTCGCCGTCTTTCCGCTGGTGATGTTCACCTCGGACCGTCTGAAGATGGGCGAGTTCGTGAATCCCCGGTGGCTGAAGATCCTCGCGTACGTCGTGGCGGTCTTCATCGCCGCCTTGAACGCCTATCTGCTGGTACGGGTCTTCGGCGGCTGGGTCAGCTGATGTACAAGCGCATCCTGGTGCCGCTCGAAAATGGCCCGGCCGACGCCGCCATACTCACGCACGTCGGCGGTCTCGCGAAGCTCCTCGGTGCCCAGGTCCTACTGCTGCATGTCGCCGATGGGTGGGCGGCGCGCAACATGGAGCAGCTCAACCTGCGCGAGTCGCAGGAGATGAAAGAGGACCGGGCCTATCTGGAGCGGATGTCCCAGGAGCTACGGCAGGCAGGGATCGACGTGGATGCGGTGCTGGGGGCCGGGGATCCGGCGACGGAAATCGCCGCGACGGCGGAGCGGGAGAAGGTCGATCTCATCGCAATGGCGACGCATGGGCACTCCTTGCTGAGCGATGTGGTTCATGGCACCACCGCGACAGCATTGCGACACGTCAGCCGGATTCCGATCCTGATGGTGCGCGCGCCTGCTCCAGGGCCCTGAGAATCGCGCTGAGCCGGCGGTCGCGCGCCTCGCGCAGGAACTCGACCTTCCCTTTGTAGGCCCGTTCGATCGACTGTACCAGCGCCCGCTGCTGCTCGGGATCGAGCTGCGCCCAGTGGGCGAGCTGTTGCCACCAGCTCTCGAAGCTCGCCAGGAGGTGCTGCGTGAAGCTGCGGATGCCGCCCTCCCCGGCCGCCAGGTGGTAGGTGAGGTGGGGGCCGGCGGCAGCCCAGCCGATCGCGGGACCCAGCGACACGGCGCGGTCGAGCTCGTCCACGCTGATTACGCCACGCAAGACGAGGTCGATGCATTCGCGCCACACCGCAGCCGCGATGCGGCCAACGACATAACCGGGTATCGCCTTCTTGAGGACGATGGGAAAGCGGCCAAGAGAGCGCAGGTACTCCACCGCGCGATTCATGCTGGCGGCTGATGTACGATCCTCCGGCACGACCTCGACGAGCGGAATCAGCTCCGGCGGATTCAGGGGGTGGGTGACGAGACAACGGTCGAGCCGCCGCATCCTGCCGAAGATCTCCGTCGGGGAGAGCCCGCTCGATGAGGAGCTGATGAGTGCGTCGTCACCCGCTAGCGGTTCAATGGCCGCGAGGAGCTTTTGCTTCGCCAGGACGTCCTCGTGAATCGCCTCGATGATCCAGTCGGCATCCTGAATTGCTTCGGAGAGAAACTCTGTCCGAACCAGCTCCGTGAGGCCTCGCTCGACGATTGCTTGGGGCGCGCGATCGAGGGCCACCAGCGCGCGCGTGCGCCGCTCGACTTCGATCGACGCGCGTTCCATGGTTGCCGGATTCAGGTCGAAGATGGCCACCGGCCACCCGGCCGACGCGCACAGTGCCGCCCAGCCGACGCCGATGTCCCCGCCGCCGATCACGGCCACCTTCCGTGGAATCGTCACGCCATGGCCTCCTCGGCAATCGCGCCGGTGGGCAGCACGCGCTCGAACAGTAGGCGCCGCACCGGTGGCGCCTGCACCTCCATCGCCACGCGTGTGAATGATCCCTTGGTGTCGAGCTTGGTTCTGCCGCGGCTCTGTCCGTCTTCGAGGTTGACGCTCAGCCGCAAATCGCTGAAGGTCAGGATGTCGGGCTGCAGCAGGTACGCAATCGCGAGGACATCGTTGATCACCGCGCCGTCCAATCCTTCCTGCTTGCGATGGAATTCGACGTAGAAGCGCAGCGCGTCATACAACCAGGCCGAGCTCTGGGCGAGGCGTTCGACTTCATTCCCCTTGATGACGATCTTGCGCGTGACGTCCAGCCCGATCATCTCGGTCGGGATCTCGGCGGCGAGCACGGTCGCC
>QHTY01000293.1:3979-7955 GCA_003220985.1 Gemmatimonadota bacterium
CGAGCCCCGAGGGACCGTGCGTGTCGTCCGCAACCTGGAGCTGCCGTTTGAGAGGCCGGCGCGCGCCGATGCCGAGGGGCACGCGCACCCAGGGGGGGGGGGCGCGTTTCACCTTGCGGAGAATTTCCACCGCGTTGCGGAAAGCGTTCTCGATGGTGGTGTTCCCATACGACACCGAAATGCCGCGGACGTCGAGCTCGGGGGAGTTGAGCGCCAGGAGCAACGCCAGGCAATCATCGATCCCGGGATCGGTATCGATAATGACGGGAATGGGGACGGGGGACGGGGGACCGGTCTCCTCAGGCACGCTCTAGGTTAGGGTGCTCACTTCGGAAGTGCAAACGCGATGATCGCGTCGCCGGCGCCGAACGGACCGCCACCACCCGCCGCGATCACGACGAACTGTCGCCCACCCGCCTCATAAGTCATCGGCGTGGCGCGCGCACCCGCGGGCAGATCCGCCTTCCACAGCTCGCGCCCCGTTTCGACGTCGAAGGCGCGGATCGCGTGCTCGAGCGTCGCGCCGATGAAAACGATTCCGCTTGCGGTCGCAATGGGTCCCCCGAGATTCACGGCGCCGGGGAAACCGCCCATCGTGCCGAGGGGAACGTTCCAGACAATCGCACCGGTCTTGAGGCTGACCGCCACCAGGGAGCCAAACGGGGGCTTCACACACGGCAGGCCCGTCGGACCAAGGATCAGGCGCCGGCGCATAATGTAGGGTGTGCCGTGCATCCGCGTGTACTCGAAATCTGTCAGACCGCGTTGGGCATCCGATGCGCGCAGGCTGTCGCCGTTGAACCCCTCGAGGCGGAAGAGCTGCACCATGGCGGGAAGGCGATTTACGGGCACGACCGCGAGCGATTTGGTCTCATCTATTGCGACGCCTCCCCAGGCCGCGCCGCCGATGTTTCCGGGCACAACGAGCGTTCCCTCCAGCGAGGGCGGCGTAAACGGCCCATCGTTCCGCAGACTTGCCAGCAGCATGCGGCAGGCCGCTTGCGCCTCCGGTGTGGGCCCCCAGGCGTCGTTTGCCGAGTACTGCAGAGGCGAGAGCGGTGGCGTCACGGCGGTGAAGGGCTGCGTTGCGGAGGCCACTTCCCCCGGCACGCTGCTCGCCGGCACCGGGCGCTCTTCGACCGCGAACACCGGTTTTCCGGTCGTCCGCTCGAGCACGTACATCATCCCCGTCTTGGGCACCTGAATGACCACGGGGATCTTCACGCCGCCCTGCGTCACCATGCCCAGCGCGGGCGGCGCCGCGTTGTCGTAATCCCAGATGTCGTGATGGGTGGTCTGGAAGTTCCATACCATCCGGCCGGTGGAGGCGCGCAGCGCGACGATCGAATTCGCATAGCGGTTCTCGCCCAGCCGCAGGCCGCCGAAGTAGTCTGGCGCGGGGGTGGTCGTGGGCAGGAACACGAGGTCGCGTGCCGGATCGGCGACAATCACCGACCAGACGTTGGCGCCGCCGGTGCGCGGGGTGCTCCATCGCTCCCACGTCTTGAACGCCGGATCGGTCGAATCTTGCGGGATGGGATCGAACGACCATTTCAGCGCGCCGGTTCGCACGTCCCACGCGCGGACTTCCCCGCTCGCGGGCGCGAGGTTGGTGTTGTCCGCAATGGCGGAGCCGGTAATGATCAGGTCTCCCACAATCGCCGGCGGTGAGGTCACTTCGTAAAACGCGAACTCGTCTGGCGCCACGCGCAGCCCCTTCCGCAAGTCGACCACACCGCCCGCACCGAAGCTCTCGCAGAGCTTGCCGGTCTGGGCATCCAAACTCATCAGACGCGCGTCAATCGTTGCAGCCACGATGCGCCGCGCACATTTCTCTGCCGCCGGGGCGCGACTGTCTCGCCAGTAGCTGACGCCTCGGCTCGCGAAGTCGCCGTAGCCGCCGTGAGGATTCACGCCCGCGTCGTAGCGCCAGCGCTCCGTTCCCGTCGCCGGATCGAGCGCCGCCACGATGCCCGTGGGGGTGATGACATACATCGTACCGTCCACCACGATCGGCGTGACCTCGAACGCGGGTGGCCGGTGCGACATGCTCGACATGTCGGGGATGCCGGCGTGATACGTCCAGGCGACCTGCAGCCGGGCGACGTTGCCGCGCGTGATGCGCGTGAGCGGCGAGAACCGCGCGCCCCCCGCGTCGTGGCCATACACGGGCCAGTCGCCGGCGGAAGCCTGCAGACTAGCGAGCAGCAGCAGAATCAGCATCGATTTCCCTCGCGATGAGGTCGCGCAGGTGGCGAAACTCGTTCTCGCCGCCGAATCCAAAGAAGCGTTCGATGACGCGGCCGTGCCGGTCCAGCAGCACGGAGTACGGCAGCCCGCGGTAATGATATGCCGCCTTCATGCGCCCGCCGCCAACGAGAATGGGGAATGGCGGGCGAAATTCACGCACGAAGGCGCGCATCTTGCTGCCGCTGACGTCGTCCGAAATCGCGGCGATGTCGAAGTCGGCCCGCTTGAACTCGCTGTACAGCTCCGCCATGTGCGGGAATTCCTCCCGGCAGGGCGCGCACCAGGACGCCCAGAAATTCACGAGCGTGACTTTGCCGCGGTAGTCCGCGACGCGAACCGGTTTGCCCATGAGGTCGGGCAAGGCGAACGACGGTGCGAACGGATCGCGCCCCTGCGTGGGCATCTGCGCGATCAGGGCAGCGGGATCGAGCACGCGAATCCGGCCATGACGGTTCACGGCGATCGCCGTCGCCGGAGTGCCAAGGACTCGGGCTGCGACGATCTGGCCCGTCTCGCGGTTGACCACGTCGAGCCGCAATCGGGTCGCCGCTGAATCCTCACCGCCGAGCACGTAGAGCCGGCCGTCGGGCCCCGTCGTCATCGCGATGTTGACCATCGCATACGCGACCCGCCGCTCGTGCCCCGGTACGAACTCGGGATCGCGCTCTTGCGGAATCAGGGCGCGCGAGCTGCGCCAGACGGGCGAGCCCGTTCCGTCGAGGCGGAGAATCTCGTCGTGCACGAGGGGGGCGAAGTACACGACGTCGTGCGACAGCACCGTGGGACCCGCGTTCTCGAGCTGGGCGAGATAGCGAATGTCGGGTACATGCGCGATGCCGAGGCCCTGACGGCGGTGCCCCAGCGTGTCGAGCAGCCAGAGGAGTGGCACGCTGCCGTCTTCGGCGATGAACTGGACGAAGTACGGAGAGCGGGAGGCGAGAATCCGTGTTCCCTCCGTCGCGTAGAGCGATGCGGGAAACGGGCTTTCCCACTCGCGCACCGGCTTGCCCGCCGTGTCGAACACGACGCCCTCACCGGTGCGCTCCGTGATTAGGAGCCTGGAGCCGGGATATGGGGCAATGGCTACGGGGCTGGAAATTCGTGGGTTGGTGACCGCGCGAACGACGTGAAGGTCTCCGTCGAACGCGATCAGCCGGCTGTGTGGCGCGTCGGGCGCCCAGGAATAGCGGCCGACCCGGGCCGCGGGCGAGCGGCCCAGAAACAGCAGCGTAAATCCCTCATCCGCCGCGGGCCGGCAGCTGAGACTCAGAAGCGCGACGAGGAGTATATTTGCGCGCATGAATGGCGATTATAGAGCGCTGATTGATGCATTCGGCAAGGGCTGGGAGCGTGGCGACGTCGACGCCATCTGCGCCGTCTTTTCGGAGGACGCCGTCTTTCTCGAGACGCCCTTCAGTGCTCCCGACCGCGGCGTGGCGGCGATCCGGGCCTACTGGAAGGACATTCCCCTGTATCAAGCCGAAACGAACTTCGAGTCAGGGGAGATCTACGTGGCGGGACCGTGGTTTGCGACCGAGTTCCGGTGCACGTTCCGGCGGCGGCGAACCGGGGAACCGGTCGATGCACGGGGGTCAATCTTTTGTGAGACTAGGGACGGCAAGATCAGTGAGATGAGGATGTACTGGCACCGTTATGCAGGAGGGAAGGAGGAACCGAAGGCGTGAGACACAAGAGACGTCGAGACGCCGAGACGCTGAGGGGATTT
>QHTY01000293.1:8076-19833 GCA_003220985.1 Gemmatimonadota bacterium
GGAATCAAAGCCGCCGACGTTCTGTTGCCGCTCGAGCAGTGTAGCAGCGCCTTGCGTCCTTCCAGCTTTTTCACAGCCGTGTACATCTGCTTCATCGTATCAGTCGTGACGGCGCCGTGGATGATGGGAAGACTGATGTACTCCAGTCCGGCGGCACGCACGGCGGTGGGCTCATCGAAAGGGCGCGGCTCCATCGGGTCGCGATTGTCGAGCACCACCTCACCCCCCGCCGCCTTGAAAGCCTTGAGCTGTTGTTCAGTGGGTTGACCACCTGTCACCCAGCCAGGCACAGGTTCGGCGGCATTGGGAAGACCGGCTAGCGACGCTAGAAGAGTGGACATGGGATCACGGTATTGCGGATTGCCGATTGCGGATTGCGGATTTGTTCATTGAGGCGTCCCGACACACTCGACCTTCCGTTGCAGAATCCGCAATCCTCAATCCGCAATCCACAATTCCCTATTATGGCAGCCATCCACCCGTGAACCCAGCTCTCTTGAGTCCCCGAACGATGTGTGCATTCCCTCGCATCACACGCCACACGAGGTCGCTGCGGAAGTTCTCGATCATCGCGAGGATCGGGCCCTGATCGATGCCGAGGTAGTCGACGTCGAACCAGCCGAGCGTGGGATCGACGGTGCCGGTTTCTTGCTGGCCGCTCGCGGTGAACGTTGGATTGAACGCATCCAGAAGGCCGTAGGTCGAGAACAGGCGGTTGCCGTAGGTCTGCCGCATCGTCAGTAGGGCGGGGATCGCGAACTCGGGTGCGAACGGCACGGCACCGCCGACGCCGGTCGGGCAGATCGTGCCGTCGTCGCGTTCGTCGTTCAATGCGGCGCCGCGGGCGAAGTAGGTATGGAACTGCCGGCTGCGACCGCCCAGCGTGAGCGTCTTGCTCGCCGGCCCATCGCACGCGGTCAGGCCCCAGACGCTGCCGCCGTAGCCGCTCCAGCCGCCGGGATTCACGACGGCGTACGCGCGTTGGGAGAGCGTCGCGCGCCGCGAGTTCTCGAAGTAGTCGATGCCGCGGCCGCGCATGTAGTCGTCCGCGATATTCCGGAAGTCGATCCAGACGTGCGAGTACTCGTGGCCGAACAGCGGCGCAAACTGCACGAACGACTGGCCGTAATAGCTGCCCCATTGATAGCCGCTCACCCACGCGCTCCACGCTGCCGAGTCGGCGGGATGGGTCGGTGAGGCGAGGGCGAGGATGTTGAGAATCATGCCCTCGTTGTAGCCGATCCAGTCGGCGTTGATGAAGCCGCTCTCCGGGTGCCAGCCCATGCTGACCGCGGGCGGCCGAGCTTCGGCCCATTTCCAGTCCACGCGGAAGTAGATCGAGTCGGCGAGCGCGCGGATCTGCTGTTCGGTCGTGTCGCTCTGATTGTAGTAGCTCTGCGCGAACAGAATCCCGGCCAGCAGCAATGACGTGTCGATCGTGGACAGCTCGACCGTTTGAAAACGGCGGCCGGTGCTCATGTCCAGGAAGTGATAGAAGAAGCCGCGATAGCCGGTCGTGTTGGGCCCGGCGGAGTCCTGCGGTGCCGTCCAGAAAAAGCGCAGGGTCGCCAGGGTGCGAGCGGCGGCCTGCGGGCGCGTGATCCAGCCGTGCTCCACGCCGATCGGGTAGGCGGTGAGCGCGAACCCGACGGCGGCGATGCTCGAGAACGACGGTGTGGGCCAGCGGTCAGGGGTGAGGCCGTTGGCAGCCGGCGTCAGATCCCAGAAGAAGTTGAAGGTTTTGTGCTGCAGGGTATCGAGGAAAGCGACGGTGTCGGGCGGGGTGCCCGGGCCCCCGGAGTTGTGGGAACAGGCTCCGAGGGCGAGGGCAAAGACGGCAGCTGTGAAACGGCTACGACGTAGGGTCAGAATGTGTACTCGACGCCGATCTGTGCGCGTCGCGGATCACTTATCACTTGACGTGGCGGGCCGACGGTAAAGGCGTGTTGTGTCGGGAAAACCGTGATGTTGTAGTCGCCCAGGTTTTGGAAGTTGAAGACGTTGAAGACGTCCACCGTCACGCCCACATTCGTGCCGGAGATTTTTGGAAAGTCCTTGCGAAGCTTGATGTCGACCCGCCGATAAGCCCAGCCACCCAAGAAGAGGAAGTTCCGCTGCGGCGGCGAGAATCCGCCCGGGAAGTACGTGGAATCTACGACTCCGCCGAAACGCGGGGCCGTGCCGACATCGATCCGGGCGCCGCTGCCGAGCGTCATCAAGCCGCTGAACTGGATCCCGAACAGGTAGGGCATGTCCATGATCCAATTGCCGACCACGTGGTGCCGCTCGTCGCTACCGCCGAGGTCGGTGTGCTTGGCGATCCCGTTGGCCTTGGGAAATCCAAACGGGAAAGACCCAGCGAACTCACCGAGGACATCGATGCCTGCCACCGACCGCTGCGCATACGTATAAACGAGGCCGGCACCCCAGCCGATCCCACCGCTGGACGGTCGGTACGGGCGGTCCAACTGGAGCGAGAGCGCGTCGTACCAGGTCTTCCCGTCGTTCGTGGAGTAGATGATGTTCCGGATCCCGTGCGCCCCGATGTTGAAGCTGGTGCAGCACAGTCCGGCGGAATTGTACCCGAAGTTGCCGGAGTTGTACATGAAAAGATCCGTACCGCGCTGGCCCTGATACGAGAGCGCGGCCACCCACGGTCCCAATACACGCCGCACGCCGAGACTGAACTGCTGTGATTTCGGCGCCTTCGTCTCGTTGTCGATCAGAAATGCTTCCGGCTGACCGGTGCTTCGCGCGAGGCTGCTGACGGCGGTGGTGTCAGCCGTCAGATAGCTGTTCTGCCATGGGACCGCCCCAGGGGTGGCGGTGCCGTTGTCGAAGCGGGTGATATACGTGGGCCGGGTGAGCTTCTGGATCTCGTCCACCGAGAAGTCGAACAGCGACCGGTCGTAGTAGAGGCCCCAGCCGCCGAATACCGTGGTGACATTGTCCCTATCGAGCGCGTACGAGAAGCCGAGCCGCGGTTGGAACGCCCCGTAAAACGGCTTGCGGTTGCTCCCCGTGCTGATGTAGCGACTCAAGTCCAGCGGGACCGGTAACGAGTCGTTGTAGCGGGTGAGGGTATCCGCTACCCACTGCGGCGTTACGTAGTCGGTGTTGATCATTCGAGACTCGAAGTCCCAACGAATACCAAGATTCAGGGTCAGGCGGGTCGTCGGAGACCAGTCGTCCTGAAGGTACGCTCCGATCTGTGTGTTCTTGACATCAACCAGACCCGCACCCGTTGCATAGGTCAACTGGTACGGGTGGTTGTAGCTGTAGACCAGCGTGGGAGCATTTCCGCCTCTGCACCAGCAGTTGGTGTTGATCGTGTCGGCCCACTCGAACTTGGGCACTCCGTCGTTCAGTTTGTTGATGTGGTAGTTGACCAGGTCGACGCTCACCCCACCCTTGAACACGTGCTGCTGCTTGCCGCTGTAGGTGAGGTCGTCACGGAATCCCAGTCGTCGCTGAATGAAGTCTTGCACGCTCACATCGCTGCCCAGCCACGCATCCTGGCCTTGGTAGTGATAGATCCGTGCGATCGCCCCCGAAGTGGTCGGTGAAGGGTTTCGCTGGAAGCGGGAGTAATCCACCTTGGCCTCGTTCAACCAGCCGCCCGAGACGCGATTGTACTTCACCTGTCCGATCGACACGTTTTGTCGGAAGTCATTTGCCGCCGCGAGAGTGCGGCTTCCCCCGAAGTCCCGCACATCCGTCTCGTGCCGATTGTTGAAGTTCACTTCCAGAGAGGAGTTCGCGTTCACCGCGTACGTCAGCTTGCCGAACACCAGGGTCTCGCGGAACGGTGACGTGAAGTTGCCGTTGTACCCCGCGAGGTTCACCGAATCGAGCGCCGCCCCAAACCCAGTCGGGGGCGTGAGGTTCACGAAGTTCGACCGATCCTGGTAGTTGCCCTCATAGGAGCCGAAGAAGAACAGCTTGTCGCGCTGAATCGGTCCGCCCGCACTCAACCCCACCAGCGAGCGCGTAAAGGCCGGTTTTTCAAAGTTGGGATTAGCCCGCGCCTGGGCTTCCTGAAGGGTGTCAAGCGCCACGAGGCCCTTGTTTTGATAGCCGAAGAACGCGTTCCCGGTCCAGGTGTTGCCGCCCGAGCGGGTCGTCGCCGAAATGACGGCGCTGGATGCCTTCTGGTACTCCGCCTTGAAGTTCTGCGAGATGACGCGGTATTCCTGAATCGCATTACGCGGGAACGGATTGCCGCGACTCGCATCCTGACCCGCCACTCCACCGCCTGTGAGGTCGTTTTTGAGACTCGTCCCGTCGACGAACACGTTCACCTGGTTTGCGGTGCTGCCGCCGGCGGAAAAGGTACGGAACCCGATTGAGTTGACGCGATCCTCGGAGACAACGACGCCGGGCGCAAGCGCCGCGAGATCCAGGAAGTTCCGACTCGGGGTCGGGAGCTGTTGGATCTGTTGCGGAGTTACGTTTGTCGCGACTTCCGACGTTCGGAGCTCCACGACGGGCGCCGCCTGGACCGTGACTGCCTGGAGCTCGACCGCACCGGCCTGGACCGTAAAGTCCACGAGTTGCGTCGCGCCGATCTGCACGGTCACCTTCGTAATTGCCGGGCGTCAGGCCGGGAAGGATGTATGAACCGTCGGCGTGCGCGGTCGTGCTTCGCACGATGCCGGTCTCCACCTGCCGCGCCTGCACTTCGGCATCGGCGGCAGCTGTCCCATTCTGATCCTTGACGTAGCCGCGAACGGTGCCGGTGGTGGTTTGTGCAGCGACTGACGGAGGGAGGAACAGCAGACTGATGCAGACGAACCACAGAGAACGATGACGCAACATGGATCATCTCCCGTGAGATCGGGGCAGTTGCCGGTAACTTCACCCGCGCCCACCCGGGACGCTAGGCCTTCACGTTGTCGCGTTTTGAGCCGTAACTTCAAGGCTCATTGCGCCCGGAGACTCGGAATGTTGCGTAGCCTGCTGCTGACGCTACTGCTGGCGACACCCGCCGCCGCGCAGAATCTCGACTCTCTCCTCGCGCGCATGACCCTCGAAGAAAAACTTGGCCAACTGAATCTGCTGTCGGCCAACGGGCGCGCCTCACCAGAGCAGATGCAGCTGGTGCGCGCGGGGAAGTTGGGCGGGCTGTTCAACGTCATCGGTGCCGAGAACACCACGCCGGTCCAGCGCATCGTGGTGACCGAGTCGCGGCTCAAAATCCCGCTGCTCTTTGGCCTCGATGTGATCCATGGCTATCGCACGATCTTCCCGATCCCGCTCGGCGAAGCGAGCTCATTCGATCCCGATGCCGCGGAAGCGACCGCGCGCGCGGCGGGACAGGAAGCCGCGGCGTTCGGGATCAACTGGACCTACGCGCCCATGGTAGACATCGCGCGCGACCCGCGCTGGGGTCGCATCGCCGAGGGTTCGGGTGAGGATCCATTTCTAGGGTCGATGATGGCCGCCGCGCGCGTGCGCGGGTTCCAGCAAACGATCTTCGCCACCGCGAAGCACTTCGCCGGCTACGGCGGCGCCGAGGCGGGTCGCGACTACAACGAGACAGAGATCTCCGAGCGCACGATGCGCGAGATCTACCTGCCGCCGTTCAAGGCGGCCGTCGACGCCGGCGTCGCCAGTCTTATGTCCGCGTTCAACGACATCGCCGGCGTGCCAGCCTCCGGGAACGCCTGGCTCACCGGCACGGTGCTGCGCCACGAGTGGGGATTCAAGGGATTCGTAGTGAGTGACTGGACGTCGATCGCGGAATTGATTCAGCACGGCGTCGCGGGCTCGCAAGCAGAGGCAGGGAGGCGCGCGCTCATGGCGGGCGTCGACATGGACATGCAGAGCAGTATCTATGCCGACTCGATTGCCGCGCTGCTGCGCGCCAATCGCATTCCGATGGCCTTCGTCGATTCCGCGGTCATGCACATCCTGCGCGCCAAGCAGCGCCTCGGCCTGTTCCGCGATCCCTATCGGGTGCGGACCGCGCCCCCCAACGCCGAGCTGCGGGCGATAGCGCGCCGGGTAGCGGGCGAGTCGATCGTGTTGCTGAAGAACGAGCGGTCGCTGCTGCCGCTCGACCCCAGGGCCGGCACGATCGCCGTCATCGGCCCCCTCGCCGACAATAAGGAAGAGCCGCTCGGCCCCTGGCACACGCAGGGGCAGGCGGCCGACGTCGTGACTGTACTGCAAGGAATCAGGAGTCGGGCGTCAGGAGTGCAGGTGGTCTACGCACAAGGTGCCGGCGTCGAGGATACCTCGACGGCGGGATTCACCGCGGCGGTCGCTGCGGCGCGTCAGGCCAAGGTCGCCATCCTCGTCCTCGGCGAGCGCGGCGACATGAGCGGCGAGGCGGCCAGCCGGTCCGCGCTCGATCTTCCCGGCGTACAGGAGCAGTTGCTCGAGGCGGTCGCGGCGACGGGAACACCGGTCGTGCTCGTCCTCATAAACGGCCGGCCGCTGATCCTGCCGTGGGCCTCGGATCACGTACCTGCAATCGTCGAGACGTGGTTCCTCGGCGTCGAGGCGGGGAACGCGACGGCGGATGTGCTGTTCGGCGACGTGAACCCGAGCGCCAAGCTGCCGGTCACGTTCCCGCGCGTGCTCGGCCAGATTCCGCTCTACTACAACCATCGCAACACCGGGCGGCCGCCGGATGTGAACAACAAGTACACGTCGAAATACATCGACGTCCCCGTGACGCCACGCTATCCGTTCGGCTTTGGGCTGTCGTATACGACGTTCGGCTACAGCAATCTCAAGCTCAACACCGCCCGCGCGCGCGTGAGCGATACGGTCACTGCGACCATCACAGTCACAAACACCGGCAGCCGGGAAGGCACGGAAGTGGTCCAGCTCTACGTGCGCGATGAGGTTGCGAGCGTGGCGCCACGCCTCCGTGAGCTGAAGGCTTTTCGGCGGGTGACGCTAAAACCCGGCGAATCGCGGGCCGTGGATCTGCGGGTGGCCGTGCGCGATCTCTGGTTCATTGGGCTCGACATGAAGCCTGTTGTCGAGCCGGGCACGTTCCGGGTGTTTGTCGGTCCGAATTCGGTCGAAGGGCAAGAAGCGGTGTTTGAGCTGGTTCCTTGAGCCATCAGCCATCTGCCATCAGCCGTCAGCAAACCGATGGCAGATGGCTGACGGCAGAGGGCTACTGACCATGCTACCAATACTCGCCCTGCTGCTGCAGGTCTCGGCGCATCCGAACGTCTGCTATGAAGTATTCGTCCGCTCGTTCTACGATTCGAACGGCGACGGGATCGGCGATCTGCGGGGGCTCACCCAGAAGCTCGACTACATCGCCGGCCTGGGCGCGGACTGCGTCTGGCTCATGCCGGTCGCGGAGTCGCCCAGCTATCACGGGTACGATGTCACCGACTATTACAAGGTCGAGCCTGATTACGGCACCAACGACGACTTCAAGGCGTTCGTCACTGCCGCGCACCAGCACAAGATCCGCGTGCTCGTCGACCTCGTGTTGAACCACACCTCGAGCGAACATCCCTGGTTTCAAGAGGCGCTGCGCGACACGACGGCGCCGCATCGCGGCTGGTATCGCTGGTCCAAGACGCCCGGCAACAACTGGCACAAGTCACCGGTGCGCGACGAGTACTACTTCGGCTTGTTTTGGAGCGGGATGCCGGACCTCAATTACGAGAATCCCGCCGTGCTCGAGGAGATGAAGCGGGTGGCACGCTTCTGGCTCGATTCGATGCACGTGGATGGATTCCGGCTCGATGCGGTGCGGCACTTGGTCGAGGCGGGCAACGAGGTCTCCAACACCCCGGGGACGCACGCCGTGCTGCGAGACTTCGGCCAATACGTCCGCGGCATCGCGCCGCAGTCGTACACGATCGGCGAAGTGTGGGACAATACCGACGTGATTCTCACATACTATCCCGACCAGCTCGACGCCTATTTCGCCTTTCCCATATCCGAAGCGTTGATGGAGGCAGTGCGGACCGGCAAAGCGGGCGGTTTGCTCCCGAGTGTGGAGCAGTTTCAGCGCGCCGAGCCGGCGTGGCGCTGGGCGCCCTTCCAGCGCAATCACGATCAGACGCGCACGATGACCGCGCTCGGCAACGACACCGCCGGCGCCAAGATCGCGGCAACGATTCTCCTCACGCTGCCGGGCGTACCCTTCATCTATTACGGCGAGGAGATCGGGATGACCGGCGACAAGCCGGACGAGCGCTTGCGTACCCCAATGCAATGGACAGGGACCTCCGCGGGCTTCACGAGCGGCAAGCCGTGGGAGGCGGGGCAGGCCGATTCTCTGACCACCAATGTGGCGCGGGAGAGTCGCGCCTCCGGCTCGCTGCTGAGTTTTTATCGCCGCCTGCTGCGTGAGCGTCTCAAGAGCTCCGCGCTGCGGAATGGTGAGCTGGTGCCGGTGCCAACGGACAACGAGGCCATTCTCGCCTACATCAGGCGAGACAGCACCGAGGCCGTCCTTGTCGCCGCTAACCTGGGTAAGACGCCCTACACCCTGCGTGCCCCGCTCGTCAGGCGCCTGGCGCCGCGTCACGCGTATCTGTTCACGGTCCCCCAACGTCCGTAACCGACGTCTTCACGCTCCAGAACGCGAACGGCCTCGAGCTTCGCGCGACCAATTACGGCGGCATCATCATGTCGCTGCTGGCTCCCGACCGGCAGGGACGCCGGGCCAATGTCGTGATCGGCTTCGACACGGTCGAGGAGTATCGGCCTAATCCGCGGTATCTCGGCGCGATCGTGGGACGCTGCGCGAACCGGATCGCGGGCGCGCAATTCATACTCGACGGAACGACCTATCGACTCGCCGCAAATGTCGGAGCAAATCATCTGCACGGTGGCGTGACAGGTTTCGATCAGCGCGTGTGGCGTGCGGCGTGCGACGCAGCAGCCCTCGAGCTTCGTTACACGAGTCCTGACGGGGAAGAGGGTTATCCTGGGACCTTGGACGTCCGAGTCACCTATACACTGACGAGCTGATCGTCGATTATTTCGCCACGACGGACAAGCCGACGCCGATCAATCTTACACAGCACAGCTACTTCAACCTGGCGGGCGAGGGAGATGTGTCGGGGCACGTGCTACAGATCGATGCCGATGCGATCACGCCGGTCGACGAGAACCTGATTCCGACGGGCGAGATTATGCCCGTCGCCGGGACCGATTTCGACTTCCGCTCACCGACCGTGATCGGCGCGCGGCGGGGGGGATTGTACGATCACAACTACGTGTTGCGCGCCGGCGGACGAGCCCACGTGGTCGATCCCGAATCCGGTCGGACGCTTACGGTCCAAACGACAGAACCCGGTGTGCAACTGTACACCGGCTATCGCCGCGGGCTCTGCCTCGAAACGCAGCACTTTCCCGATGCGCCGAACCGGCCCGCTTTCCCTGCTACGATCCTCCGCCCCACGGCCGCGTACCATTCGCGAACGGTCTGTGAATTCGGCATATTGCGGTAACAAGGGGGTCCCAATGAACTGGTACCCAATGCGCATCCTGCCGTCCGTCGCCATCATCGGTGCTGCTCTCGCGTGCCATCGTTCGTATCCCGGTGTGCCCGAACCGGCACCCTCACCGGCCCAGCCGCCGGCGACCGCCACCACGATGAACACGCGCGAGTCGTCGCGGCAGCATGCCACCTCCGTCGAACAGCTGCTCGAGGGCCGGCTCCGCGGCGTGACCGTCACGGCGTTGCCGGGCGGCGGCATGGTCGTCCGCATGTTCGGGCCGACGTCCTTCTATTCGGGGCAAGAGCCGCTGTTCGTCATCGACGGTGTGCCGACCGACGTCGCCAAGGGGCGGTTGGCCTGGCTCGACCCGCACGACGTCGAGTCCATCACGGCGCTGAAGGATCCGTCCAGCACGGCGCAGTACGGCGTGCGCGGAGCGAACGGCGTGATCGTGATCAAGACGAAGGGGTCGCACTAACTGCAGCAGATTCATCTCGGCGGGATCGACTATGCGATCCTGATCATCTACTTCGTCTTTGTGCTCGGCATCGGCTGGGCACTGCGACGAGTCATTCGGAGCAGCGAGGACTTTTTCCTCTCGGGCCGGTCGATTCCAGCGTGGATCGCCGGCCTCGCTTTTATCTCGGCGAACCTTGGCGCGCAGGAAGTGATCGGCATGGCGGCGTCCGGCGCCAAGTACGGCATCATGACGAGCCATTTCTACTGGGTCGGCGCCATGCCGGCGATGGTCTTCGTCGGGCTGTTCATGATGCCGTTCTACTACGGCTCGCGCGCGCGCTCGGTCCCCGAGTATCTGAAGCTGCGATTCGACGAGAAGACCAGGGGGCTGAACGCCATCACGTTCGCCATCATGACGATCTTCTCGTCCGGCATCTCGATGTACGCGCTCGCCAAGCTCTTCGAGCTCGTCCTCGGCTGGAGCTTCCACGGCAGCATCATCCTCTCGGCCGTGATCGTCCTCGTGTACATCTTCCTCGGCGGACTGACCTCCGCGATCTACAACGAGGTCCTGCAATTCTTTCTCATCGTCCTCGGCTTCCTCCCACTGGTGCTGCTGGGCCTGAAAGACGTGGGGGGGTGGAGCGGCCTGACCGCCAAGCTCGCCACCGTCGCGACCAACGCCGGCTTCGAGCCGGGTGCGTGGACCCACTCCTGGAAGTACATGGATTCGCCCAGTCACAATCCGATGGGGATGGAGTGGTTCGGGCTGGTGATGGGGCTGGGCTTTGCGTTGTCGTTCGGCTACTGGTGCACCGACTTTCTGGTGGTGCAGCGCGCGATGGCCGCGGGGTCGATGACGGCGGCGCGCCGCACGCCGCTGATCGCTGCCGTTCCCAAGATGCTGATGCCGGCGCTCGTGATCCTGCCAGGCATGCTGGCGATCGGCTTGCACGCGAGTCGCGGAGGGTTTCTCCCGATCGGGGACGACGGCCAGCCCAACTACAACCTCGCGATCCCGATGATGCTGGCGCATTACCTGCCGACAGGACTGCTGGGGCTCGGTCTCACCGCCTTGATGGCGTCCTTCATGTCCGGGATGGCGGGCAACGTCACCGCATTCAACAGCGTGTGGACGTACGACATCTATCAGACGCATATCCGCCCGGGCCAGACGGACGCGCATTACCTGCGCGTCGGGCACGCGGCCACGGTGTTCGGCATCGTCGCGAGCGTGCTGGCCGCGTACTCCGCGACGCGGTTCAACAACATCCTCGACATGCTGCAGCTCGTGTTCTCGTTTGTGAACGGTCCACTGTTCGCGACATTCCTGCTAGGGATGTTTTGGCGCCGCACAACGGGGCACGGCGCCTTTTATGGCCTGCTGACCGGGACGATTACCGCGGCGCTCCACTATGGACTCACGCTCCCGCGGGGAGCGGTGCCCGGCATCAAGGGCGGTTTTCTCGGGGCAGTGCTGCACACCTACCCGAGCGAGATGGCATTGAACTTCTGGACCGCGCTGTTCGCGTGGACCGGCTGCTTCGTCGCCACGCTGCTGATTTCACTGTTCACCAAGCGCACCAAGACCGACGACGAGCTGCGCGGCCTGGTTTACTCGCTCACGCCGCGTATCCAGGAAGGCTCGATGCCGTGGTACAAGCGGCCGGTCACGCTGGGGGTGGCCATTCTGGTCGTCTCGACCTTACTCAACGTGATCTTCTGGTGATCCGGACATGAGACTCGACGTGCGATTTCCTATTGGTGGGATGTTCACGATCATCGGCGCCATGCTGGTGATCTACGGACTTGTCTCACCCGCCGCGGTGTACGAGCGCTCGCTCGGCATCAACGTCAATCTGTGGTG
>QHTY01000294.1 GCA_003220985.1 Gemmatimonadota bacterium
GGAGCTGTCGGCACCGTTGTAGTCGTAGCGGCCGCCGACGCCCCAGGTACCGCTGGCACCGAGCACACGCCGGTATTTGAGGCCCACGCGCGGATCGCTGGCATTGTTGCCGGTCGGATTGGGATAGCGCTTCAGCATGTACACGCTGTAGACCTCAACTCGGCTCGCCCCGGTGAGGCGGTATTCGAGGTTCGCCTCCGCGGTGTACTCATTGCGCAGCACGCGGTCCTCGGCGGACCCGTTGAGTGCGATCCCTGCTTCGGCGCCGACGGCCCACCGCCGCGCCACGCGGTGCGAGAGCGCGACGCTCGCGTCGTGCCCGGGCACATTCCAGAGATCGGTGCCGGTGTAGCGGCGAAACACGCCGTCGTACTGCGCCTCGAGCGTGGTGTGCCGCGCGCGATAGCGGAAATCTCCCCCCACGCCGAGCAACACGCCGTAGGCGTCGAGGCCCGCCGGAGCGTGGGTGAGGTTGGTCTCGTAGACCGTGGACACGCCGGTGTACAGCGTCAAGTCTGGGCGCTTGGGAACTGGGACTTGGCGCTGGGCGGCGGGAGGCGCGGGGTCGGCGGGGACCAGCGCGGCGGAGCGTGCCTGCCGTGGCATCGCAGCGGCGGGCACGAGCTCGGTGGAGAGTCGAGACCACTGGGATGCGGTGAGAATGTTGCGCACGCGCTCTAGCTCCGGCAGGGCGAACGAGTTGGTCGACGCGGCGACCTCTCGCAGCCGTGTGATCTGATCGCCGGTCAGTCCGAGCACACCGTAACGCCGGAGAATCGTATCGATCGGGTTTGCGAAACCCGCCAGGTCCAGCCGGATGCTCGCCGCTCGGGCGTCGTCGCGCACCCATAACGGCACCACCGGTCCCCGCACCAGCCCGAAGTAATACGCGGTGAGCTGGTACTGCGCGCGTCCGGGGAAATAGATCGTGAACCGGCCGGCGGCGTCGCTCGTCTGCCAGCGGGACAGGCCCGTGACCGCTGAGGTCACCTGCACGATCGCCCCGGCCAACGGCCTGCCGCCGGGCCCGCTCACCACGCCCGCAATCGTGTCCGTGATGGCGGTCCTTCCCGTCTGCGTGGCAAGTACGACGAGCAGTGTCAACATGCGAGTCTCTCTTCACACAGCTCGAGCAGCCGCCCGGTGAACGCTTGGCGGTCGACGCGCTGCGCGCTCAGCGAGACGTGCCGCGCCAGCGTGAGCAACGCGTACGCCCGCACGGCAGGGCGCGTCTGCTCGCCGGTGAGCGCGACGAAGCGGTCTTCCAACGCCGCTTCGCGATCCGCGAGCGCTCGCGGATCGCTACGGGTGCGCACCGCCTGCTCCGTGATGTGACCGATGCAGTTGCCGATATCGAGCGCCGGGTCGCCATGAGAGTACAGATCGAAGTCGAGGAGGTAGAGACGTTCGCCGGCGACCAGCACCTGGTCTGGATAGAAGTCGCGGTGGATCCCGCACGGCTCGGGCGCCGGTATCGTGGCGGCGAGCCGGTCACAAGCAGCGAGCAGCCGCCCCAAGCGGTGCACTCCCCCCAAGTCGGGCCGCTGGGCCGCGAGCGCATCGAGGCGTTCGTGCAGGATGCGGAGCTCGTCCGCCACGGTGTGCTCGCGCCGCGCCGGCACATCCACGACGTGGAGCTTGTGAGCCGCCTCCGCGAGCCGGCGCGCGACCGCGAGGCCGTTCGCTCCGGCAAGGCCTTCCATCGCTGGCACGCCTCGGACTTGGCACTGCAGCCACAGCCCTAGCTCGGGAACGACCGCGATCGGTTCCGGGACGCAGATTCCATCGACGGCGTTCTCGTCGAATCCGCGGCGGCGCAGCTCGCGCAGCAGCTCGAACGTGCGGTGGTCGGCGCCGCGCGCCCGCGCTTTGCCGACCAGCGTCACGACCTCGGACGACGGCTGCGCGACGTCGTACTCGATCAGGCAGCGGCGCCCCGGCTTGTACCGCACCGCGCGGATCGCGCGCACGGCCGCTCCCTCCCAGCTGGCGAGGCGGTGCAGCACCCGTTCGATCTCTGTGGGATCGAGCGCCCGGGACAGCAGCGGCATCCGCGCGTCGGGCGCGATCACGACTTCCTCACCCTGAGCCAGAACTCGAGGCGGCCGATCACCAGGTCCCGTGGCTCGACGCCGTGCGCGAGCGTATCGATCACGTCGGGATTCTCTTCGAGAAGCTGGGCAGCAAACGGCGACGGCTCTTCCGTCCATTCCAGAATGTCGAACGGTCCCGCCGCGATCGCGGCCCGCCACTCCGCGAGCGTCAGCCGATTCAGCGTTTGCAAGCGGCCGCGGCGCTGCGCAGCGACTGCCGCCCCCTCCCGCTCCGTCACGAAGCGATCGAAGTCCTCGAGCGAGAGGCGGGCGTGCGCCCACGGGATGTCCACGACGCCGCGCTTGTGACAGCCGCGGAGCCAATAGAAGGGATCGACGGCATGATGGATGACGCCGCCCGGACGCACCACGCGCGCCATCTCGGCAAGTGCCCGCTCCACCGGGACGATGTGCTCGAGCGCGGAGCGCGACAGCAGCACGTCGAAACTGCCGCCGGGGAACGGCAGCGTCGTGGCGTCGGCGCGGGTAAAGCGAACGCTGGCGTGCTGCGTGTCGCCGAGCTGCGCGAGCACGAGACCGGCGAGCCGGCGCGCTTGGGCGCCCGCTTCCGTGGCCTCGCACAGCGGCAGCCGGAGATCCGCGCCCACGACACGGGCTTTCGCGAGGTCTGCCATCGCCAGGCAGTTGATGCCGTCGCCGCAGCCAACGTCGAGCACGGCGCTGCGATCCAACCTTCCGTGTCGCCGCTCCACGGCCGCGACCAGACGGCGTGCCCGCTTGAGCTTCTTGTCGGCGGCGCGCGCGTACTCTTCCGGCGTCCACTCCGGCCGCGGCGTGACCGACGAGCGGTAGCCGAGCACACGCTCGCGAAAGCCCGGCACGACACGCACGGGCCGCCCGTCGGCGCGCACGAACGATGCGTCAGGCGTTGACCGCATCGTAGCGGGGCGGGCTCGTCGTCTGCCGCATGCGGCCCGCCTCCATGTACAGGATTCGGTGCGCGCGAGCGGCCAGAGCGGGATCGTGCGTGATGAGAAACGTCGTCCGCCCCTCCGCCAGCCGCGCGATTGCCTCGCTGACCGCCTGCACATTCTCGCGATCGAGACCGGTGGTCGGCTCGTCGAAGATGAGAATCGGAGCGTGCCGGATCGCGGCTCGGGCTATCGCGATCCGCTGGCGCTGGCCGTTGGACAGCGTCACGCCGCGCTCGCCGATCACGGTGTCGTAACCCTGCGGCAGTGCGCGGATGAAAGCATCGGCATTGGCGAGCCGCGCCGCCGCCTCGATCGCCTCCGGCGACGACCCTTTCTCAGATGCGCCATAGGCGATGTTGTCACGGATGCTCGCCGCGAACAGCAGACTGTCCTGGAGCACGACGCTCATCTGCGGCCGGAGCGACGCCAGGGTGTACTCGCGGATGTCCCGCCCGTCGATCAAGACGCGACCCGCCGTGGGATCGTAGAGCCGCAGGATGAGGCTGACGAACGTGGTCTTGCCGCCCCCCGATGGACCCATCAACGCGACGAGCTCGCCCGGCTGCGCGTCGCACGCGATCTCGTCCAGCGCGGGCCGGCCGGGTTCATAGGCGAACGAGACCGCTTCGAAGCGCACCGCGCCGCGCAGCGGCGGAGCGGGCACGGCCCCCGGCAGGTCCCGCACGTCGGGGACCCGGTCGAGCAGATCGAGCACGCGTTCGCCCGCGGCCGATGCCTTCGCCAGGCGG